>CAVDQW010000216.1:0-2953 GCA_963610995.1 bacterium | reverse complement strand
ACCTGGCATCGGGCGACTGGCCGGCCGGCGTGATCCCCTGGCTGGACGAGGTCTGCCGCGAAGGCGACCACGCCCGCCTCGACCCGCACATCGCGTCGGGCGCCCCGTGCGCCGTGGGCAACATGTCCGAGCTGGCGCTCGCCGCCGAGCGCGGCGCTGAGCCCGAGATCCGCTCCTGCGTGCCCGTCCACAACGAGAGCTGCCTCGTGGCGCTCGAGGCGGCGGGCGCTGCGGGCTTCTGGTTCTCCCACGAGCTCTCGCTCGAGCAGGTCTGCGAGCTGGCAGGGCGCTCCTCGGTGCCCACGGGCCTCATGGTCTTTGGCCGCGAGCGCGCGATGACCTCGGAGCACTGCGTGCTGCAGGTCATGGGCAAGTGCGTCCACGATTGCGCCCGCTGCCCGCAGCGAAAGCGGCGTCTCTCCCTGCGCAACGTGGAGGGCAAGCTCCTGCCCGTGCGCACCGACATTAACGGCCGCAGCCGCATCTGGGCGGCGGAGGTGCTCGACGCCACGCCCGAGATGCCCGAGCTTCTCGCCGCCGGCGTCACGCGCTTCCTGGCCGACTGCACGCTGCTCGATGAGGGCGAGACCCGCTCAGCGGTCGTCCGCGTGTCCGCGGCCCTCGACGCCGCCCGCGCCGGCAAGAAGCCCGCCGATCGCCAGGAAGGCGCCACCTCCGGTCACCTCTTCGACCGCATCAATTAACAGCTCGGTCCAGGGCATCGCGCGCCCGTCGGCCCGCGGCTCGATTGGGTAAGATTGACCTCGCATGTTTGCCTCGCGGGTCCGTCCCGCAGGCTTTTCGATTGAAACGACGAAAGGACACCACCATGGCTGTCGATAAGCAGCTTCTTGAAGAGACCCTCGACATCATCCGCCAGAGCCTGCAGGCCGACGGCGGCGACGTGGAGCTCATCGACGTCGACGACGAGGGCGTCGTCACCCTCGAGATGCAGGGCGCCTGCGCCGGCTGCCCGCTCTCGAGCCTCGATATGTCCGAGGGCATCGAGCGCATCCTCAAGGAGCACGTCCCCGGCGTTACGCGCGTCCAGCCGGCTGTTCTCTAAAGTAGGCGGCGCCTTGTTCCTCAACGACATCTACCAGGCGCTCGACCCGATCGCCTTTACGCTGGGGCCGCTCACCGTGCGTTGGTACGGCCTGGCCTACCTCGCCGGCTTCATCGTGGCGGGCTTCGTCATCACCCGCGTGGCCAAGCGCTGGGAGCTCGACCTTTCGCTCGACGACGTGGTGAGCATCGTCATCGGCGTCGCGTTCGGCATCATCATCGGCGCGCGCCTGGGTTACGTCATCTTCTACGGCGCGGGCTACTATCTCGAGCACCCGACCGAGATCATCGCCACCTGGGACGGCGGCATGAGCTTCCACGGCGGCCTCGTGGGCGCCGTCATCGGCGGCTCAATCGTGTGCAAGCAGTACCGCATCAGCATCCCCACCATCTGCGACCTGGGCGTCATCGGCGCCACGTGGGGGCTCTTCTTCGGGCGCTGCGCGAACTTCGTCAACGGCGAGCTCTGGGGCAAGGAGTGCGACCTGCCCTGGGCGGTCGCGTTCGAGTCCGGCGGGGGCGTGTATCGCCATCCGTCGCAGCTCTACGAGGCCGTCCTCGAGGGCCTCGTCATCTTCTGCGTGCTCTGGGCGCTTTCCCGCAAGAAGCCCCCGCGCCCGCAGGGGACGTTCATGGGCGTATTCCTCATGCTCTACGGCGTTTTCCGCTTTCTCGTGGAGTTCGTCCGCGTGCCGGATGCGCAGCTCGGGTACCTCTTCGGGCCTATCACCATGGGACAGTGCCTGAGCTTGCCGCTCGTGGTTTTGGGCATCGTGCTCATCGTGGTGGCGCGCAGGCTCAGCCGGCCGCAGGTCGGGCGTCTGCCCGAGGCCGAGTAGGCGAGGGGTCGCGCAGCCGTCGATGGGTTATTGCCGTCGTCGGTGGCAACAGAATCGCTTCGTTACAAGTCGGGGCCAGATGCGGCCCCGACTTTTTTGTGCCACTCCACCCTGCTAAAGTGGGGACGCGAACACAAGGAGGAAGCATGTCGGATAGCGCCAACGAATACACCTACGCGGGCGAGGCTCCCGAGGCGGTCGCCCTCGACGCGGCCAACGTAAAGTTCGACGCCGCCGGACTCGTGCCCTGCGTCGTGCAGCAGGAGGGCACCGGCGAGGTGCTCATGGTGGCGTGGATGAACGAGGAGTCGCTCGCCCTCACCATGAGGACGGGCACCACCTGGTTCTGGTCGCGCAGCCGCCAGGAGCTCTGGAACAAGGGCGCCACCAGCGGAAACATGCAGCAGGTCAAGCACCTGCTCGTTGACTGCGATGCCGACACGTTGGTCGCCGTGGTTGATTCCCCGGGCCCCGCCTGCCACACCGGCCACCGCAGCTGCTTCTTCCGCGAGGTCAAATAATAAGACGCGGGGACAGTTCCTTCGTCTTACCTGAATATGACGAGGGAACTGTCCCTGTGTCTTACAAAGAAAAGGAGGCCCCGAGTGGGCGAGAGGACCAAGAACGTTCAGGACGGAAACATCGGCGAGACCCTCGAGGGCCTGGCTGCGGTGATCCACGGTCGCGCCGCCGCGTCGCCGGAGGAGTCCTACACCGCAAAGCTCCTGCAGGGCAAGGAGGACAGCCTGCTCAAGAAGCTCACCGAGGAGGCCACCGAGGTCGTCATGGCCTGCAAGGACGATGACCACGACCACATCCGCTACGAGGCGGGCGACCTGGTCTATCACCTGCTCGTCGCGCTCGAGCGCTACGGCGTCACGCTCGACGAGCTGGCGGGCGAGCTGGACGCAAGAAGGCACTAGCCCCGAGCCGCGGCGGCCTTTGCAGAGACGCTTGCTCTCACAAAGAAGCACGTAAAAGGCCCCGTTCGCGTGATGAACTGCCTCCCATTTCTTGGACATGAGAAATGGGAGGCTTTCTTTATGCGC
>CAVDQW010000215.1:0-6589 GCA_963610995.1 bacterium | reverse complement strand
GCAGAAGAACATCCTGTTCAGCGGCACCATCGCCGACAACCTGCGCTGGGGCGACGAGAACGCCACCGACGAGGAGATCCGCGAGGCCGCGAAGCTCGCCTGCGCCGACGAGTTCGTCGACGCCTTCCCGCTGCGCTACGACAAGTGGATCGAGCAGGGCGGCTCCAACGTCTCCGGCGGCCAGAAGCAGCGCCTGTGCATCGCCCGCGCCCTGCTTCGCCACCCGAAGGTCCTCATCCTCGACGACTCCACCTCCGCCGTCGACACCAAGACCGACGCCAAGATCCGCGAGGGCCTGGCCTCTTACCTGCCCGACACGACCAAGATCATCATCGCCCAGCGCACCGCGTCGGTTGAGGACGCCGACCGCATCGTCGTCATGGACGGCGGGCGCATCGCCGACGTGGGCAACCACGCCGAGCTCATGGAGCGCTGCGACATCTACCGCGAGACCTACACCTCGCAGAACAAGATGACCGAGGATGAGGCCGCGGCCCTGGACGCCGAGGCAGCGAAGGGAGGCGATGGCCTTGAGTAAGCCCGATAACGCGCCCAAGCGCGCCCAGATCAACCCGGCCACCGCGGCCAGGCTCATCAAGACCCTGTTCTCGTTCTACCCGCGCCTTCTGCCCGCGGTCGTGGTGTGCCTGCTCATCGCGGCCATCACGAGCTGCTTCGGCGCCGTGTTCCTTCAGAGCGCGCTTTCGGTCATCACCGAGTTCACCCAGACCGGCGACTGGGCCGACGCCCAGCCCAAGATCTTCCAGGTCGTGGCCACGCTCGCCTGCGTCTACCTCGTGGGCCTCGCCGCCGCCACGTTCTGGAACCGCGCGATGGCCACCGTCACGCAGGGCTCCCTCGAGCAGCTGCGCGAGAAGGTCTTCAACAACATGCAGGACCTCCCCATCCGCTACTTCGACACGCACCAGCGCGGCGACATCATGTCGCACTACACCAACGACATCGACGCCCTGCGCCAGATGATCTCGCAGTCGCTGCCGAACCTGTTGCAGACCGCCATCGTGCTCGTAACGGTGTTCATCATCATGCTGTACTACTCCGTATGGATGTGCGCGGTCATCGTGTGCGGCGTCATCGTGATGTCGCTTCTCACCAAGCTCCTCGGCGGCATGTCCGCCAAGTACTTCGTGGCCCAGCAGCGCGAGCTCGGCCAGGTCGAGGGCAACATCGAGGAGATCATGAACGGCCAGAAGGTCGTCAAGGCCTTCTGCCACGAGGAGGCGGCCAAGGCCGACTTCGATAAGATCAACGAGCACCTCTACGAGGTCTCCCAGCAGGCCAACATGTACGGCAACGTGCTCGGCCCGGTGCTGCAGAACCTCGGCAACCTGATCTACGTCATCGTCGCGCTCGCGGGCGGCGTCCTGCTCGCCTCCGGGACCCCGAACCTGAGCCTCTCGGGCCTTCCGCTCTCCATCGCGGTCGTCGTGCCGTTCCTCAACATGACCAAGCAGTTCTGCGGCCAGATCGGCCAGATCTCCATGCAGATCAACGCCGTGGTCATGGGCCTCGCGGGCGCCGAGCGCATCTTCGCCCTCATCGACGAGAAGCCCGAGGAGGACCACGGCTACGTGACCCTCGTCAACACCAAGTACGACGAGCACGGCCACCTGATCGAGTGCGACGAGCGCACGACCGACTGGGCCTGGAAGCACCCGCACGAGGACGGCACCGTGACCTACACGCCGCTGGCCGGCGATGTGCGCATGGAGGACGTGGACTTCGGCTACACCGCCGAGCGCCAGGTGCTCTACAACGTGTCCGTCTACGCGAAGCCGGGCCAGAAGGTCGCCTTCGTCGGCGCCACGGGCGCGGGCAAGACCACGATCACCAACCTGATCAACCGCTTCTACGACATCGCCGACGGCAAGATCCGCTACGACGGCATCAACATCAACAAGATCCGCAAGTCGGACCTGCGCCGTTCGCTCGGCGTCGTCCTGCAGGACGTGAACCTCTTTACCGGCACCGTGATGGACAACATCCGCTACGGCAAGCTCGACGCCACCGACGAGGAGTGCATGGCCGCCGCCAAGCTCTCCGGCGCCGACGACTTCATCCGCCGACTTCCCGACGGATACCAGACGATGCTCTCCGGCAACGGCGCGCAGCTCTCCCAGGGCCAGCGTCAGCTGATCTCCATCGCCCGCGCCGCCGTGGCCGACCCGCCCGCGATGATCCTCGACGAGGCCACGAGCTCCATCGACACGCGCACCGAGGCCATCGTGCAGCGCGGCATGGACGCCCTCATGACCGGCCGCACCACGTTCGTCATCGCGCACCGACTCTCCACCGTGCGCAACTCCGACGTGATCATCTGCCTGAACAAGGGCCGCGTCATCGAGCGCGGCACCCACGACGAGCTCATTGCCAAGAAGGGCTACTATTACCAGCTCTACACCGGCGCCTTCGAGCTCGAGTAGGCAGCAGAGCAAGCCGTATCCACGGCAAAGCCGCCGCATCCCCTGGGGTGCGGCGGCTTTTTTTGGTGGGGTTGATGGACTCTGTGGGGCGCCTGCAATCGGTGACAGTCACCGCGCGCACATCCGCGGCGGGTTCGGCCCATCGGCTTAATGACACGTCCACCCAGCTGTGCCCCTCTGTCGCATGCACGTGGAAACAGTCACCGATTGCAGGCGCTAGGGAGCCGCGGCCGCTACTTGCGCTTCTTGCGGCGTCGGCGACGGTTCTCGGAGAGGACCTCGTGGGCGACGTAGAGCCCGATGCCGAGCGCGACCATGTACCCGAGGAAACCGATGACGGGGATGCCGAAGATGACGGGCTGGATGCGCGCATAATAGACGACCGACGAGCCGATGAAGAGGCCCGCGGCGATGATGCCGAGCGTCAGGCGGTCGACGATGTGCCCCAGGTCCTCGAAGGGGTCCTCGGTGCCGGCGATATCGAGGTTCATGCGGAGCTGGCCGCGCGTGAGCATGTGCATGGCGTGGCCGGCCTCCCCCGCCGCCATGAGCAGCCCGTGGCTCGCTGCTAGGCCCTCGCGCGCGTAACGCCTGGCCTCGCGCTCGGCCAGGTCGCCCACGCTGTCGTGGGCGCGCAGGTGACGGCGGATGATGTCGACCATGGAAGCATTGGGCAGCAGGTTGTCGACGACGCCCTCGAGCGTGACCAGGGCGCGGGCGAGCATGGTGACGCTGCTCGGAAGCTCGATGCCGTTCTTGCGGGCCATGTTCACGAGCGAGTTCACGAAGGCGGCGATGTCGAGGTCGCCGAGGTCCGCCGTGCCGTAATTGGCGATGATGGCGTCGAGCTCTCCCAGCAGGTGGGAATGGTCGATCTCGGTGGGATCGCTCGAGCTGAAGCGAAGCAAGCCCTCCTCGAGGGCGGCCGAGTCGCGCGTCGCCACGGCCACGACCATATCGGAGACGGCCGCGCGGTCGCTCGCCGAGAGGCGTCCCATGATCCCCAGGTCCATGTAGACGATCTTGCCGCCCGAGACCACGAGGTTGCCGGGGTGCGGGTCGGCGTGGAAAAATCCGTCGTCGAGCATCTGGGACGTGTAGTTGTCCATCAGCTTCTCGCCGATCTCCGCCGGGTCGTAGCCTTGGGCGATGAGCTCGGCGGTGTCGTCTATGGGGATTCCCTCGACGTAGTCCATGACCACGACGTGGCGGGTGCAGAGATTGGGATAAGGCTTCGGGCAGTCGAGAAACACGCAGTCGGCGTTGTTGCGCCGGAACTCCTCGAGGTTTCTCGCCTCGACGAGGAAGTCGGTCTCGTCGCGGAAGGACTGCCACAGCTCGTCGACGATGCTCTGCAGGTCCAGGAACTGGTCGGCGCCCATGAAGCCGCCGAGCCTGCGCGCCAGCGAGCGGATGATCGAGATGTCCTTGGCCATGACCTCCTGCACGTGCGGCCTCTGGATCTTGACCGCGACGAGCTCGCCCGTGACCAGGCGCGCCTTGTGCACCTGCGCGACCGAGGCGGATCCGAGCGGGTTGTCGTCGATGGCGTCGAAGATGTCCTCGATGGGCTCCTCGTACTCGTCGCGCAGCGCCTGCAGGACCGTCTCGCGGTCCATCGGCTCGCAATCGGTGCGCAGCTTCGAGAGCTCGCGGGTGAAGCTCGGCGGCAGGATCTCGGAGCGCATCGAGAGGATCTGGCCGGCCTTGACGAATGTGGGCCCGAGCTCCTCGAGCATGCGGCGCAGGCTCTGGGGCGTGAGGCCGTGGAAGATGTCGTAGCGCCGCACGATGTCGAGCATCTCCTTGATGCGGCGCAGGCGCGACGAGCGCGAGAGGTCGTACTGAGAAGAGCCGCCGGCGCGCCCACCGAACAGCCCGATGGTGTCGGGACCGTCGTAGGCCCCTGCCGAGACCTCCTCGTACCAGGCGTTGAGCACCTGGTCGTAGTCGCGCAGGCGGGCGCCCTCCTTCTGAGGGGCGTCCGCCCGCGTCGTCTTGTCCTTGTTCTCGCCGGCCGTCACGCTGAGGATCCGGCGCTACTCGGCGTCGTCGGGCTCGACGGCGTCCTCGACCTCGTCGGAGGCCTCCTCGACCACCTCGGCGGCCTCCGCCTTGACGGCCTCGGCGTCGATGGCGGCGCTCATCTCGGCGACCTTGGCGGCGTAGGCGGCGCGCTCCTCGGGCGTCATACCCTGAAGCTTCGCCTTGAGGGCGGAATCGGAGGCGCTGCCCACGGCGGCGTCGAAGCTCTCCTTAGCCTTGCGGGTGAGCTCGGTGTTGAGGGCGCGGCCCTGCTCGACGGTGAGCTCGCCCTTCTTGACGAACTCCTCGACGACCTGCTGGGACTTCTCGGCGGTGGCGGCGACCGCGCCAACGCTCGCGAGGAACACCTTGTAGAGACTATCGCCCATATCGAAACCGGCCATGATCGGCTCCTTCCTTGAGAAACCATAGGGATTCAAGCGGGCGGCGCCCGCACATGGTCACACTGTACCCGTAACCGCGCCCGAGAATTCGCGCGCATCCGCGGGCGGCGCGAAGTCGCCCAGTAAGTTACCCGAGAAGAATACGGCGCAGGTCATCGACCGTATCGGCGATGGCCGCGCATCCCGCCTCCTCGAGCTCGGAGCGCGGGGCGGTGTTCGCGTAGAGGACGCCCACGCAATCCACGCCGCAGGCGCGGGCGGCATGGGCGTCGTAGCAGCGGTCCCCGACCATCACGGCGTCCGTGGCGCTCACCCCGAGCGACTCGAGCACGCGGCCGAGCGCCGCCTCCTTGGAGTCGCCGAAGTCGTCCTGCTTGGCCATGGGGCAGTCGAAGAGGCCGAGGATGCCGTTCGCCTCGAGGCCGCGCTCGAGCAGGAACTGTCGCTTGGAGGACGCGGTGCCGAGGAACCTCCCCGCAGCCTTGAGGTCTTGCAGCAGCTCGCCGATGCCGTCGATGAGCGGCCAGCCGTCGCGGCCGAGGTTCTCATAGATGGAGCGGTACTCCTTGGTGACCTGCAGGGCCTCCTCCTCGGAGAGCTCGTACAACTCGGTGAACGCCTGCGGGAAGGGCGGCCCCACGAGCCGGCGCATGTCGCCCAGCTCCTCGTCGGTCCAGCCACGCGCGTGCATAACGGTGCGGGCGGTGGACACGATGCTGTGCATCGAGTCGACGAGTGTGCCGTCGAAGTCGAACACGACGAGCCTCTTCGCTGACAAGTCGCTCACGGGCGGCTCCTTTCCAAGCAGGTAACGACGTGAGCATATCAAAGCGATGGCGAGCCGGCGCGGGTTAAGATAGGTTCTCGCCATCAATAGGAAACAGCGCCCCACGCCACACCAAGGAGCAGCATATGCACGCCGTCCCGTTCGCCTGCCTTCGCCCCAACACCGACCGCGCCGCCGAGTTCGCGGCGCTGCCCTACGACGTCTTCGACCGTGCCGAGGCCGCGGACTTCGTGGCCGCCCACCCCACGAGCTTCCTCGCCATCGACCGGCCCGAGACCGCCTTCGAGCCCGACCACAACATGTACGCCGACGACGTATACGCCGCCGCGCGCCGCATCCTCGAGGAGCGCGCCGCCGACGGCACCCTCATGCGCGACCCCAACAAGTGCTACTACCTCTACCGCCTCGAGCAGGACGGCCATGCCCAGACCGGTATCGTGGCCGCGTGCTCCCTCGACGACTACATGGACGGCACCATCAAGCGCCACGAGCTGACCCGCCGCGACAAGGAGGACGACCGCGTCCGCCACATCGAGGCCACCGGATGCCAGACGGGCCCGATCTTCCTCGCCTACCGCGACGAGCCGGCGCTCGCGTTCCTCGTGGCCAGCGCGTGCGCGGCCGAGCCCCTCTACGACTTCACCGACGCAGAGGGCGTCCGCCAGACCGTGTGGCGCGTCGGCCGTCCCGAGGCCGTCGAGGCCTTCGAGCTCATGCTCGAGCGCATGCCCTGCGCCTACATCGCCGATGGGCACCACCGCGCCGCATCGGCCGCGCGCGTCTGCCGCAGCATGCGCGAGGAAGCGGGCGACGGCCTCACCGGCGACGAGCCCTTCAACTACCTGCTCTGCGTGCTCTTCCCGGCAAGCGAGCTCACCGTGCTTCCGTACAACCGCGTCGTAGCCGACACGAACGGCCTCGGCGAGCAG
>CAVDQW010000214.1:0-14320 GCA_963610995.1 bacterium | reverse complement strand
CCCATCTCGTTGCCGGAGAGAAGCACGTAGTCGCCGTCGTGCGGGATGGCGGTGCCCATGCGGTCGGCGTCGGGGTCGGTGGCCACAACGAGGTTGGGCTTGACCTCCTCGGCGAGCTTAAGGGCCAGGTCAAGGGCCTCACGGAACTCGGGGTTCGGGTAGTTGCACGTGGGGAAGTTGCCGTCGGGCTCGGCCTGCTCGGGAACGACGGAGACGTCCTCGACGCCGATCTCCTTGAGGATGCGGGTGACGCACTCCATGCCGGTGCCGTTGAGCGGGGTGTAGACCACGGAGTAGCCGTCGGCGGCCTTGAAGCCGGGGACGGAGACCTTCTTGATGTTCTCGATGAAGCTGTCGAGCACAGACTCGGGCGTCCACTCGACCAGGCCCTTCTCGAGCGCCTCGTCGAAGTCCATGGCGCCGGCGTAGGCCTCGAACGGGTCGGCCTTGGCGATGTTCGCGGAGATCTCGGCCGCGGCCTCGTCGGTGATCTGGCCGCCGTTGTCGTTGTAGACCTTGTAGCCGTTGTAGGCGGCGGGGTTGTGGGAGGCGGTCAGCACGATGCCCGCGGAGGTGCCCAGCTCGCGCACGGCGAAGGACAGCGTCGGGACGGGCTCGATGCGCGGGTAGACGTAGACGTGGATGCCGTTGGCGGCCAGGATGCCGGCGGCGACCTTCTGGAAGTCCTCGCCCTTCAGGCGGGAGTCGCGGGCAAGCGCCAGCGTCGGCTTGTCGTAGTGGGCATTGAGGTAGTCGGCGACGCCCTGGGTGGCCTGGGCCACGACGTAGACGTTCATGCGGTTGGTGCCGACGCCGAGGGTGCCGCGCAGGCCGGCGGTGCCGAAGGCGAGGCCGCGATAGAAGGCGTCGTAGAGCTTGTCGCCGTCCTCGGCGACGAGGGCGGAGAGCTCCTCGGCGAGGTCGGCCTCGTGCACGTTGTCCTGCCAGACCTTGACGGTCGACTCGATGGACTGGTCCATTGATGTATCCCCCACTTCTCGTGGCGCGAAACGTTGACCCGCGCCGAATTTCGATAGGTGCATTTCATTCTAGGTCGGCAGTCGAAATTCACCGCGAAAAGCTCGGGCGTATCCGCGAACGGTCGGCGCCCGAGCTATTGGTCAATGCGATATGCGCGAGAGGACTATGCCGCCTGCCCCAGGGTCTCGGGCTCGACGCCGTCGGCCGGAATCTCGGGCCAAGACTGCTTGACCTCCCCTGCTTTCCGGGGGCGCAGCAGATAGAGCGCCAAAACGATGTCCAGGATGCCGATGAAGGCGGGATAGGCGAAGCTTGCGATCGAGAGCGACTCGGTGACCACGGCAGCCTGCTCGAGCTCGACGCCGCCCAAGAAAAGCACGGTTGCGAGGCTCGCGGCCACGTCGTTGAGGCCGTGGATGAGCGCGATGGACCAAATGTTGCCGCCCCTGAAGTAGATGACGCCGTAGAGAAAGCCGCTGGTAGCACACGTGGCCACCTGGACCAGCGTGGACGTGAGGTCCCCGTTGATGGCATTGGTCAGGTGCATCGCGCCGAAAATGAGGCCGGAGAGGGCCGCCGCCTTGATCGCGCCGGAACGCTCGGTGCCGAAGTGCTCGAGGAAGGTCTCGCCGATAAGGGCGCGAGCCTCGATCTCCTCCGTTACGCCCACCATGAGCATCGAGACGACGAGGGCGATCGACGGCGCGGCGATATTGATGGTGCCGTACTCCGTCAGCCCGATCACGATCTGCTGGAAGGCGAGCCAGGCGATGTAGGCGAGACAAGTGCCGCCTATGGCCAGGCCGGCAAAAAAGCCGCGGCCGCGCTTCTTGAGAAGGCCGAGCTTTCCGGTCCCAAAAAGGACGAGGCAGAGGACAAGGGCGGGCACGAGCTCGCTTATGATCTGGTTGAACGGATCGAAGGAAGCGGGCACGGGGCCGCCGACGAAGAGCTCGCACGCGCGCTCGCACACCCAGCCCGTGGCGTTCATGGTCACGAAGAACGTGAGGTAGATGCATACCGCGAAGAGAAACGGGTGCTCGAGGCGGAAATTCTTTAGCATGCGCGGGCCTTTCCGAGCGGCGGGCATTGCGGGGCCGGGCCGACCGATTGCGCGGCCCGCCTAACCCCTCTTCACAATATACGCGTGGTGAATCTTCTGGTTGCGCTTGAAGTCCTCGGGGATGGTCTGCGCGGTGATGTCCTCGATGACGACGCCCGCCTTGGCGAGCGCCTCCACGTCGGGCTTGAACCCGCGCAGGTTGCACGAGAAGATGGCGCTGCCATTGCGCGTGAGCAGGCGAGACACGCCGATGATGAGCTCGGAGTGGTCGCGCTGCACGTCCCAGCTGCTCTTCTTCATGCGCTGGGAGTTGGAGAACGTGGGGACGTCGCAGAAGACGAGGTCCCAGCGGTTCTTGGTGTGGCGCTGCTCCTGGACCCACTGGATGACGTCGGCCTGCACGAACTCGTGGGCGTCGCCGGTGAATCCGTTGCGGGCCATGTTGCGGCGGGCCCAGTCGAGGCTCGGTCGCGAGAGGTCCACGGTCGTCGTGTGCTTGGCGCCGCCATCGGCCGCGTAGCAGGTGGCGGTGCCGGTGTAGGCGAAGAGGTTGAGGAAGCGCTTGGAGCCCAGGGTCTTCTTCATCATCTCGCGGACCTCGGCGCGGGTGTCGCGGTGGTCCAGGAAGATGCCGCAGTCGAGGCGCGCGGAGAAGTTGACCTCGAAGGTGAGGCCGCCCTCGTCGATGAGATGGGCGCCGGCCGGCAGGTCGGCGAGGCTGGGCTTGCGGCGGTTGCGCTGGTCGGCTCGCTGGCCGCGCATGCGCGAGAACTCGCCCGCACCCTGTGCGTTGCTCGATGCGGCGCTCCCCTCGTCGGAGTACTGCGAGCCGCCGCGGGCACGGGTGCGCACGCGCAGGTTGACGTTGGCGGGGTCGACGTTCATCACGCGCGGGGCGATGGCGAGCACGTCCATGAGGCGACGGCGCGCGAGGTCGGGGTCGACCTCCTTGGGCGCGGCGTACTCGGAGACCTGCAGCCAGCGGCCGCGGCCGTCGAGACCCTGGTAGAGCTCGATGGCCACGGCGTAGTCGGGCAGGTCGGCGTCATAGACGCGATAACAGCTCACGTCCTCGCGGCGTGCCCACTTGGCGCGGAGCTTGGCCACCTTGGCGAGGCGCGCGGCGAACTGGTCGGAGGCGGCCACGAGCACCGGGACCTTCTCGCCGCCGGCGAGGGTGACGCAGGTCGGCTCGGGAGCCTCGGCGCCCTCGACGGCGTCGAAGCAGCGCACGTAGGCGGGCTCGCGGCCCGAGATCACGTCGAAGACGGCGTCGGGGTCGGCCTTGAGCGCGGCGTCGCAGGAAGCGTCGCGCACGAGCGCGGCCACGTTTAGCCCCGCGGCGGCCGAGAGCGTGGTGAGCGCGGAGGCCTCGCACGCGAGCTCGTCGGCTCCCACCCAGCTGAGGTCGCAGGTCACCAGGGCATCGTCGCCGGCGGCGCGGGCCGCGTCGAGCGCCTCGGCCGCGGACGCGAACACGACCTCGCAGTCGAGGCCGGCGGCGCGAAGGGCGCCTCGGCAGGCGGCCTCGGCGCCGGGGCGCGTGTCCGCGGCGTAGAGCGCGAGCTTGTTTGCGGCGCCGGCGTCGGCGCGTCGGTCGGCCTCCTCGAGCAGCTCGTCCCAGGCGTCCGCGTCGTGGCCCGCCCAGCCCTCGAAGCCCCAGCGGGCGCGAAGAAGGCCCGGCGCGCGATCGAGCGCCTCTCCCGCGGCCTCGACCAGGACGGCGCCCTGGCCGGCCCAAAGGGCGCAGAGCACGGGCGAGCCGTGGCGGACGTTGCGGTACCAGCGGCCGGCCGCGAGCACCATCGCGGCGTAGTCGGCGCGCAGCGGCGCCACCTTGCGGGCGGCGCGCGAGTCGTAGCCGCGGTGGAAGAGCGGCTCGCCGGTCAGGTCGATGGAAATGGTCGCGCGGTCGCGCTGCAGGCGCACGTCGATGGTCACGTCGGGCGCGTCGGTGTTCACCACGGGGCGCATACCGCGCGCCGAGAAGAGCTGGTCGGAGATGGCGTCCTTGGAGCGAAGGGCCACGAACTGGGTGTTTCTCAGGTTGTCGTTCGTGCCGTGGGAGTCGATGACGAAGGTCGCGCCCTCCTCGAGGTGGGCCGACCAATCGACGGTCCGCACGCCCTCGTAGAGCTCATCGGCGTCGCGGGCGCCCACGCGCGCGAGCACGAGCAGGATGCGGGAGGCCAGGCGGCTCCACAGGCAGGCGCGGTACGCGTCGGCAAGCCCGCCCCCGAACGCGACCTGGCCGCGCAGCTGGCGGACCTGCGGGACACCGAACGACGCCAGCTCCTCGGCCAGCAGTTTCTCGAACCCCTTAGGGCACGTAGCGACGAACTCCATAGCGGGACACCTTTCGCCCGTAGATGCAGACATTGTTCTGAGTTTAAGCGCTTACGCGCACCTGCCGTCCTTTTCCCGCCAAACGACTATATTTGTATGGCTGTTTTTTAAGCACCCATTCGGGTTTTGTATCGGTTTCGAGTTTGGAGTGTCATGGGAGCATCTACGAGGGATACCGCCGCCAGCGTGCGCGCACGTAAGGCGAAGAGCGCGGGCATCCCGCTTTCCGCAGGCATGATTCTGGTCACGTTGGGCGTCGTCTACGGAGACATCGGCACGAGCCCGATGTATACGCTGAAGTCCATCGTGGCGAACAACGGCGGCATCTCCACCGTGAGCGAGAGCCTCGTCATCGGCGCGCTCTCGCTCGTCATCTGGACGATGACGCTGGTCACCACCGTTAAGTACGTCGTTATCGCCATGAAGGCCGACAACCACCACGAGGGCGGCATCTTCGCGCTGTACTCGCTGGTCAAGCGCTGCGCCAAGTGGCTCATCGTGCCCGCTATGGTCGGCGGCGCGGCTCTTCTCGCCGACGGCATCCTCACCCCCGCCGTCACGGTGACCACGGCCATCGAGGGCCTGCGCACCATTCCGCTGGGCGAGAAGATCCTGGGCAGCGGCACCGGCCCCGTCATGGGCATCACCATCGTCATCATCTGCGCGCTCTTCGCCATGCAGCGCGCCGGCACGAGCTCCATCGGCAAGCTCTTCGGCCCCGTCATGACGCTGTGGTTCGGCTTCCTCGGCATCGCCGGCCTGCTCAACCTGTTCAGCTGCCCGATCGTCCTCAAGGCCCTGAACCCCATCTACGGCATCCAGTTCCTCATGAGCCCCGAGAACAACTCCGGCCTGCGGGTCATGGGCTACGTCTTCCTCTCGACCACGGGCGCCGAGGCCCTCTATTCCGACATGGGCCACGTGGGCAAGTCCAACATCTACGCCTCCTGGCCGGCGGTCAAGGCGTGCCTGATCCTCAACTACCTGGGCCAAGGCGCGTGGCTTCTGGGCTGCGACCCGGCCGACCCCACCCTCACCGGCGTGGTCAACCCCTTCTACCAGATGCTGCCCGAGATGATGCGCCCCTTCGCCATCATTCTCTCGGCCGTGGCGGCCATCATCGCGTCGCAGGCGCTCATCACCGGCTCCTACACGCTCGTGTCCGAGGCCGTGCGCCTGGACCTCATGCCGCACATGCGCATCAACTACCCGTCCGAGACCAAGGGCCAGATCTACATCCCGCTGGTCAACACCATCATGTGGGTCGGCACCATCTTCGTCGTGCTGCTCTTCCAGACCTCTGAGCGCATGGAGGCCGCCTACGGCCTGGCCATCACCATCACGATGCTCATGACGACGACGCTGCTCACGAGCTACATAGCGGGCATTCGCAAGAAGCGCGCGGGCGCCGTGGTGTTCGCCGTCGTGTTCGGCGCCATCGAGCTCATGTTCTTCGCGTCCTGCCTCACCATGTTCCTCGACGGCGGCTACGTCATGGTCGCCCTGGCGGCCATCCTCTTCGTGGTCATGTACACCTGGCGCCGCGGCACCGCCATCGAGCGCACGCAGACCGTGTTCTTGCCGGTGAACAAGTACCTCGACCAGCTCTTCGACCTCTGCCACGACGACGAGGTCCCCTACCTGGCCGACAACCTGGTGTTCCTCACCAACGACTCGTCCATCGACAAGCTCGACCGCGACATCCTGTACTCCATCCTGGACAAGCAGCCCAAGCGCGCGAAGGCTTACTACTTCCTCAACGTCCAGGTCACCGACGAGCCGTTCACGCATGAGTACATCGTCAACGACTTCGACACCGACTTCCTCTTCAAGGTGCAGCTGCGCCTCGGCTTCAAGGTCAACCAGCGCGTGAACACCTACCTCTACCAGATCGTGGCCGAGCTCGTGGAGAACAACCAGATCGCGCCGCAGAACCACAAGTACTCGATCTATCGCACGCACAGCGCGGTCGGCGACTTCCGCTTCTGCCTGATCCGCAAGGTCATCAGCCCCGAGACCGACCTTTCCGGCCTGGACTACCGCGTGATGGAGCTCAAGTACCTGATCCGCCGCCTGTGCGGAAGCCCCGCCAAGTGGTACGGTCTCGAGAACTCCAGCATCCTCTTCGAGTACGTGCCGCTGTTCTCCAAGCGCAAGAGCCAGCACAAGCTCACGCGCGTGCAGCTCGCGGACACCGAGGCCAGCTCGCCCAAGCGCCTCGACCGCAGCGCCAAGACCGCCCGCGAGGCTGCCAACGACGATGACGAGGATATCTTCAGCATGACGATGCGCGGCGACCGCGAGAACAACATCGTCAGCACCCTGAAGGACCTGGTCGGCGGCGACACCGCGAGCTTCAAGCCCCTCGTCATCAACGATGAGGAGGACGACGATGAGGACGAGGACCTCTACGACGACGAGATCACCGAAGGCGAGCAGTAGGCCGCCTTACGGTTCGTCCGCAAACAATAGCGTCGAAGTCGGCGCCCCGCGATCTGCATCGCGGGGCGCCGTTTCTTATGCGCCAGCCTCAGGCATGAAGCGGTCGTATTCGCACTGGGACTGGCAGCGAGAATGGCCCGCCTCACACCCCGATGCGCCGCAGGACGCAGTGCTTCCGCCGCACGGGACGCGTCGTCCCCTGGTCGCGAGGCATTTTCTGCGCCATATTGCGGCGACTTGTGATGCTCGCACGGTTTATTGGTGACTTGTACGGATTCGTCGGCTAGACCAAGGCGAGAGAGCCATAAAACCGCAGGAAAGAGCTATCAAATCGAACCGTATATAGCTCCATGTCTCTACAAGTCACCAATAAACTGAGCGAATGATACCGAGCACAACAAAAGGCCGCCGATCGCGCTTGATCGGCGGCCTTTATCAGCCCTTGGAAGGTCCATCCCCTACATGCGGCGGCATAGGGACCTGTTCCTATGCCCCGCAGGGAGTTACTGCGCGGGCGGGGCGGCGGGACCGGCAGCCTCGTTGCCGAGCTCCTCGGCGGCCTTGGTCTGCTCGTCGGCGAACTTGTCGGCCTGACGCAGCTCGCGGGCCTCCTCGATCTTCTCGGAGACGCTCTTCTCCTCTTCGTCGTGGTCGTAGGTGACGGTGAAGGGCGCGATGTTGTTGCGCTCGAAGAGGATGGACATCTCGCGCTTGAGGCTGCGCTCGAGCGCGCCGCGGTCCTTCTCGGCGCAGGTGGCCACCACACGGATGGTGAGCGTAGAGTCCGTGAGGTCCACGACGCCCTTGTAGAAGGGGCCGTCGAGGATGGCGGGCACGCGGCGCTTGACGCGCGGGAGCTCCTTCTGCAGCACGTTCTCGACGTACGGCAGGCTCTCGCCGGTGGGCAGGATGACGTTGACCGTGGCGTAGGAGTCCATCTTGGTCTTGTTGAGCACGTTGGAGATGCCGGAGTTGCGCAGCAGCAGCACGTTGCCGGAGCCGTCGTTGATCTTGGTCGTGCGCACGCCGATCTCCATGACGGTGCCGGAGTTGCCGCCGACCTGGATGATGTCACCGACGCGGAACTCGCCCTCGAAGATGATGAACAGGCCGGAGATGATGTCGGTCACGATGTCCTTCGCGCCGAGGGAGACGGCCAGCGTGATGAGGCCGGCGCCGGCGAGCAGGGTCGCCGTGTCGACGCCCAGGACGCCCAGGCACCAGTAGAGCATGGCGATGAGCGTGGCGTACTTGACGACGCTCGAGAGCAGGCGGCAGACCGTCTCGCCCTGGGCGCCGAGGGCGTCGGAGAGCAGGCGGAGCAGCCAGCGGATAATGGCGGCCACGGTCACGGCCACGCAGGCGTACATGAGCGCCGCGGTGAAGGCGAACACGTTGAGGCCGTGGACCCAGCCGCCGTTCAGGATGTAGGTGAAGACGGACTTGTCGCCGAACGCCTGGTCCTTGAGCATGACGGCGAGGAAGACGAGGAAGAAGCCCACGCCCGCGAACCAGCGAAGGACCGTGCCGAGCTTCTGCTCGGGCGACTTCTCCTCCCAGGAGAACGACTTGTTGAGCCAGCGGGAGACGGCGGACTCGCTGCGCTTCACGCGGCCGTCGGCGAGCATGACGTCGATGACGCGGCCGTCGTTGTCGCGCGGTGCGGCGGCGGCCGCGGCCTCGGCGGCCTCGACCTCGTCGGCCGTGCGCTTGGTGTCGAGCGTCAGCACGCAGAAGACCACGAGCAGGCACGCCGCGGCAACGACGCCGGTGGCGATGGTGAGCGGCGCGCGCTCGGCCATGAGCTCGCCCTCGGGACCGGCAACGAACACATAGTAGTCATCGGTCTCGACGCAGTTGGCGAAGTACGTCTCGCCGCCCACGGTGATGTAGTCGGAGAAACCGTCCTTGAGCTGGTCGGCGGTGAGCCCGGCGTCCTCGGCGCTCTTGCCCTGGACCTTATCGCTGGGGTAATAGGCGATCGTGTTGTCGCTCTTGGATACGGCGAAGGCGAAGCCAGAGGAGCCCACCTTGACGCCGTCGAGCACGTGGTCGATCTTCACGGACTTGAGCAGGTTGGTGAGGCGCGTCGGGCGCACGGCGATCTGCACGATGCCGCTCGCGTAGCCGCGCTCGTCGTGGGTGGCCACGCCGATGAACTGCTGCGCCTCGCCGGTGGAGTCGTTGGTCGAGACGGCCTGGACGAGCTCCTCCTTGCCGCCGAGCAGCTCACGGAACTCATAGGAGCTCTCGGAGGGGTCGGTCGAGAGGCTGTAGCTCTTGACCGGGGTGGACGAGGCGATCATGTCGCCGTTGCCGTCGAGCACGTAGACCGCGGCGATCTGCAGCACGTCGGCGAGCTCCTGCAGCTTCTCCTTGGTGGCGAGGCCGGAGTTGGCGTCGATGATGTGCGCGGCGATCTTGCACTTGGTGAGGTAGCGGGTGCTGTACTCGTCCTCAAGCTCGGACTGGCGCTCGGCGTTGCGCTCAATGGTCTCCGAGATGGAGTCGGCGCGGCTCGAGTTGGTGATGGACTGCGTGGAGAGCGCGAAGAGGGTCTGCATGTAGAAGCCCACGGCCACGATGACCACGACGCCGATCACGGAGAGCACGGCGGCCTTCTTGCCGACGGTGCGGTTGTAGCTCAGGGGACCCAGTGCGCGGAACTTCTCCGCGTCGGCGCCGGTGCGCTCGTCGTCGCCCATCACGAAGATGCCGTAGAGCGCCACGGCCGCCGCCACGATGGCGAAGACGAACAGGATGACGCCCACCGTGGTGTTGCGCGAGGAGAGGCTCTCCGACTCGGGCACGGTGAAGATGTAGTACGTGTCGTCGATGCGAGAGACGCCGCAGTACACGTCGGCGCCGTTGACGGTCCCGTGGAAGTAGTTGCCGTCCTCGAGCTCGCCCGCGTCGATGCCGGCATCGTAGGCGTCGGTGCCGATGAGGTCGCTTTCCGGGTGGTACTCGATGAGGTGGTCCTTGGCCGAGACGGCGACGACGTAGCCGCTCTGGCCCACGGTGACGTTCTTGAGGACGCTCGCGGTGGAGCCGGAGGTCTCGATAAGGCCGCGCAGCTCAGAGGGGTTCTGCTCGATGACGGCCATGGTCTCGTCGTCGATCTTGGCCGCATAGTAGCGCATGAGCCAGTCCTGGTCGGAGAGCTCGACCTCCACGGCGTCGGACGTCTTGCCGGTGCTGAAAACCTCCTTCAGCGCATTGAAGCGCGCGTAGGAGAAGTCGGCCTTGGTGTCGGCGGCCTTGGCCACGATGCCGCCGTCCTTGTTGACGATGAGCACGCTGTCCACGTTGAGCAGGCTCACGTACTCCTTCATCTTTGCGTCCGTGGCCTCGTAGCCTGCGTTGTTGTTCGCCATGAAGGCGACGCTGGCGGCCTTGGCCTGGTAGATGCGGTCAAAGATCTGCGTGTTCTCGGTCGTCTCGTCGGACGCCTCGGACAGAAGCTCGGGCAGCTCGGAACGGCACTGCTCGATCTCCTCGTTGTACGAGCTGTACGAGAGGCGCTGCTGCATGCGCCCCAAGACCACGCCGGCGACCACCAGCGCGGCCGTGATGACCACGACGAGGGCGATCGACTTCTTCTTAAGCCTGGCTGACATCACGTCCCCCTAGTCCCACTTGTCGATGAGGCCGGCGATGGTGCCGTCATCGAGCATCGATTGAATAGCGTCGGAGACCTTCTGAGAAAGGTCGCTCCCCTTCTGCGTGGCCACGGCGTAGTCCTGGGCGGCCGCCTGGTAGTCGGAGAGGATGGTGCGAGAGTCGTCGAGGTAGGCGCGGGCGATGGCGCCGTCTGCGGCCATAGCGTCGATGCGGCCGGACTCGAGCGCGGCCGAGAGCTCGGCGTAGGTCTCGAACTCGTAGAGGTGCCAGGTGTCGAAGGAGACGTCGGTGTTGTCGGCGTTGGCCTGGCGCACGACGCCGTCGGTGAAGCCGCGCTCATAGAGGTTGTTTGCCAGGTAGGCCGCGGTGTTCGCGCCGGCGAGGGTGCCGAAGACGCCGCCCGTGAGGTCGTCCACCTTGGAGATGAGCGAGCTGTTCTCCACGACGAGCACGATGTGGTCCTCGTAGTAGGTCGGCGAGAAGTCGAAGTTCTCGCGGCGCTTGTCGCTCGCGGAGTAGCAGGCGACGAGGCAATCGACGTTACCGTCGAGCAGGTCTTCCTTGCGGGAGTCGGGCGTGACGGTGGAGTACTCGCAGCTCGCGTATCCCATGCGGGAGGCCATCTCGTCGGCGACGTCGACCTCGAGGCCGTAGTACTTGCCGTTGGCCTCGTTAAGCTGGCTCATGCCGGCGATGTCGGAGCGCACGCCCACCTTGAGCGTGCCGGAGCCGGACTTGGACGCGGAGCCGGAGGACGAGCACGCCGGCAGGCCCGCCGAGGCGGCCGCGAGGGCGCCCAGGCCAGCGAGCCTCAGCGCCTGCCGGCGCGACAGGTTCATCGGTTGGTTCATCAAAATCCCCAAACGCGTGTGGAATCGATACAGACAGATATCAGTTTAGCGTCAACAAGCGTCGCGATGTTGCGCGAGGCCAACTCCGCGTTGAGAAAAAACGCCCACGAAAACGCGGGCGTTTCTCGGCGATGCATGTGTTTGGGGACACGGCACGATTCCGGGGCCGCCCATGACGCGGCGGTCATGACGAGCGGCCGCGGCGGCGCCTTACGACAGCTCGATGCCGCCGAGCCAGCCGCAGCGCGGGCTCACGTACTGGCCGTACTTGGCGGTCCAGTTGGCCACGGTGTCGGTCATGATGTAGCCCACGTTGTGGTGGACGAGGCCGTCGGCGAGGTAGATGCCGATGTGGCCGTAGATCTTGCCGGCCGTGGAGCCCGAGCTCGAGCTCTCGACGGCGATGATCATGCCGGGCTTGATGTTTGCGGTCGAGGTGCCGCACCACCAGGCGCACATGTCGCAGGCGTTGCCGCCGTAGGAGCCGAGCCCCGCGTTGGCGAAGACGTAGGTGACCCAGGCCGCGCACAGGCCGCTGCCGGGCGAGGCCGTCGAGGCGGCGGCGCTGGTGAGCTTGGCGAGGTTGCCGGTGCCGAGGACCTCGGTGTTCGCGCTCGAGGCCCAGGACTTGTTCTCGGACTTGGCCGTCGCGGAGATCTTCTTGGCCTCCTCGGCGGCCTCCTGCGCGGCCACGAGCTCGGCGTCGTGCTGAGCCATGAGGGACTGCACGGACTCGGAGAGGCTGCTCACGAGCTTGGCGGCTTCGTCCTGCTTGGCCTGGGCGGCGGCGAGCTCGGAGGTCTGCTGGGTCTCGAGGTCCTCGAGGCTCTTCTTCTCGCTCTCGAGCTCCGCCTTGCTCTGCTCAAGCTCGGACTTCTGCTCCTCGAGACTCTCCTTGAGGGTCTTCACCTCGTCGATCATCTGCTTGTCGGACTCGGTGACGCGGTCGAGGTAGTACACGTTGCTCGTGAGCTCCTCGAACGAGGACGAGCTCAGCAGCAGATCGATCGTGGACATGGTGCCGGACTTGTACGCCGCGCTCATGCGCTTGGAGAGCTTCGCTTGCTTGGCCTCGACGTCCTTCTGGGTCTCGTCGATCTGCGCCTGGGTGTCGGCGATGGTCTTCTCGGCGGTGGTGATGCGCTCGTTGACCTCGACGATGCTGTTCTGGGTGGTCGAGAGGGCGGTCGCGGCCGTGGTGTACTCGTCGGCGATGGCCGAGAGCTTCTTCTGCGCGGCCTCGTACTCGGACTGGGCGGAGTCGAGCTTCTGCTGGGTGGCATCGGCCTGGGCCTGGGCGCTATCGGCCTTCTCCTGCGCGGTCTCGGCTATGACGGCGGCGGGCTTGAAGGCGGCGGCCACGCCGAGCGCGGAGGCGGCGCCCATGAACAGGCGGAGCGCGTCGCGGCGAGATAGATTGCGGGTGTTTTCGGTCATGAAATTGCGTCTCCCCGTGGTGTGGTTTAAGCGTGTTTGAGAAGAATGCACTCATGATAGCGCTTTATCGCCGCGCGCGACCAAATGCACACGCACGGATAAGACGAGGGGACAGTCCCTTCGTCTTAAGGCGCGCAACAGATAAGACGAAGGGACTGTCCCCCTGTCTTATTTGTTCTCGATGTGCGCGACGTTGCCGATGCTGATGGTGATGGTGCCGTCGGAGCCGGTGGCGAAGTCCAGGTAGCCGGGTTTGTCGGCGAGGTCGGACGGGAACGTGATCTCGATGCCGGTGTCGGTCTTGATCTTGTGGCTCTTGGCGAGGCGGTTGGCCACGCCGCGGCGCACGGGGGCCTCCTCCGGGAGCTTGGCCTCGCGCACGCGCTCCTCAAAGACCTGCTGGACGTCGGGGCGGTCCTCGAAGACCACTCGGCCGATCTCGGCCGGCTGCACGACCTCGTCGCGGTCGGCCTGCTGGGCGACGGCCGCCTTGGCGCGCCCAACCTCCACGGCGGGCGTGAGGCCGTATTCCTCGGCCACGTCCTGCACGATGACGCTCACCTCGGTGAAGACCTCGCGCGTAGAGGCGGCCGCGCTGCACTGCAGGAACTTGTCGGGCAGGATCTGCACCGACTCGGAGCCGATGGTGCGCTCCTTATCGTGGAAGTCGATGGCGTAGGTCTCGCAGTCCACGAGCACGTAGGTGTCTATCTTTGCCGTGGGGTTGGGCAGCGTGGTGTCCATGCGCAGGATCTCGTTGGAGGCGCCGGCGATCTCGTGGACGAAGGCCTGCTTGCGGGGCAGCAGCACCACGGCGAAGAAGCGCTTGCCGGCGGGGCCGTCGAAGGCAGCGTCGACCTCGGCGTCCGTCGCCGCGGCGTCAACGGGGGCGGCGTCCGTGTCGGTAAAGTCGGCGATGAGCAGGTCCGCCTGCTCGAGGTCCTCGGAGCGGCGCAGCTCTTCCCAGAACCACTCCGCGATCTGCACCGAGAAACCGGTGAAGTCGGCGCCGCCGCCCAGGTAGTGCTCGAGCTCGCCCGCGAACCCGGAATCCTGCGCGAACTCGCCGTGGTTGGACTCGGGGTTGCCCACGATCTTGCGCAGGCGGCGCTGCACGTAGGACTTGGTGGCGCGGTTATCGAGGTCGAGCGGGCGCTCGGAATAGTACTTGGAGCCCTCCTCGAAGTCGAAGACGTGCAGGATGGCTTGGCTGACCTTGAGCATGTGCGGGACGACCCTTCTTCGCGGCTTAACCGTATTAATTTACCAGCGATAAGACATGGGGACAGTCCCTTCGTCTTACGTCTCCATATAAGACGAAGGGACTGTTCCCATATCTTATGCGGGCCAGGCGGCGCCGAGGCGGGCGGGCCACTCAGTCTTGAGCGAGAGGCGCTCGCCTGTCGCCGGGTGCGAGAGCTCCTCGGCGTACGCGTGGAGCAAAAGGCCGGACTCGCCGCGCTTCGCGTCCGCGCGGGCACCGCCATAGAGCGCGTCGCCCACAATAGGGAAGCCGAGGCTCGCCAGGTGCACGCGGATCTGATGGCGCCGTCCGGTGAGGAGCTCCACCTGCAAG
>CAVDQW010000213.1:0-4953 GCA_963610995.1 bacterium | reverse complement strand
GGTCGGGATGGTGGTGTTGCGGTCGATCATCTTGGTCATGACGCCGCCCATGGTCTCGACACCGAGGGACAGCGGGGTGACGTCAAGCAGCAGGATGCCGGAGACGTCGCCGGTGAGGACGCCGCCCTGGACGGCCGCGCCGTCGGCGACGACCTCGTCCGGGTTCACAGACATGTTGGGCTGCTTGCCGGTCATCTGCTTGACGAGGTCCTGGACGGCGGGCATACGGGTGGAGCCGCCGACGAGGATGACCTCGTTGACCTGGGAGATCTGCAGGCCGGCGTCCTGGAGGGCCTTGGTGACCGGGGTCTTGCAGCGGTCGAGCAGGTCGCGGGTGATCTTCTCGAACTCAGCGCGGGTCAGGGTGTAGTCGAGGTGCTTGGGGCCGGAGGCGTCGGCGGTGATGAAAGGCAGGTTGATCTGGGTCTGCTGGGCGGAGGAGAGCTCCTTCTTGGCGTTCTCGGCCGCGTCCTTCAGGCGCTGCAGGGCCATGGGGTCCTTACGCAGGTCGATGCCGTTCTCCTGCTGGAACTTCTCGGCCATCCAGTCGATGACGCGCTGGTCCCAGTCGTCGCCGCCCAGGTGGTTGTCGCCGTTGGTGGCGAGAACCTCGACGACGCCGTCGGCGAGGTCGAGCAGCGAGACGTCGAAGGTGCCGCCGCCAAGGTCGAAGACGAGGACCTTCTGGTCGATGTCCTTCTTGTCGAGGCCGTAGGCGAGGGCCGCGGCGGTGGGCTCGTTGACGATGCGCTGGACGTTGAGGCCGGCGATCTTGCCGGCGTCCTTGGTGGCCTGGCGCTGGGCGTCGTTGAAGTAGGCCGGGACGGTGATGACGGCGTCGGTGACGGGCTCGCCGAGGTACTTCTCGGCGTCGGCCTTCATCTTGGAGAGGGTCATCGCGGAGATCTGCTCGGGGGTGTAGTCCTGGCCGTCAATCTCGACGACGGCGCGACCGCCCTGGCCCTCCTTGACCTTGTACGGGACGGTCTTGAGCTCAGAGGCGACCTCGGAGTACTTGCGGCCCATGAAACGCTTGATGGAGAAGACGGTGTTGGTCGGGTTGGTGACGGCCTGGTTCTTGGCCGGCTTGCCGACGATGCGGTCGCCGTCGGCGCGGAAGCCGATGATGGAGGGGGTGGTGCGCTCGCCCTCGGCGTTGACGATGATGGTCGGCTGGCCACCCTCGAGAACGGCCATGGCGGAGTTGGTGGTGCCCAGGTCGATGCCCAGAATCTTGCCCATGATGCGGTCCTTTCTGTTTGCGCGCGTCGGCTTCCTTTGCGGCCGAGCGCGCCCTGTTCTGTTTTGTACGTTTGAGTTTATCCCCGTTGCGTTTTGATTCTATACATAATCTAAGTCTCTTCACATTAGATTTTTTGCTGGTTGCATTTGAGGGGTCGCGAACAGGGGCCTTCCTGGGTTTTCTGATGCTCTTGGCCACCTTGAGACGGGGCCGCGCCGGGGCGGCAACAGGGATTTTTGGCCAAAGCGCGCTTCGCGTCGGAGTCAGGCGCGCGCTTTAGAGAGGTTCATCGAGTTTATTGGTGACTTGCGCAAAACCACCGAGTAGACAAGCGATTTTTGGTCCCAAAAGCGCAGGAAAGGATGCCGATCAGGCCGCCTGCTACCCAAGGTTTTCGTACAAGTCACCAATAAACTCATCGAGCCCGCAAAACCGAGCTGCAAACCGCTCCGTCACCGATTCCGGGCGCCTCTCATGCGCCTAACACCGCAACTAAGTCTTGAACCTCGGCGTTTAAACTCGGGCCCGCCGAGTTGCCGGCGCCGCCCCCCCTGCAAAGCCGCAGATAAAAGCACCGGGCAGCCCTTCGGTTACTCGGTGTTTCTACGTAGAACACAAATGTTCAGGACTTCACGCGGGCGGCGATCGGCTTCCGCCCGATCAGGACAAAGCGGCCGCCCTACCCCAGGATCCGGTGCTCGAAGCGGCCGTCCTCGTAGATACCAAAGCTGTGGGTGCCGTCCTTGGGGATGCCCACCGAGCCGGGATTGAAGACGGTGATGCCCTCGTGGCCCTCGACCTCCTGCAGGACCTTCTTGTGGGTGTGGCCGTAAACAAGCGCGGAGCCGGCGGGCAGCGCAGGCCATTTATCCACGCTGTTGTGCAGTCCCGGGCCATAGACATGGCCGTGTGTGAAGAAGAGCGTGCGGCCGCCCGCCTCCGAATCGACCAGGATGTTGTGGTCGGCCATGCAGGGGAAGTCGAGGACCATCTGGTCGACCTCTGCCTCGCAGTTGCCGCGCACGGCGATGACCTTGTCTTTGATGCCGTTGAGCATCTCGATCACGCGCTTGGGGGCATAGTCGGCGGGCAGGTCGTTGCGCGGGCCGTGGTAGAGCATGTCGCCCAAAAGCACGACGCGGTCGGGCTGCTCGGCCTCGATGGCGTCCATGAGCTTGACGCACCAGTCGGCCGCGCCGTGGATGTCGGATGCGATGACGAGTTTCATGGGCTTCTCCCCTGCCTTCGGGCCGGTTTTTGATCGTCACAATGCTACTGCGACGGGCTCCGACGCGACATGAAAAAGGCCCGAAGCCCATTGTTGGCAGTCGATAAAACCCCGAGCACCTGCAAGATTTGCCAAGGTCAGCGGGCTCTTCGGAAACGCGTGAACCGTGCAACGCGCAAAGACCATTGAACCGACGGCTGCACGGGACCAGTAAGGTGTTTTGGCCATGCAAGACCGGTGGCCGCCGGCCGCGCGCGGCGTCGGGCCAGTCGCGCACAGGCCGGCAGGGCGCCTTGGCCACACGAAGCCGGTTGGGCTGGCAGCCGCGGGCGGGGCTAGTCGCAGGCGACTACCGACGCCTGGCCGGGGGCGATCTCGACCTCGCGGCCGTCGTCGAGTTTGACGGTCACGCGGCCCCAGATGTCCATGCCGGCGAGCGTGCCCTCGCAGGCCACGCTGCCGTCGCGACGCACGACGCGAACGGCGCGGCCCATGAGCAGGCACGCGTCGAAGTACTCCTCGAGCACCGCTGCCAAAGGGCCGGCCTTGCTGCCGGCGGCAACCGCGTCGCCCCACGCGTCCACGCGCGCGACCACCGCATCCGCCACGGCATCGGTCGCCGCGTCGCCGTCGAGCTCGCAGGTCACGTAAATGCCCTCATCGTCGTAGCCGGCGCGGCAGGTCACGCGCACGAGCTCGGCGCCGTCACCGTCAACGACGAAGTTGGGCCACGCCACATGAGCGCCCAACGACTCGGCTGCGCCGAGCGAGGCCACAAAAACGGTGCCATCAATAAACCCCATCGGCACGCGGGGTCGCAAAACCGCAGCTACAGCCATGCGATCTCCCCCAAGTCAGCGGTCACGGCGCCCACGCGCTCCTCTCGCGGAAGCACGTGCACGCCGCCGTGCTCGAGGAAGCGCGTCGGGTTGTGCATGAGGTCCTCCATGGGCACTATGACGTAGTCGCGCTCGCCGAGGCGGGGGTGCGGCAGCGTGAGCTTCGCGCCCTGGTGCGCCTCGCCCTCGACCCACACGAGGTCGCAGTCGATGGTGCGCGCCGTGTGGCCGGGTTTCTTGGGGTCGCGCTCGGGGTCGCGGACGCGGCCGAGCTTGTCCTCCACCTTGAGCAGATGATCCATGAGGACGAGCGGGTGGAGCTCGGTGCGGATCTCGGCCACGCAGTTGGCCACGGGCGTGGCGATGCCGTAGGCGGGCTCGGTCTCGTAGGCGTGGCTCACGTTGGCCACGCAGGTAAGCGGAATCTGGTCGATGAGCTGCACCGCGCGGGCCAGGTTGGCCTCGCGCTCGCCCACGTTGGAGCCGAGGCTCACGAAGCCCTGGCGCGCGTCCTTCTCGGCGACGGCCCAGTACGCGTTGACGGCCTGGGCGCAACCGGCCACGTCGTGGACGCGCAGCACGCGCGAGCCGTTGGCCACGGCGGCGATGCAGATGCCCTGCGTTGCGGCGTCGCGAGCGGCGGCGTCGTCCACCGCCGCGACCGCGCCGACGAAGCGCTTGCGGCTCACGGCCGTGCACAGAGGGTAGCCCATCGAGACCATGGAGCGCGTGGCGCGCTGGATGACGACGTCCTCGTCGGCGAACTTGTCGAAGCCCGGGCCGGGATCGAGGCAGATGCGGTCGTGAGAGACGCCCGCGCGCTGCAGGATACGGGCCTGGTCGCCGAGGAAGCCCATGATCTGGCGCATGATGGGCGCCTGGTCGGGCAGGGTGAATCGGTGCTGAGAAACGCCGCCACGGGTCGCGAGGGCCGCCGGCGCCGGACGGGCCGCAGACGGGCGGGACGGGCGCGAGACGTCGAGCTGGACCTCCTTGCGCGCCGGCGCGGTACCGGCGGCACGGGTGCCGAGGCCCTCCTGGTCCCAGTGCATGACGAGGCAGCCGCAGTCGGTCTCGGCGGCGACCTTGACCATCTCGGGGTCGGTGAAGCCGGTGACGTCGTTGATGATGGCGGCGCCCAGGTTGGCGCACATCTTTGCGACGGAAGCGTGGCGCGTGTCGACTGAGACGACGGCGCCGCCGGCAACGAGGCCGCGGACGACGGGGACGATGCGGCGAGCCTCTTCCTCGGGGCTCACGGGGCGATGGCCGGGACGCGTGGACTCGCCGCCCACGTCGATGATGTCGGCGCCCTCGTCGAGCATCTCGAGGCCGCGGGCGACGGCCAGCTCGGGGTCGAAGTTCTCGCCGCCGTCGGAGAAGGAGTCGGGCGTCACGTTGAGAATGCCCATGATGCGCGGGCGCGCGAGGCTGATCTCGTGTTTTCCGCAGCGCCAGACGGCGTGGTTCTCTCTAAGCATGGCGTTCCTTCTCCCGGGGCTTTTTGACTACGTCATTGTAACCGCCCGATACGCCGCGGCCGGCGCGTCCGGCACAAAGGCGCAGAGTCACTAGAAGTTGAGGGCGCGGGCTGCGCGGCGCGGGCAGGCAGCCGTGGGCTGCGCGGCGCGGGCAGGCAGCCG
>CAVDQW010000212.1:0-6300 GCA_963610995.1 bacterium | reverse complement strand
GCGTGGCCCCGCGGCCGAGCGCGAAGCACACGTGGCTGAGCGACTCGCCGCCGGCGCCGGGATAGGTGAAGCTCACGTCGTCGAAGGCGAGCGCGCAGGCGCCCTCGGCCGAGGCGTCGGCGAGCTTCTTGCCGTCGACCTGCGTCGGCTCCACGTCGAAGATCTCGTTGATGCGGCCCGCGCATGCCTGCGCCTTGGAGAGCGTGGTGATGAGCATCGTGAGCTTGAGGAGCTCGACGAGCGTCTGCGACACGTAGCTCACGAGGGCCACGACCTGTCCCTGCGAGAGGCTGCCCACGTTGACCTCAAGGCCGCCTACCCATAGCAGCGCCACGAGGCCGATGTTGGCCGCGCAGTAGGTGAGCGGGTTCACCATGCTCGAGAGGTTGCCGGCGGAAAGCTGCAGGTCGCGGACATGCTCGGCCGCGCCGCCGAAGGATTTCTTCTCTGCGTCCTCCTGGCAAAACGCGCGCAGCACGCGTGCGCCCTCGAGGTTCTCGGCGCACTTGAGCTGCACGTCGTCGAGGGCGTGCTGCGTCTTTTTGTAGCGCTTGGTCGTGATGCTCATGAACCACAGGATGAGCGCCACGGCCACGGTCGTGGAGCCGAGCAGGACCGCGCCCTCCCAGCCGTCGACGAGGAAAGCGGCCACGATGGAGCCGACGATGACGAAGGGGGAGCGCAGGATGAGGCGGAAGAAGAGGTTGAGCCCGTCTTGGGTCTGCTGGGAGTCGTTGGTGAGGCGGGTGACCAGGCTCGAGCGGCCGATCCCGTCGATGTCCTCGCGCGAGAGGCTCATGACGTGGCGGAACAGGTCGTCGCGCAGCGCGGTACCGAACTGCGCCGCGAGCTTCGAGGAGAAGTACTGCGCGACGATGGAGATGGCGTAGCAGAACACTGCCAGAAGAACGAGCGAGCCCGCGTGCAAAAGGATGTAGGCGGTGTCGGCGCGGGCGATGCCGACGTCGATGACCTCGGACATGACCAGGGGCACGAGCAGCTGGAGGATGGCCTCCAAGCCCTTGAACGAGGGGGCGAGGACACACTCGAGGTAGTGCCCGCGCAGGTAGCGCCTAAGTTTGAACATACGGCTCCAGACGGATTGGATACAAACCGTCTAAATGGTAGCGCTTGGACGGGCGGCTTGGCGTGTCGACGTGGTTGGGCCGCGACGGCCGCGCGGGGGCCGACGGAGCGCGCGTTGCTCACCAGGGCCATCAGGCGAGGGCAAGGTCCACCAACTTTGCCGACCGCTGCACGTTAATCGCCGCCAAATCAGTGGCATGGGCCCAATTTTGCCCTTTGCGTGCAACGATTCGACGATTGTGCGTGGTTTGGAACGGGACGCCGCCGCCTTCGGTGAGGCGTTTTGCCCCAATTGCCGGCTGCTGAACTATCGAGCCCCCGCGTTTGCCCAGTTGGGCGATGTTTTGAGGAACATCAAGAAATTAATGAAGCACGCACAATCGTCGATTCGTTGCGCGAAGGGGGGCGGCTTCACATGGGTCACCGCCGCATTGGGAAGCCGCGGCTTAGGACGCGAGCTCGGCCTCGACGAGGTCCGCCACGGCCTGCGGCGTGAGACCGGAGGCGGCGAGAAGCTCTGCCGCGTCGTAACGGTCGGCGAAGGCTTTGGGCAGGCCGAGGGTGCGGACGCGGACGTCCCCGCGGCCGCCGAGGGCCCTCGCCACGCGCTCGCCCCAGCCGCCGTCGACGCAGCCGTCCTCGAGCGTCACAAAAAGCTCGATGCCCTTGTCGACAAGCGCGAGCAGCCCGTCCACGTCGACTTTGTTCGCGCAGCGCGGGTTCGCGAGCACGACGTCGATTCCCCGCGCGGCGAGCGCGCGCACGGATTCCTCGCCCAGGGGATAGAAGTCGCCGAGCGCGAGCAGGGCGGCGCGGGCGTGAGCGGGAACGTCGCCGGCATCGAGCGGGGCCGACGAGTAGTCGGCCAGAGGGGCGAACGAGGGCCTGTTCACGAGGCTCGCGGCCGGAACGCGGATGGCGACGGCGCCGTGAGCGGCCGCGCCCTCGCGCGAGAGCGACCAGTCGAGCATCGAGAGGTACTCCTCGGCGCAGGTGGGCGCGAGGTAGGTGAGGCCCGGCACGCATCCGAGCATGGGGATGTCGAAGAAACCGAGGTGAGTGGCGTCGCTCGTGCCGAAGACGGAGCAGCCGAAGACGAGGATGGTGAGCGGCGCGTCGTTCAAGGCCGCGTCGTGCATGAGCTCGTCGAAGGCGCGCTGCAAGAAGGTGCCGTAGACGCCGAGCACGGGACGGGCGCCGGACGCCGCCAGCGCGGTCGCGTAGGTGACGGCGTGCTCCTCGGCGATACCGACGTCCACGAACTGCTTGCCCGCGACGGCGCGGCGCTCGGGGCCGAAGCCCATGATGTAGGGAGTGGCGGCGCTTATCGCGACGAGGGAGGGGTCCGACGCCATGCGGCGCAGCAGGAAACCGCCGGTGAGCTGGGCGTAGTCGCGCTCCTCCTCGTCGACGGCGTGAGAAGCGGCGCTCGCCCGGCGCTCGCCCGTGGCCACGTCGAAGGGTCCGACGTGGTGCCAGGCCTCGGGGTCCGTCTCGGCGGGCGCGTAGCCGCGGCCCTTCTTCGTGTGGATGTGGAGCACGCAGGGGTGGTCGCACCCGCGCAGGTCGGAAAGGGCGCTCTCAATGGCGAGGACGTCGTGTCCATCCTCGAGGTAGCGGTAATCGAGGCCGAGGGAGCGGAAGTAGTTGTCCTGCGACTCGCCGCCCGTGGCGCGCAGCTCCGCCAGGCAGCCGTAGAGGCCGCCGGCGTCCGGGGCGATGGACCACTCGTTGTCGTTGATGACGAAGATCATGTTGCCGCCCTGCTCGGCGGCCCAGTCGAGGCCCTCGAAGGCCAGGCCGCCCGAGAGCGACCCGTCGCCGATGACGGCCACGACGTCGTGCCTCTCGCCCAGCAGGTCGCGCGCCTTGGCCATGCCGCAGGCGAGGCTCGCGGCGGTGGAGGTGTGACCGACGGCGAAGTGGTCGTGGGCGGACTCGCGGGGGTTCGTGAAGCCGCTCACGTCCTCGTAGGCCTTGGGGTCGAGGAACGCCCCGGCGCGCCCGGTGAGCATCTTGTGCGCGTAGCACTGGTGCGAGACGTCGAAGACGATCTTGTCGGCGGGGGAGTCGAACACGCGGTGGAGCGCGACCGTGATCTCGACGCTGGCCAGGTTGGAGGCAACGTGTCCGCCCACGATGGCGGACGACTCGAGGATGGCGCGGCGGATCTCCTCGCAGAGGGGCCCGAGCTGCTCGTCGCTCAGCTTCTTGACGTCTTCGGGCCCTTTGATTCGCTCGAGATACACGCGCTTCCCCCTCTCCTCGGTCGCGTCTTGGCCGTGCAATGCTCATCAGCTTAGCAAGCCTGAGTAGTATACCTTCTCACTTTTCGGTGTGCAGCACGTGTGCGGCGGCCGCTTGCCCGCGCATGTTCTCATGTTGGGGAGTTGTATTTTGACTCGATGTTCGTAATAGTAGTGATGCAAGGTCCTGAGCTGCTAAAACACAGTTCAGAAATTTTGAACAACATTCAATTTTGCCAGCATCCCACGTGAGAAGGGCCAATTCATGAGCAATATCGTCATCGTCGCCGAGACCGGCTGCGACGTTTCGCCCGCCGAGGCCGCCGAGCTCGGCATCGAGCTCGTCCCCATGCACGTCGCCATCGGCGACAAGACGATCGACGATTGGACGCTCCCGCCCGCCGAGATGCTCGAGGAGTGCCGACAGCTGGGCGTCCTGCCGCGCACGAGCGGCTGCACCCCGGGCGACTTCGCGGCCGTGTTCGACCGCATCCACGACGAGCGGCCCGAGGCGCAGATTCTCTACCTGGCTTACTCCGCGGTGACCACCTGCTCCTTCGAGTCGGCGCGCGCGGCGGCCGAGGGCCGCGATTACGTGCACATGGGCGACACCGCCCATGTGACCATCGGGCAGGGCCTTGTCGTGACCGAGACGGCCCGCCACCTGGCCGAGAACCCCGGCATCTCCGTCGAGGACCTGCAGGCTTGGGCGTCCGACCTCGCCGGCCGCGTCCGCATGGGGTTCATTCCCGGCGACCTCGGCTACCTGCGCGCGGGCGGCCGTCTTTCCAACGCGGCCTTCGTCGGCGCCACCTTGCTGCGCATCAAGCCGGTGATCGAGCTCGTCGACGGCAGGCTCGTGGCCACCAAGAAGCTCCGCGGATCCATGGAGAAGGCCGTCGTCGAGCTCATCGACCTCATCGCGGGGCAGGGGACATGCGACCGTTCCCTCGTGTACTTCGTGCGCTCGCCCGGCCTGCCGGATTCGGTCCAGCGCGCGGCGGAGGAACACGTGCGCGACCTCGGCTTTGAGAATTTCCGCTGGTACGAGACGGGCGACGTCATCACCTCCCACTGCGGTCCCGGCTCCTTCGCCATCGCGCTCGCGGGGACGGCCGAGGCCGAGTAGGCAGCGGCGGGGTATGCTCTAACGCGTAGGTGCTTGGGTAAGGAGGCGCGCGTGGTCAAGGGCGTGGGCATAGATCTGGTCGACTTGGAGGAGTTCCGCGGCATCTGCGAGGGCTTCTCGCCCGATGTTGCCGAGCCCTGTTCCTTCGTCGCGCGGACCTTCACGTCCGCCGAGCTCGCACAGGCCCGCGAGCGGCGAGACGCGTGCGAGTACCTGGCCGGGCGCTTTGCCTGCAAGGAAGCCGTCTTTAAGGCGGTGGCGCCCCTGACCTGCGACGGGTTCGATTTGCGCCGGGTCGAGACGCTCGACGCTCCGACCGGCCAGCCGCAGGTGAGCATGGAGGGGCCGCTTGCCGAGGTCTACGCCGGGGCGGGCGTCGAGGCCATTCTCGTCTCCGTGACCAACGAGTCCGGCTTCGTCGAGGCCATTGCCCTGGCCCAGTGAGGCGTGACGACCACGCGTAGCCATCTTGAGCCCCAGGTCCGCGAGCCGTGGCCATCGAGCCGCCGCACGAGCCCCGGGTCCGCGATTTGCGGCTACCGGTTATTGCCATAAGTCGCCGTTTCGGGGCATTTCTCGACGTTCAATTGCCACAACGCGCGAATCCTGGGCTCGAACGTGGTCGTGGCGAGAATGTTTCAAGCGGGCCCGCAAATTTCCGCTCATTGAGCAACACAGAAAAACCCGCAGGCTTCTGACCTGCGGGTTTTTGTAGTTGCATTGTCTGTGCCGGCGCTGCACAAAGCAGCGGGCATGCTTGGTGAGGTCCCCCGCTGATCCGAGCGCTGGGTCGCTCTCGGCCCTACTCCGCGGCCGCTGCGGCGGTCGGTCTTTGCGGGTTGCGCGGCTCCGGCGCCTGGAGCGCGTCGCCGTGCAGGGCCTTCTCGGGCGTGATGGGCAGCTCGCGCACGTAGTTGCCGGTGGCGTGGGCCACGGCGCTTTGGATGGCGGGCGACGGCGTGTTGATGACGACCTCGCCGATGGACTTCGCGCCGAAGGGGCCCGTGGGCTCGTAGCTCGGCATGAACTCCACGCGCACCTCGGGCACGTCCATGCGGCTCGGGATCTTGTACTGCATGAAGGAGTCCGTGCGCATGCGGCCGCGGGCGTCGTAGCTCACGTCCTCGCACATGGCCATGCCGATGCCCTGCACCAGGCCGCCCTCGACCTGCACGCGCGCCAGGTTGGAGTTGATCACGGTGCCGCAGTCCACGACGGCGGCGTAGTCCACCAGGTCGTACTTGCCGGTCTCGCGGTCGAGGTCGATGGTGGCCACGGCGGCGATGAAGGGCGGGGGCGACTGCGGCTGCGTATTGGAGCCGTGGCCCGAGAGCATGCCGGGGTTCAGGCCGAAGCCGATGGCGCGGTTGGCCATCTCGGCCACGGTCATCTTGTAACTGCCGTCGGAGGAGCAGACGAGGCCGGCGTCGAACTCGATGTCCTCGACGTCGAGCTCCCACCACTGCGCGGCCAGCGCGCAGATCTTGTCGCGCAGGTCGGTGGCCGCCTTGACCACGGCGCCGCCGGTCGTGTAGGTGCCCGACGAGGCGTAGGCGCCCGAGTCGAAGGGGGAGGTGTCGGTGTCGACGCCCTTGGTGACCACGCGGTCGACGTCGCAGCCGAGGACCTCGGCCGCGATTTGCGCCAGGATCGTGTCGGCGCCGGTGCCCACATCGGTCGCGCCGATCTTGAGCACGTAGAAGCCATCGTCCTCGAGCGTGATGTCGACGTTGGCGATGTCGACGTTGGAGATGCCGGAGCCCTGCATGGTGAGGGCGACGCCGCGGGCGCGAACGCGGCCGTCCGGCAGCTCCTCGCACAGCGGCTTGCGCTTCCAGC
>CAVDQW010000211.1:0-13687 GCA_963610995.1 bacterium | reverse complement strand
GCGCAGGCCCTCGCCGAGCTGACGGCCGATGGTGTAGACCGGGTTGAGCGAGGTCATCGGGTCCTGGAAGATCATCGCGATGTCGTTGCCGCGGATGTGCTGCATCTCCTCCTCGGACATCTCGAGCAGCGAGCGGCCGCGGTAGCGGACGTCGCCGCCCTCAATCTTGCCCGGGGGCATCTCGATGAGGCCCATGATGGTGAGAGAGGTCACGGACTTGCCGGAGCCGGACTCGCCGACGACGCCCAGGGTCTCGCCGCGGTCGAGCGTGTAGGACACGCCGTTGACGGCCTTGACCACGCCGTCCTGGGTGTGGAAGTACATCTTGAGGTCGTCGACCTCGAGCAGGTGCGAACCCTCGGGGACCGGCTGGTTCTTGAGGTCCTTCGAAGGATCGTAGGTGGTCTTCTTAGAGAACAGTCCCATCGTCTATCACGCATCCTTCATCTTGACGTCGAGGGCATCGCGCAGGCCGTCGCCGACGAGCGTGAAGGCGAGAACGGTGAGCAGGATGGCGATACCGGGCATGATCATGAGCCAGGGCTGGGTCGAGAGGTACTGCTGGCCGTCCTGAATCATGATGCCCCAGGAGGGGTTCGGCGGGGTGACGCCCATGCCCAAGTAGGACAGGGCCGCCTCGGTGAGGATAGCGCCGCCGATGTTCATCGTGGCATAGACGACGATGGACGCGACGGAGTTCGGGAAGATGTGGCGGGCAATGATGCGCACGTCGGAAGCGCCCATGGCGCGTGCGGCGTCGACGTAGTCGTTCTCCTTAACGGAGAGGATGGCGCTTCGGAACACACGCGCGATCGACGGCCAGCCGAGGATGCCGATGGCGATGAAGACGTTCGTGATGCCCTGGCCGAGGACGGCGAGCAGCACGATGACGAACAGCGTGTACGGGAACGCCAGGAAGACGTCGGCCAGACGCATGATGATGGTGTCCCAGATGCCGCCGTAGTAGGCCGCGATGGCGCCCATGACGAGGCCGATCACGGTGGAGATGGCGGTGGCGATGACGCCGACGGTCAGCGAGACGCGGGCGCCGTAGATAACGCGCACGAGGACGTCGCGGCCCAGGGCGTCGGTGCCGAACGGGTGCTCGAGCGAGGGCGGCAGCTTGGAGAGCGTCGCGGACATGGTGGTGTCGGTCTCGGTCGGCGAACCCAGCCACGGCTGGGCCCAGAGGTCGGCCGTGAGGGCGACGAGGACCATGAAGATGATCCAGACGAGGCCGATCATGGCGAGCTTGTTGCGGCGCAGACGCTTCCAGGCGTCGCTCCAAAGGGTGCGCGCCTCGGCCGGCTTGGTGGCCTTCGGGCCCGCGGGAGCGGTGAGCTCGTCGGACTTCAGGGCCTCTTCGTTCTTCTTCTCTTCGGTCATTGGGTGCACCTCCTTAGTTCTCGGACTTGGACGAGCCGAAGCGGATCCTGGGGTCCAGGAACGCGTAGCTGACGTCGACCAGCAGGTTGATGATCATGACGACGATGACGATGATCGTGACGCCGCCCATGACGATGGGCCAGTCGCGCTGGCTGATGGCGTTGTAGATCTCGTTGCCCACGCCCGGCCAGTTGAAGACGGTCTCGGTCAGGATGGCGCCGGCGAGCATGGAGCCGAAGTCGATGCCGATGTAGGTGACGACCGGGATCATGGCGTTCTTGAGGGCGTGGTGCCAAATAACGGAACGGCGGGAGAGGCCCTTGGCGCGAGCGGTGCGGATGTAGTCCTGGTTCATGACCTCAAGGAGCTGCGAGCGCATGATGCGGGCGGTGTAGGCCGTGGAGACGGAAGCCAGGGTGATGGCGGGCAGGATGTAGTAGACCCAGTCCTGGAACTCGCCGTTGACGCCGCCGGCGCCGGAAATGGGCAGATAGAAGCCCTCGCCCGTGGCGCTCTTCAACCAGATGCCGAAGATGAGCTGCAAAATCATGCCGAGCCAGAAGGCGGGCATGGCGACCATGACGGACGTGAAGAGCGTGACGAGCACATCCCAGAACGAATACCGCTTAATGGCCGATACCAAACCCGCCCCGATGCCGACTATTGCCTCAATGCAGATGGCGACGACGGCGAGCTTGACCGTGTACGGGTACTTCTGGGACAAGATGTCGGCCACGGCCATCGACTTCTTGTAAGAAGTGCCGAGGTCGCCCTGGAGAAGGCCGGAGAGGTACGTGACGTACTGCTGCGGAAGCGGCGTGGTGATGGTGTCGCCGTTCTCGTCGTAGATCGGGTTGCCGTCATCGTCGGTGAGGATGAGGCCGTGCTGCGCCTTGATGGCGATCTCCGTCTCGGGGCTCAGCGCCTTATCGCCGGCGATGAGCTTGATCGGGTCGCCGGGCACCACGTTCTGAAGCAGGAACATGATGATGGTGACGCCGAGGAAGACGGGGATGAACTGAAGGACTCGCTTCAGGATGTACTTTCCCATGTGGGACTCCCCTACTTGGCTATTGATACGCGAAGGGCTCGCGGCCCCGGTGCCAGCGAATCTTAAGACCCGCTTAACGGCACAATCTTTACGTGCGAGAGGGGCGAAGCGCTCCCAGGCGGCTTCGCCCCTCCTTATTGCTATGGAACTAAGCCCAGTTCAAACTAGGCGAGCTTGGCGTCGGCGAGGTGGTTGCGACGGCCGGCGTCGAAGTTGAAGGACTTGAACTTCTTGGAGGCCACCATCTCGTGAGCGTAGTACATGATGGGGGCGACGGGGCACAGGTCGCCGATCATCTCGTCGACCTCCTGCATCAGGGCAACGCGCTTGTCGTCGTCAACGGTGGTGCGGGCCTCGTTGAGCTTAGCGTCGACCTCGGCGTTGGAGAACATGGAGCAGTTGTCGCCGCCGATGGCGGTGGAGATGAACAGCGAGTACAGGAAGTTGTCGGCGATCGGGTAGTCGGCGGTCCAGCCGAGACGGCCGGCCTGGGTGTTGCCGCTACGGTAGTCGGCGAGAATGGCCTTCCACTCACGGGAGTCGGCAGTGGCGTTGATGCCCACGGCCTTCAGGTCGGCCTGGACCATCTCCATGATCTCCTTGTGGCCGCCCTCGGGGTTGTAGGAGAGGGTGATGGAGAGGCCGCGGTCGCCGTTGGCGTCGGCCGGGTACTTGGCGTCGAGCAGGGCGGCAGCGGCGTCCTTGTCGTACTTGGAGTACTTCCAAGCGCCGGACTTGTAGCCGAGGATCTTCGGCGGGAGGATGTCGTCGGCGGGCTGACGCAGGCCCTCATAGAGGGTGTCGCAGATAGCCTGGCGGTTGATGGCCATGGAGATGGCACGACGGACATCGACGTCCTGGAGCACGGCATCCTGGGTGTTCATGTTGAGGTAGTAGACGGAGACCTCGGCGCCGGTCAGGCACTGCTTGCCCGGGGTCGCGGTGTAGCCGTCGTCGGAGGTGCCGTAGGTGGAGAGGGCATCGGAGATCGAGGCGGTCGGGATCTCGGCGACGTCGTAGTTACCGGCAGTGAACTCGCGGTAAGCGGTCTCGACGTCCTTCTGGATGTTGAACTGGACGTTCTTGACCTCGGGCTTATTGCCGTAGTAGTCGTCGAAGGCCTTCAGGTTGATGTACTGGCCGTCAACCCAGGAGCCGTCCATCTGGAAGGGGCCGTTGCCGATCGGGGCGAGGTAGAAGGCCTCGAGCTTGTCCTTGTCCTCGACGACCTTCGGCGCGGGGCCGAGGGCCGGGTGAGCGGCGACGTAGGGGAAGTCGGCGTACGGGGAGGTCAGCTTGACCACGAAGGTGGTGGAGTCCTTGGCGGTGCAGCCGGAGAGCATGACGGTGCCGGTGGTGTCGGCGAGGCACTCGTCGTAGCCCTCGACCAGGGCCAGGTGGTAATCAAGAACGCCAGCGCTGGTGTGACCGTAAGCCGGGTTGACGACGCGGGTGTAGCCGCGGACGAAGGCCTCGGCGTCGACGTCCTCGCCGTTGTGGAACTTCATGCCGGAGTTCAGGTGGAAGGTGAACTCAGTGGCGTCGGCGTTGGCCTCCCAAGAAGCGGCGGCCTTCGGGACGAGCTTGTTCTGGTCGAAGTCGAAGCTGGTGAGAGCGTCGAACAGCAGGTAGCCGACCTGGGTGCCCTGGTCCTCGTTGAGGTTGTAGGCATCGATGCAGTCGGGGCTGGAGATGTAGTACTTGATGGTGGCGTCGGAGCTGGAGCTGCTGGAGCTGCTGGAGCTGTCCGACTTCTTGCCGCAGGCGGCGAGGGCCGCGAGCGCGCTGGCGGCGGCGCCGCCCTTCACGAAGTTGCGGCGGGTGATGCCGCCGTTCGTGAGCTGAGCCATATGATTCCTCCTCCTAAAACTACGGGCTGGACAACCGGTTTGCCCATTAGTTCCCGTATGAGCTTGGGAATCCCCTGACAGGGACCGTACAAGCTGTTAAAACTTAACTTAGAACTGCATGATTTCTTGACGGAGCGTCAATTGTTGCGAGTTTCTTAACATACGCACACCGTTTAGACAAAAAAAGGAGACGGTCGGCCGTCTCCCAAAAATCAATCAAACGAATGTGGTATACGCAGCAACTTAGGCGCCGTAGGTGCCCAGCGGGAACGTGAACGCCATGACGAAGATGCACACGATGAAGATCGTGGTGGTGATCACGGTGAGGCGATCGAGGTTCTTCTCCCAGATGCCGGAGCCCGAGGCCGCGTTGTACATGGACGACGCGATCATGTCGGAGACACCGGTGCCCTTGCCGGAGTGCATGAGCACGAGGATAACGGTGAGGACGCCGGAGATGATGAGCAGGGCGAGAAGCACGTAATTCAGCGGGTTCAAGAGGACTCCTAATCAGAAGTTCGTTTCATACAAATTAGAAGAGTAGCACAACAGGCCGCGAATTACCGCATTGCCGCCATTAACCACAAGGAGTGGACAAAGGGGCTGTCCCTTTGTCCACTCCTTAGCAGTGCGATGGTGCGAGAGCCTACTCCTCGGTGGCGAGCACGCGGCCCGTCATCTCGGCAGAGGGCTCAAGGCCGGCCATGGTCAGCATAGTGGGAGCGATGTCGGAGAGACGACCGTCCTCGATGCCGGTGAGCTTGGCCTTGTCGGACACGATGATGAACGGGACACGGTTGGTGGTGTGGGCGGTGAAGGGGTGCTTCTCGCCCTCCGCGTCGACGTCGAACATGTGGTCCGCGTTGCCGTGGTCGGCGGTGATCAGGGCAAAGCCGCCCTTGGCGAGGATCGCCGGAACGACCTTGGAGAGAGCCTCGTCGGTTGCCTCGACGGCCTTGACGGCGGCCTCGAAGACGCCCGTGTGGCCAACCATGTCGCAGTTGGCGAAGTTCACGATGTAGAAGTCGGCGCGCTCCTCGTTGATGGCGGCGACGAGCTTCTCGGTGACCTCGGGGGCGCTCATCTCGGGCTTGAGGTCATAGGTGGCGACCTTCGGAGAAGCGACGAGCACGCGCTCCTCGCCCTCCTTGGGCTCCTCGATGCCGCCGTTCATGAAGAACGTCACGTGGGCGTACTTCTCGGTCTCGGCGGTGTGGAGCTGCTTCAGGCCGTTCTGGGCGATGACATCGGCCAGGACGTTCTCGGGGAACGTCTTGGGGAAGGCGACCTCGACGTCGAACGTCGGGTCGTACTCGGTCATCGTCACGAAGTGGGACAGGGCGATCTTCTCGCGGGCGAAGCCGTCGAAGCTGTCGTCGGTGAACACGCGGGTCATCTGACGGGCGCGGTCGGGACGGAAGTTGAAGAAGATGACGGCGTCGCCGGCCTTGATGCCCTCGTTGTGGCACGCGAAGGGCTCGACGAACTCGTCGCCGCGCGGGTCCTTCTCGTAGTAGGCCTTGATGCCCTCGACCGGGCAGGCCTCGGCGTCGGAGGCGTTGACCATGACGTCGTAGGCGCGCTGGACGCGCTCCCAGCGGTTGTCGCGGTCCATGGCCCAATAGCGGCCGGAGACGGTGGCGACACGGGCGTCGACGCCGGTCTTCTCGCCGAGCTCCTTGAGGAAGTCGCAGAACTCAGCCACATAGCCGGCACCGGACTGCGGGTCGACGTCGCGGCCGTCCATGAAGGCGTGGACGCGCACGGTCTTGACGCCGCGGTTGGCGGCCATCTCGACCAGGGCCTTGACGTGGTCCATGTGGGAGTGCACGCCGCCAGGGCTCATGAGGCCCATGAGGTGCAGGGTCTTGCCCTCGGCCTTGACGTCGTCCATGGCGCGAACGAAGACCTCGTTCTCGTTGATGGAGCCGTCCTTGATGGCGTTGTTGATGCGCGAGAGCTCCTGGAAGACGATGCGGCCGGCGCCGATGTTGAGGTGGCCGACCTCGGAGTTGCCCATCTGGCCGTCGGGCAGGCCGACGTCCTCGCCGGAGGCGCCGAGGGTGGTGTGCGGGTACTTCGCGTAGAGACTATCGAGGAACGGGGTGTTGGCAGCGGCAACGGCGTTGTCGGAGCCCTCGGGCGCGAGGCCGCACCCGTCCATGATGATCAGAATCGCGGGAAGGTGACGCTGCGTCATAAGGGCTACTCGCCTGCCTTAACGACCATGGAGGCGAAGTCGGCGGCCTTGAGGGAAGCGCCGCCCACGAGGGCGCCGTCCACGTCGGGCTTGGCGACGAGCTCGGCGATGTTCTCCGGCTTGGCGGAGCCGCCGTAGAGGACGCGGATGGCGTCAGCGGTCTCGGCGCCGAAGATCTCGACGAGGGTCTGGCGGATAGCGCCGCAGACCTCCTGGGCGTCGTCGGCCGTGGCGGTCTTGCCGGTGCCGATGGCCCAGATGGGCTCGTAGGCGATCACGTACTTGGAGGGATCGGTAATCTGGAGGCCCTCGGTGTCCTTCTTGATCTGGTCGACGACGAACTCGACGTGGGTGCCGGCCTCGCGGACCTCAAGGGGCTCGCCGCAGCAGCTGATCGGCACGATGTCGTGCTCCATCAGGATCTTGGCCTTCTTGTTGATGTCCTCGTCGGTCTCGCCGAAGTAGCCGCGACGCTCGGAGTGGCCGATGATGCAGTACTTGGCGCCGACGGCCTCGAGCATGTTCGGGGCGGTCTCGCCGGTGTAGGCACCGGACTCGGCGTAGTAGACGTTCTGAGCGCCGAGCTCGAAGGGAGCCTCGGACTGCTCGATGACCTCGGAAACGCCCTTGAGGTCAACGGTCGGCGGGCAGACGACGACGTCGACCTTGACGTCGGCGCCCTTCAGCTCGTCGGCAAGACCCTGAGCGAGGACGACGCCCTCGGTATAGGTCTTGTTCATCTTCCAGTTGCCAGCAATCATCAACTTACGCATCGAGAAGCGCCTCCACTCCAGGAAGAGCCTTGCCCTCGACGAGCTCCATGGAAGCGCCACCGCCGGTGGAGATCCAGCTCATCTTGTCGGCCAGGCCGAACTTGTTGACGGCCGCGACGGAATCGCCGCCGCCGATGATGGACGTGCAGTCGGAATCGGCAACAGCGCGGCAGACGGCCTCGGTGCCGGCGGCGAACTGATCCATCTCGAAGACGCCCATGGGGCCGTTCCAGAAGACGGTCTTGGCGCCCTTGATGGCCTCGGCGTAGAGCTCGCGGGTCTTGGGGCCGATGTCCATGCCCATGCGGTCATCGGGGATCTTGTCGGAGTCGACGATCTCGCCCTCGGCGTCCTCGCCGAAGTGGTCGGCGACCACGTTGTCGACGGGGAGAAGGATCTTGACGCCCTTGGCCTCGGCCTTCTTCATCATCTCGCCAGCGCGCTCGACCCAGTCCTCCTCCTTGAGGGAGGTGCCGACGGTGTAGCCCTTGGCCAGGAAGAAGGTGTAGGCCATGCCGCCGCCGATGATCAGGGTGTCGGCGGAGTCGATGAGGTGATCGAGGACACCGATCTTGGAGGACACCTTGGAGCCGCCGACGATGGCGACGAAGGGGCGCTCGGGGTCGGCGAAGATGCCGGTCAGGGTGTCGACCTCCTTCTCGAGCAGGAAGCCGGCGTAGGCGGGCAGGTAGGCGGCGGGGCCCACGACGGAGCCCTGGGCACGGTGAGCGGTGCCGAAGGCGTCGAGGACGAAGATGTCGCCGTAGGAAGCGAGGGTCTTGGCGATCTCGGGGTCGTTCTTCTTCTCGCGCTTGTCGAAGCGGACGTTCTCGAGAACCAGGATGTCGCCCGGCTCGAGGGCGGCGACGGCCTCGGCGGCCTTCTCGCCGTAGGTGTCCTCGACGAACTTGACCTCATAGCCGGTGAGCTCGGCGAGCTTCTCGGCGGCGGGGCGCAGGGAGAGCTCGGGCTGGAAGCCGGTGCCGTCCGGACGGCCGAGGTGGCTCATCAGGATGACCTTGGCGTTGTGCTCCTTGAGGTACTGGATGGTGGGGATAGCGGCGCGGACGCGGGTATCGTCGGTGACGACGCCGTCCTTCAGGGGCACGTTGAAGTCAACGCGCATGAGGACGCGCTTGCCGTCGACGTCGGCGTCGCGAACAGTCTTCTTGGTAAAAGCCATGCTCACTCCTTGAATAGAGGATTGAAAAGAAAAGGGGCGCGGACGCGGCCCGAAAGCTGCGACCGCGCCCCAGTGAAGCTAAGGTCGGAGCGAGAACTACGCGACGAACTTCTCGAAGTACTTGATGGTGCGGACCATCTGAGAGGTGTAGGAGTTCTCGTTGTCGTACCAAGAGGTGACCTGGACGAGGGACTGGCCGTTGCCGAGGTCCTGGACCATGGTCTGGGTGGCGTCGAAGATGGAGCCGTGGGTCTCGCCGACGATGTCGCGGGAGACGATCTCGTCCTCGTTGTAGCCGAAGGTCTCGGGGATGGTCTCAGCGTAGGCCTTCATGGCAGCGTTGACCTGGTCGACGGTGACGGTGCCCTCGACGACGGCGTAGAGGTTGGTGAGGGAGCCGGTCGGGGTCGGGACGCGCTGAGCGGCGCCGATGAGCTTGCCGTTGAGCTCGGGGAGAACCAGGCCGATGGCCTTAGCGGCACCGGTGGAGTTGGGGACGATGTTCTCGCCGCAGGCGCGGGAACGACGCTTGTTGCCCTTGCGCTGCGGGCCGTCGAGCGGCATCTGGTCGCCGGTGTAGGCGTGGATGGTGGTCATGATGCCGGAGACGATGGGGGCGAAGTCGTTCAGGCCCTTGGCCATCGGGGCGAGGCAGTTGGTGGTGCAGGAAGCAGCGGAGATGATGTTGTCATCAGCGGTGAGCTGCTCGTGGTTGACGTTGAAGACGATGGTGGGCAGGTCGTTGCCGGCGGGAGCGGAGATGACGACCTTCTTGGCGCCAGCGTTGATGTGAGCCTGGGCCTTGTCCTTGGAGGTGTAGAAGCCGGTGCACTCGAGCACGACGTCGACGTCGAGGTCGCCCCAAGGCAGGTTGTTGGCGTCGGCCTCCTTGTAGATCTTGATCTCCTTGCCGTCGACGACGATGGAGTCCTCGGTGGCCTCGACCTTGTGGTCACGGGAGTAGTTGCCCTGCGTGGAGTCATACTTCAGCAGGTAAGCGAGCATGTCGGGGGAGGTGAGGTCGTTGATGGCGACGATCTCGGAGCCCTCGTGACCGAACATCTGGCGGAAAGCCAGACGGCCGATGCGACCAAAGCCGTTAATAGCAACCTTTACTGCCATGCCTTCTCCTTTCACTGGTCCGCGGGGCTTTTCCCCGAAGACCTTAAGCGGTTGGCAAACAATGCCGTCTTGGAGTGTACCGCAAAAAAGCCTCTGTTTATACACGCTTGGGCAAATTGGGTTTCCAAAAATGGGCAGAAATTTGTACTTGTGAGCAGATTCGGGCGCGTTCGCCGAGGAAATCAGCCCTTTCGGCGATTATTTCGGCGCAAAGGGGCCTATTCGAGCATTTGCGCCGACGCCCTACTCCCCCGTCTTCTGCCCTTGGCCCTCGCGCGCCTCCTCGACGAGCTTCTGGAGGCGCAGCAGGCGGTGGTACATCGCCGACTTGGAGGCCGGCGGGTCCATCTCCTCGCCGAGGGCGGCGAGGCTGAGCTCGGGATTGGCGCGGCGGGCCTCGCAGAAGGCGGCGACGGCGGGCGGCAGGGCCGCGAAGCCGATGAGCCGCTCGGCCTCGTCGATGAGCTCGAGCTGCTCGGCGGCGGCGCCCGTGGAGCGCGCCTGGTTGGCCATCTCGGCGTTGACGCGGCGGTTGACGTCGTTTTTCACGGACTTCTTGGCGCGGGCGATCTCTACGACGCGGGCGACGCGCTCGGCGCCCATGCCGCGCAAGAGGGCCGTGATGTCCTCGTAGCTCTTGAGGTAGATGGCGTAGGCGCCGCGGCGGTGGTTGAGGCGGGCCGTCGCGCCGAAGGAGCTGATAAGGGCCACGAGCTCGCGGGCGAAGTCCTCGCCGGTCACGGCGATCTCGAGGTGGAACTCGCCGCGGGGGTCGGCGATGAAGCCGCCCGCCATGAAGGCGCCGCGCACGAAGGCCGAGATGGCCGAGCGGGTGCGCAGGAGGTTTCTCGGCACGCCGACGGCAAGGCCTCGCCCGGGCACGAGGATGCCCAGCTCGACGAGGACGTCGGCCAGCTCCTCCTGCTCGGGAATCTCGATGAGGTAGTTGCGGGTCTTGTGCAGGACGCTGCGGCGCACGGTGAGCGACGTCTCGAGGTCGAAGAGCTTGTGCGTGAGCTTGATGGCGGTGCGCGCGACGGCGCCCGTCTCGGTGGCGATCTTGATGGAGTAGCGGCCGGGGCCGCGGAAGCTCAGCGTGCCGCAGACGCGCATGATGGCCGAGAGCTGCGCGTACTGCGCGGCCCGGTTCGGCCCGTCGACGCGGGCGAGCTCGTCTTTGACCTCGGCGGTAAACGACATGCCTAGCTGTTCCTCACGTTGGCGAGCGCGAGGTCGCGGTGCGAGAGGCTCACGAGATAGCCGCCGCGCTGCAGGTAGTCGGCCGTGGCGTTGGCGATGGCGACGCTGCGGTGCTGGCCGCCCGTGCAGCCCACGGCGATGGAGAGGTGGGTCTTGCCCTCGGCCACGTAGCCGGGCATGGCGACATCGAGCAGGTTCTCCCAGGCGCCCAGGAACTTCTGGGTCACGTCGTTGTTTATCACGAAGTCGCGAACGAGGGGGTCGTTGCCCGTCATGGTGCGCATCTGCGGGTCGTAGAAGGGGTTGGGCAGGAAGCGCACGTCGATCATGAGGTCGGCCTCCACGGGCATGCCGTGCTTGAAGCCGAAGCTGAAGACCGAGACCTCCATGAGCTGCTGGTCGGTGAGCTCGGAGAAGGCGCGGCGCAGGCGGGCGCGCAGGTCCTTGGTGGGAAGCGACGAGGTGTCGATGACGAGGTCGGAGAAGTCGCGCACGGCCGCGAGCTGCTTGCGCTCGCGCGCGATGGCGGAAGCGAGCGACTCGCCGGGGGCGGCCAGCGGGTGGCGGCGGCGGTTCTCGTCGTAGCGGCGCATGAGGACCTCGTCGGAGGTGTCGAGGTACACGACCTGGCAGGTGATTTCGTGCTCGCGGAGCTGCTCCAAGGAATCGGTGATCTCGTCGAAGAGGCCCTGGCTGCGCAGGTCGCAGGTGACGGCCAGGTGGCGGCCGACGCCGGAGTTGATGCCCACGAGCTCGGCAAGCTGCAGAAGCAGGCGCGGCGGGAGGTTGTCGATGCAGAAGTAGCCCATGTCCTCGAAGACGTGCAGGGCCTGCGTGCGGCCCGATCCGGACATGCCCGTGATGACGATGACGTCGGGCACGCGGTTGCGGCTCTCGGCGGCTCGCATCTGCTGGGCGTCTGTCTGCATGCTCTCCCCTTTCGTACGTTTGACTCGAGTATAAGGCAGGCCGAGCGCACAAAGGGACTGCCCCTTTGTGCGCGGCACGGCCTTCGCGGCCCCAAACGCAAAAAGCCGCCCGCGCGTCTCCCCCAAATTGGACGCGCGGGCGGCGAAGAAACCTAGGTCCAGCGGATCTTAGAGGCCGGACTCCTCCTTAGAGAGGGGCTTCTTCCAGAAGGAAAGAATGAGGCAGCCGACGACGGAGCCGATGACGCAGGCGACGAGCCACATGATCGGGTTGCCGATGACGGCGGTGACCCAGGCGCCGCCGTGCGGGGCGGGGCTGGTGCAGCCGAAGGCCGCGGAGAGGGCGCCTGCGATGGCAGAGCCGATCATGCAGGACGGGATGACGTGGGCGGGGTCGGCGGCGGCGAACGGGATGGCGCCCTCGGAGATGAAGGACAGGCCCATGATGTAGTTCACCAGGCCGGCGTTGCGGTCGTCCTTGGTCCAGCGGTCCTTGAAGAAGGTAGTGGACAGGGCGATGACCAGCGGCGGGACCATGCCGCCGACCATGACGGCGGCCATGATGACCTGGCCGGTGGTGCCCAGGCCGGAGCTGGGGTCGAGGGCGGCGGTGCCGAAGACGTAGGCAGCCTTGTTGAAGGGGCCGCCGAAGTCGATGGACATCATGCCGCCGAGGACGAGGCCGAGGACGATGATGTTGCTCGTGCCGAGGCCGGCGAGGAAGCTGTTGAGGCCGGTGTTGATGGCGGCGAAGATCGGGTTGAGGGCGAGCATCACGATGCCGATGGCGAGCGTGGCGAGCACGGGGTAGATGAGCATCGGCTTGATGCCCTCAAGGGAGTTCGGGAGCTTGTCGCAGAGCTTCTCGATGCCGAGGGTCAGGTAGCCTGCGGCGAAACCGGCGAAGAGGGCCGCGATGAAGCCGCCGGAGATGAGGCCCGTGGAGTCGAGCGTGCCGAGGTAGGCGAAGTCATAGCCGGCCTTGGCGAAGAGGCCGCCGACGAAGCCGGGCGCGAGGCCGGGACGATCGGCGATGGAGCTCGCGATGTAGCCCGCGAGGATCGGCAGCATGAGGCCGAAGGCCTCGGAGCCGATGGTCTTGAACAGGGCCGCGGCAGGGATCGAGGAGCCGTAGGAGCTCGTGCCCAGGCCAGGCTGGTCGACCAGGAACGCGATGGCGGTGAGGATGCCGCCGCCGATCACGAACGGCAGCATGTGGGAGACGCCGTTCATGAGGTGCTTATAGACCTTGTGCCAGGTGGACTCCTGCTCGGTGGCGGTGGCCGCGGCCTTGCTCGTGCCGGCCGCGTTGTGGTGCACCGGGGCCTCGCCGTTCATCACGATGTTGATGAGCTTCTCGGGGTCGTTGATGCCCGCGGAGACGTTGGTGGAGTAGACCGGCTTGCCGTCGAAGCGGGAGAGGTCGACGTTCTTGTCGGCGGCGATGACGATGCCCTTGCAGTGGGCGATCTCGTCGGCGGTCAGGACGTTCTTGGCGCCCGCGGAGCCCTGGGTCTCGGCCTTGAGGGTAAGGCCCATCTCGGCGGCCTTCTTCTCGAGGTTCTCGGCGGCCATGTAGGTGTGGGCGATGCCGGTCGGGCAGGCGGTGATGGCCAGGATCTGCGGCCACTCGGAATCGGCGGTCTTGGGGGCAGCAGCGGCCTCGGCCTTGGCGGCCTCGGCGGCGTCGCGGTCGGCCTCGGCGGCGTCGATGGCGGCGAGGAACTCAGCCGGGGTCTTGGCGGCGCGCAGCTTGTTGGCGAACTCCTCGTGCATGAGCAGCGCGGAGAGCTTGGCCAGCATCTCGAGGTGGACGTTGTTCTCGCCCTCGGGGGCGGCGATGGCGAAGATGAGGTCGCAGGGGGCGTCGTCGGGGGCGTTCCAGTCCACGCCGCCCGGGACGGTCATCGCGGCGAGGCCGGCCTTGGCCACGGCGGCGACCTTGGCGTGCGGGATGGCGATGCCGTCGCCCACGGCGGTGGAGAACTCGGCC
>CAVDQW010000210.1:0-2155 GCA_963610995.1 bacterium | reverse complement strand
TTTGAGTTTATGGTGGGCGTTACAAGATTTGAACTTGTGACCTCTTCCGTGTCAGGGAAGCGCTCTCCCCCTGAGCTAAACGCCCGAAGCTTTGGGGTGCGCGTTTTGCGCAAGGAGTAATATATCTAAGCCTGCGCGGCGATGCAACCCTTTTTTGGAAAAAATTTTGGCAGACGGCAAATTGGGGTGCTCGGAGCCCCGCGTGACCGCGCGAACGAGGCCTTGCGACGGTCACCGCCGTGCCCGCCCACGCCTGGTGACAGGTTTGTCGTGCAGCACGAGGGGACAGGTTCCCGCGACCAGCCACCGGTGACAGTCATTGGCGGCAGGCCAAAAGGGACACACATGTCACGGCGCCCGCCCGCGCCCGTCCAACCTGTCCCAAATTGCAGCACGATAAACCTGTCACCACCTGCAGCACCCGGTGACAGGTTTATCGCGCTGCACGAGGGGACAGGTTCCCGCCCTGCCCGCGTTACCTCTTCTTTTCCGCCCTGCCCGCGCCCCGCCCCGCCCGCGCCCCGCGCAGCCGTGCTCACACCGCACAAGCAACGGTCCCCGCGACAAAGCCCCGCCGCCCGTTGCCCAACACGCGTCGCTCTCCCCCGTCGCGGTAAGATGTCCTGCGAACACCCGCCGCCCGCAAGGAGGAAACATGGACGAGCAGCAGCTCAAGCGCGACGTCGACGCCTACGTCAACCAGATCTGGGAAGACGCCGTCGAGGACATCCGCACCCTGATAAAGATCGAGTCCGTCGAGGACCTCGAGCACGCCGAGCCCGGCAAGCCTTGGGGCCCGGCCGCCAACGAGGCCCTCGTTGCCGCCGAGAAAATCGCCGAGCGCCTGGGCCTCGCCGTCACGGACCTCGACGGCTACATCGGCTACGCGGACCTCGCCGGCGCCTCCGAGACCTATATCGCCACCATCGCCCACACCGACATCGTGCCGCTCGGCCTCGGCTGGACCTTCCCGGCGCTCGACGTCACGCGCAAGGACGGCTACCTGATCGGCCGCGGCGTGCTGGACGACAAGGGCCCCTTCATCCTCTCGCTCTACGCCGCGCACTTCTTCGCGCGCAAGGTCGAGGCCACGGGCGAGAAGCTCCCCTACACGCTGCGCTGCATCATCGGCAACAACGAGGAGACCTCCATGGGCGACGTGCCCGTCTATCTCGAGCACTGCCCGGAGCCCGCGTTTTGCTTCTCGCCGGACGCCGATTTCCCGCTGATCTGCGGCGAGAAGGGCGTCTACCAGGGCGAGTTCCGCACCGATGAGGCCGTCGCGGGCGGCCGCATCGTCGAGCTCGACGGCGGCACCGTGGCCAACGCCATCCCCGGCCTCGCGACCGCGCTCGTGCGCGCCGACGCCTCCGCGCTGCCGGCCGCCGAGAACATCGAGGTCGAGCCCGCGGGCGACGGCCTCGCCCGCATCAGCGCCAACGGCCGCGGCGGCCACGCCTCCATGCCCGCCGGCACCGTGAACGCCATCGGCCTTCTTGCCCGCTACCTGCTCGCGAACGACCTCACGTCGGACGCCGAGCGCCCCTTCGTCGAGCTGCAGGTCGCCCTCACCGAGGACACGGACGGCACGCACACCGGCATCGCCGACCGCGACGAAAAGTTCGGGCCCCTCACCTGCATCGCCGGCACCGTGCGCACCGTCGACGGCCGCTTCGTGCAGACCATCGACTCTCGCTACCCCACGACCACCACGGGCGAGTCCATCACCGCGCGCATGACCGAGCTCGGCGCCGGCTACGGCTGCGGGTATCGTTGCCTCGAGGACAAGGTCCCGTTCTACATCGACCCCGAGCGCCCCGAGATCCAGACCCTGCTCGACACCTACGGCGAGTACACCGGCAAGAAGGCCGAGGCCTTCTGCATCGGCGGCGGCACCTACGCGCGCAAGTTCAAGCGCGCCTGCGCCTTCGGCCCGCACAAGAACAACCCCGACGAGCCCGCGTGGGTCGGCATGGAGCACGGCCCCGACGAGGGCGTCTCGGAGGCCGACCTCAAGCGCGCGCTCAAGGTCTACATCGTGAGCATCGCCCGCCTCATGCAGCTCGACCTCGAGCGCGACTAGTGGGCGCGATTCGAGCACGCGCCGCAGATAAGCGCGAATCCGCCGCTGGCAAGAAGCCGTAAACGAGCCGCG
>CAVDQW010000209.1:0-10470 GCA_963610995.1 bacterium | reverse complement strand
GAGGGTTACGCTCCAATCAGAGGTGGTTACGGTCTGTCCGATGGCGAAGGCCTGTTCGAGCTTCTCGATTGCCTTCTCGGCATCGGTGAGCGCCTGGAGGTTGGTGACAAGGGACTTCTGGTCAGAGCTGAGAGCGTCGTAGGCGCTGCGCGCCTGGGAAACTTGGTCCTTCTTGTCGAGCGTGACATCCCCGATGGCATCGATTGCGGCTTTGACCTCGTCGGCCTTGGACTGGTCATCCTTTGCCTTTGTATCCTTAAGCTCGGCGAGCTTGGACTCTGCGGCAGCGAGCGTGTCGGAGTTGCTGACTTTGCTTTGCTGGCTCTCGTTCAGACTTTCATAGGCGCTTTGTGCGTCGTTGATGGACTGCTCCGAGGTGAGAGTCACGTCGCCAATCGCGTTGATGGCGTCGATGACGGACTGCGTTTGGGAGTCTGGACCGAAAAGAGAGCATCCGCTGAGGGCGAGCGTGAGGGCGAGGGCAGCTGGAGCTAGCCTTGCTGTTCGGCCGGTGCGACAACTGCGGTCGGTTTCAATCATGATGCGCTCCCTTCGACGGCTTGACCTTAAGGTCAAGCTCTTCTACCTAAAAGCAAGGTAGAAGAGCGGGGAGTGCTCTTTGAGTGGTGCTGGGAGAGTGCTGTCGGGTGCGTTAGTGTACAGAAATCCGAAATTTAGACCTGAAACCGCCGATATTCTGGCCAATTGTTGCTGCTGTGTGTGCTAATCGGGCTGGCGCTTGCGGTCAAGTGGCGAGATGCGCGCCGGTGGTGCCCGCACCCCTTACACCGTCTCGATGAATGGCTGTGCCATGAGCTGTGCGGCTCTGACGGGAGCACCGTAGTGGGTTTTGCGTGAGGGGCATTCGAGTGTCCGATGGACTTTAATCCACGCTCGGTTATGATTGCTATACCGTATAGCAAGGAGGTGGCCGAATGGGTGCGGCTGCGACGCAGATGAACGTGAGAATCCCGGCCGAGGTTAAGGCTGCTGGGGATAAGGCGCTGCTCTCGGAGGGGCTGACGCCCACGGAGGTTGTGCGTTGCGTCTGGGAGAAGGCGGCGCGCAGGGGCCGCGATCTGCAACAGGTCGTCGACCTGGTCCGCGCCCCGGCAAAGACGCGGCCGTCGACGAATTTGTTTGAGTCGGCGGCGCTCGTGGTTTCCTCCCAGATGCTCGTGCTGGGGGTGGACCTCTCCATCGAGGACTCGGCACAGCCGTCCGATGAGGAGCTCCTCGAGATGGCCTATTACGAGAAGGCCGCCGGGAGGGGTTTGCTGTGAGCGAAGCCGTAAACGTGACCGGCGTCGAGCCCGCCGCGCTGAGGATCCTCGTCGACACGAACGTGTGGGTCGATTCGTTTCTCGGCCATCGTGCGGGGCATGGCGCGGCGCTGGCGTTTTTGGCCGAGGCCCAGCGCAATGCTGCACAGCTCATATACCCTGTCGGCGCCCTGCAGGACGTGTTCGCGATCCTGATCATGGAGCTCAAGCGCAAGACGCGCGAGACCAGGGAGCTGGACGAGACCTGCATGAACGTGATCCGCCGCACGGCGTGGGGCTGCATCGACGCTTTGCGCGAGGGCGCCACGGCGGTCGGGGCAGACGAGTCCGACACGTGGCTCGCCTGTAAGTACCGTAAGCTCAACTGGGACCTCGAGGATAACATGGTCCTTGCCGCGGCCAAGCGCGCGGAGGCCGATTACCTGGTGACGAGCGACCGAATGCTCATTTCCAAGGCCAATGTGGCCGCGATGACGCCGGCGGACATGGCGGCGCTGCTCGAGGCGGGCGCCGGGCGTTAGCGAGCGCGGGGAACGTTGGGCGCTACTTTGGGGCCAAAGGCGACTATCTGCTTCTTGGAAGACAGCTTCTATGGCCCATTGAACATTCTGCTAGATGCTGTCCGAGCGACGACCGCCGCCGCGCCTGCAATCGGTGGCTGTATCTACGTTGCCAGGGGAGCCGGGCTGATGCCGCGTGGTGCGTGCATTGGGCGAAACGCTGATGGCGACGTGAGATGTGAAACGCAGTGACTGTCACCAATTGCGGGCGCCTCGCATGTCCGTCCCACGGCGCAGCAGAATAAACCTGTCACCAGCTGTTGGGACGTCTGCAAAAGAGGCTGTCCCCGATGCGGCCCCTACACGCCCTCGATGAAGCGCTGGATCATGAGTTGGGCGGCGCCGATGGGCACACCGTGGAACGGGTGATTGGCGTGGATAGCGCAGGACGTTCCGTTGTAGAAAGGCGTGATGGCGTCCACCGCCGCCTGGATCTCGCCGAAGAAGGGGATGAGGTAGCTCGCGAGCTCGCCGCCGATGCGGACGTCGCAGCCCAGCGTGGTGTGGATGGCCTGGATGCCGCGCGCGAGGTGGCCGATGTACTCCTTGAGCACCCTGGTCGCGTGCTCCTCGCCGCGCTCGGCGTCGGCGAAGAACTCGTCGAGCGTCATGCCCTGTTCCTCGGAGAGCGCGTTGCTCGAGCAGTACGCCTCCAGGCAGCCCGCTTGCCCGCAGGCGCACTTCTTGCCGCCGGGCTCGATGCAGATGTGGCCGAACTCGCCGCTCGTGCCGCGCGGGCCTTCGAAGGGCTTGCCGTTGATGATCACCGCGCCGCCTACGCCTCGCTCGAGCGAGAGGTACGCCAGGCTCGCGCCCTCGGCGTTGGGAAAGATTTGGCTGAATCCGCCGCAGTTTGCGTCGTTGAAGACGTCGCAGGGGAGGGCAAGGTTGCGCGTGAGGTCGGCGGCGTGCAGTTCCTCGTCCTCGAGTTTGAGGACCGACGTGTTGAGCAGCTTTCCGTCCGCGGGGTCGATGGCGGACGGCACGGCGATGCCGATGCCGATGGGACGGATCTTTCGCTGCTGCAGCTCGGCGACCATGGCGCCCGCGATGTCCTCGATCGCGGCGGCGAGCGACATGGCCGTGCGCTTGGCCGGCAGCGGCTGCTTGATGTAGAGCCCCTCGATCCTCTCGCCGTAGAGGTCGCACGCGATGCAGCGGGCGCTGTGCCCGGTGAGCGAGATGCCGATGGACGCCGACGCGCCGCTCGCAATGGCGAAGGTCTGCGCGCGACGGCCGCCGGTGGAGCTGCGGTCGGAGCCGCTTTCGAGCAGACCTTGTTCCTCTAGCGCAGAAAAGCCCTGGTAGACGGTGGGGAGACTCAGGCCGCAAGCCTTGGCGACCTCCTGCTTGGTCATGGGGGCGCCGGTTTCGTACATACAGCGGAAGATGGCCGAGACGGCCGGCGTGGTCTTTTGTGCGGCGGTGTCCTGTGCGGGCATGGCGTTCCTTCTTCGCAGGCGGACTGGGAGGTATGCGGCTTCACTGAGTTGCGGCGCGGGCCTGGTCCATGGGGGTATCTATCGGCCGCTCACGGAATCGCAAAAACGATTGCTTGCGGCCTGGATTTCTTCTGATAGTATTCTAGCAAATGCTTTTATAAAACGCCTTTATAGAACGTTGGGCGGCGACGCTGAGGGGCACACCGCAGGCGTCGGCAAAGCTAAGGAGAGGCCATGTACTTCATCGGTGTTGACCTGGGCACGTCTGCCTGCAAGTTCCTGCTCATGGACGAGAAGGGCGCAATCCTCAACGTGGTGAGCGAGACCTACGACGTCGAGTATCCCCACCCCGGCTGGAGCCAACAGAATCCCGCCGACTGGTGGGAGGCCGTCCGCCGTGGCATCCCGGCCCTTCTCGCCGGCCACGACGCGTCGCAGGTCGCGGGCATCGGCTGCGGTGGCCAGATGCACGGCCTCGTGGCACTCGACGCAAACGACCAGGTCATTCGCCCGGCCATCCTCTGGAACGACGGCCGCACCGTCGAGCAGGTCCGCTACCTCAACGAGGAGGTCGGCACCGAGAAGCTCGTGGAGTGGACCGGAAACATCGCCTACGCCGGCTTCACCGCGCCCAAGATCTTGTGGATGCGCGACGAGGAGCCCGAGAACTACGCGCGCATCGCCCACGTGATGCTGCCCAAGGACTACCTGAACCACCTTCTCACCGGCGCCTACGCCACCGACGTCTCCGACGCTTCCGGCATGCTGCTGCTCGACGTGGCAACGCGCGGCTGGTCGGCGCCTATGTTGGAGCTTTGCGGCCTCACCGAAGATCAGCTGCCCCGCGTCTACGAGAGCTACGAGAAGATCGGCACGCTGCTTCCCGAGGTCGCCTCCGAGCTCGGCCTTCCCGAGGGCGTCGCAGTCTGCGCGGGCGCAGGCGACAACGCCGCCGCGGCCGTGGGCACCGGCTGCGTGGGCGCCGGCTCCATGAACGTGAGCCTGGGCACCTCCGGCACCGTCTTCATCCCCACTGCGGGTTTCTCACCGGTGGGGGACCGCATCCACTCGTTCTGCCACGCCGACGGCGGTTGGCACCTCATGGGCTGCATCCTCTCGGCCGCCAGCTGCAACGCCTGGTGGGTGGGCGACATCCTGGGCAGCCAGGACTTCGCCGGCGAGCAGGAGGGCATCGACGCTGCCGACGCCAGCCTTGACCTGCCGTACTTCCTGCCTTACCTCATGGGCGAGCGCACCCCGCACAACGACGTCTGCGCCCGCGGCTCCTTCGTGGGCATGAGTATGTCCACCACCCGCGCGGACCTCACGCGCGCCGTGCTGGAGGGCGTGGCCTTCGCCATCCGCGACTCCGTGGAGATCGCGCGCGGCCTGGGCGTGGACGTGGCTGCTTCCACCGTCTGCGGTGGCGGCGCCAAGAGTCCGCTCTGGCTGCAGATGCTCGCCAACGTGCTGGGCATCGAGCTACGCCTTCCCACCACTGAGCAGGGCCCGGGCTACGGTGGCGCCCTTCTCGCCGCAGTGGCGGCAGGCGTCTACCCCAGCGTCGCCGATGCCTGCGACGCCGTGGTCAGCGTGCGGGCCACGGTCGAGCCCGACCCCGCGGCCGTTGCCGCCTACGATGCCCGTTACCAGGCGTGGCACGAGATGTATCCCGCGCTCAAGGCCACATTCGCAAAGATTGGAGCATAAAGAATGATTGAAATTCTTCCCGTGAGCGACCCGGCGTTCGCCGAGTACGGTGCCGTGTGGTCCGACGTCGACGCCGCGCTTACCGGCGCCATCGCCGACGCGCTCGAGGCGGCGACGCCGCTGCCCGAGGCCACCGACTACGTGCCCGAGGATCCCGCAATCCAGGGACTCGATGCCGCAACCAAGCTCGCGCCTGCGCTTTTTGGCGGCCTGCCGGTCCAGTTCGGCTGGTGCAACGGCCACAACGTCAAGCTCAACTGCCTTGAGTATCACCGCACGAGCGAGTTCAACCTGGGCGTTCGCGACTTCGTGCTGCTGCTTGCCAAGCAGTCCGACATCGTGGACGGAAAGCTCGACACCGCGGCCGTCAAGGCGTTCCGCGTGCCGGCCGGCGTGCTCGTCGAGGTCTACGCCACCACGCTGCACTACGCGCCTTACCAGGTGAGCGACGAGGGCTTCAAGGTCCTGGTGGCGCTTCCCGCCGGCACGAACCTCGACGCGCCGGAGCTTCCGGCCGCGGGCGGCGATGCCGACCTCCTCTGGGCGTCCAACAAGTGGCTGCTCGCGCATCCCGAGAGCGCCGAGGCCGCATCCGGCGCCCCCGTTCGCCTCACCGGCACCAACATCAGCCTTTAACAGCAATTCACCTGCAAAAGGGACTGTCCCCAATGCAGGTCACAAGGAGAGGAACGAGTATGGAATCGAGCAACATCCCGCAAGTCAAACTGGGTATCATCGCGGTCTCCCGCGACTGCTTCCCCATCAAGCTCGCCGTCAGCCGCCGCGAGGCCATCGTGGCCGAGTGCGAGAAGGCCGGCCTTCCTGTGGTGGAGATCAAGCAGGCCGTGGAGTCCGAGGCCGACATGGTCGCCGCTCTTGCCGAGGCTGAGGCCGCCGGCGTGAACGCGCTCACCGTCTTTCTCGGCAACTTCGGGCCCGAGACGCCCGAGACCCTCATCGCCCAGCGCTTCGACGGCCCCGTGATGTACGTGGCCGCGGCCGAGGGCGACGGCGACATGATCAACGGCCGCGGCGACGCCTACTGCGGCATGCTCAACTGCAGCTACAACCTGGGCATGCGCCACGTCAAGGCCCACATCCCCAGCTACCCCGTTGGCACCGCCGCCGACATCGCCAAGATGATGGTCGACTTCGTGCCCGTGGCCCGCGCCGTCATCGGTGTGCGCAACCTTAAGATCATCACCTTCGGCCCGCGCCCGCAGGACTTCTTCGCCTGCAACGCCCCCATCAAGGGCCTCTACGAGCTGGGCGTCGAGGTCGAGGAGAACTCCGAGCTCGACCTGCTCGTCTCCTACCGCGAGCACGAGGGCGATCCGCGCATCGCCGACGTCTGCGCCGACATGGCCGCCGAGATGGGGGAGGGCCACTACTATCCCGACCTGCTCGAGCGCATGGCGCAGTTCGAGCTCACGCTGCTCGACTGGGCCGAGGCCCACAAGGGCGCCCGCAAGTACGTGGCCTTCGCCGATAAGTGCTGGCCGGCCTTCCCGTCCGAGTTCGGCTTCGAGCCCTGCTATGTGAACTCCCGCCTGGTCAGCCGCGGCATTCCCGTTGCCTGCGAGGTCGACATCTACGGCGCCCTCTCCGAGTACATCGGCATGTGCGCCACCGGCGACACCGTCACGCTGCTGGACATCAACAACTCCGTGCCCCAGTACATCTACGACGAGGACATCGCCGGCAAGTTCGACTGCAAGCTCACCGACACCTTCATGGGCTTCCACTGCGGCAACACCCCCAGCTGCAAGATGTGCGCCGACCGCGCCGTTAAGTACCAGCTGATCCAGCACCGCCTGCTCGAGCCCGAGGGCTCCGACCCCGACTTCACCCGTGGCACCCTCGAGGGCGACATCGCGGCCTCCGACGTGACCTTCTACCGTCTGCAGTGCGACTCCGAGGGCAAGCTCCGCAGCTATGTGGCCGAGGGCCAGATCCTGCCGGTGGCCACCCGCTCCTTCGGCGGCATCGCCATCTTCGCCATTCCCGAGATGGGTCGCTTCTACCGCCACGTCCTTATCGAGAAGCGCTACCCGCATCACGGCGCCGTGGCCTTCAAGCACGCCGGCAAAACCCTCTTCGACGTGCTGCGCTACCTCGGCATCGAGGACATCGCGTACAACCAGCCGGCGAGCCTGCCGTACCCCACCGAGAACCCCTTCGAGCACTAGGACTTCTCGGCGTAAATTTCGCCTCTCGCCGCTCGCCATGCTGCCAAGCGTGCGGCGAGAGGCCCCTGTTTCAGCGTTTCTGCAGGTAAAAGGAACGTTCACCTACCATTACGCCAACCGCTCAGCGGAAATTTTCGACCGTTGGCGGGGGATTGTAAGCGGAACGAAAACGTATTCTATAAACAGACTATACTTAAGTCGCGAAAACGATTAACACCGCCGTGCGGACTAAGGGAAGGGGAGCCCAATGGTCACGCTCAAGATGATCGCTGAGGAGTGCGGGCTTTCCGTGGCCGCCGTCTCGAAGGCGCTCAACCACATGCCCGGCATCAGCGAGAAGAACGCCATCCGCGTCCGTGAGTGCGCCAAGCGCATGAACTATTACCCAAACGGCGCGGCCCAGACCCTCAAGACGCAGCGGTCGTACAACATCGGCGTCGTCTACCAGAACGAGATGGACCACGAGTACTTCTCGCGCATGCTCACCGCCGTGCGCGAGACCGCCGAGGGCGCCGGCTACGACCTCACCTTCCTTTCCAACAAGGGCGTCACCGAGTTCGGCTACGCTGCCCACGCCATGCGCCGCAACTGCGACGGCGTGCTCGTCTGCAACGGCAACATCGACCAGGAGGACCTCGAGCGCCTCGCCTCGAGCCCGCTTCCCGTCGTCTCCGTCGAGCGCGACTTCGAGGGCCGCTCGTCGGTGTGGAGCGACAACGCCGGCAGCATGGAGGACATCGTCGAGTACGTGACCTCCCGCGGCCACTCCCGCATCGCCTTCATCTATGGCGAGCCCGGCCAGGTCACGCTCGAGCGCATCGCCGCCTTCCGCGCAGCCTGCGAGAAGCGCGGCATCGACGTGCCCGAGGACTACTTGCGCGAGGCAAACTTCCAGAACCCCAAGCAGTCGGGCATCGCCACCCGTGAGCTCATGGAGCTGCCTGAGCCCCCGACCTGCATCTTGTTCCCCGACGACATCTCCTACCTCGGCGGTCTCACCGAGCTCGAGCGCGAGGGGAGGGCGATCGGCCGCGACGTGAGCTGCTTCGGCTACGACGGCGTGCGCCTCTCGGAGCTCCTGCGCCCGACGCTGGCGACGTACCGCCAGGACGCCGAGGCCATGGGCCGCGCGGCCGTTCACGAGCTCTTCTCGGCAATCGAGGAGGGGAGCTCCTATACCCCGCGCAAGATCGTCGTCTCGGGCGCGGTGCAGCCGGGCGCGAGCGTCCGCGATCTTTTGGCGTAGCGTCGGCGCGTTTCTTTATGCCGCGTAACGAAAACGTTTAACCAACAAATTTCCCGATTCGTCAACGCACATCAAAGCAAGAAAACCTAGGAGGAACACCCGATGAACTTTTCCACCGAGAGGGCCCGCGAGCAGGTAAAGCCCGCCGTTGACTTCATTCGCGAGGCCTTCGGCGAGAAGGTCGGCGCGGCCGTGCTCGATGCCACCTACCTCGATGCCCGCCGTACCCGCGCGCTCGGTTTCGTCGGCCTCGCCTACGAGGCCCCCGTCTGCCAGCACCTCCTTGCCGACCGCGACACCGCGGCCTTCGTCGAGTCGCTCGGCGCCTCCGCGCTCATCTCCCTCAACGGCGAGGTCGTGACCTGCGAGACCATGGGCGGCCTCGTCGAGGTCCCGGGCGCCGTGACCGAGGCCGTCAAGCTCGCCGTCACCCGCATCATCGCCGGCGCGGGCATCCTGGGCGCCGACGGCAACTTCTCGCTCGACCTCAAGGCCTACCCCGTGAGCTCCCACTACTCCGTGAACCTCCTTCTGGGCAACCGCGCGGGCTACCCCTACCCGTTGTGCACCACGCCCAAGGGCGCCGTCGACGGCCTCGGCCGCGGCTCTTTTCGCGCCACGGGTGGCGAGCAGGTCCTCGCCACCCGCTTCGTCCTCGACCCCTCCCAGAACGGCGAGCCTGAGAACCGTCAGTTCTACCTGACCGAGAACGGCGAGCAGATCTTCTACTCCACCGACCTCGACCACAACGTGGAGTCCGCCTCCTGCACCCAGTCTCAGGGCTGGTGCCGCATCAGCTACACCACCGAGGACGCCCTGGCCATCGAGCGCACCATCTTCATCCTGCCGCAGGAGCCCGGCATGCCCTCTGCCGTCGAGGCCCAGCGCGTGACCGTGACCAACAACGGCGATACGACCCGCGACCTGCGCATCGTCTTCACCGGCTCCTTCGGCATCGCCGAAGCGGGCACGCTTGCCGGCGACGTCATCTACGCGAACCTCGTCCAGGAGTCCGAGGTCGTCTACGACGGCGATGCGCCCATGGCCCTGACCCTTTGGGCCAAGCCCGCCAGCGAGCGCAACAAGAAGCGCTTCGTCACCATTCTCAAGGATGGCGAGGGCATGGACGAGTACTGCACGAGCCTCGCCGACTTCGTGGGCAACGGCACCCTCGACCATCCCGAGCTCCTGGGACATCTCCCCAACGCCCTCTCCCGCAAGATGGCTCCTTTCTTCGCCGTAGCGAAAACGTTTAACCTCAAGCCCGGCGAGACCGCGACCATCGATGAGCTCGTGGGCATGTCCGGCTCCGACGGCGACGGCGTCCCCTTCGAGACCGCCTTCCCGACCCTCATCGACACCTACCGCGACGCCGATGCCCTCACGCGCGCCCTTGCCGGCGTCCGCTCCTTCTGGACCCGCTACAGCAACTACCTGCAGATGGAGTCCGGCGACGAGAAGTACGACGCGTACATCTCGCACAACCTGCCCTTCCAGAGCCTGTACCAGACCTACGTTTCCCGCGCCTTCGCCTGGACCCAGAAGTCCTACCGCGAGATGGGCTTCCGCGAGATCCAGGACATCTACGCCTCCATGTACTACCTCAGCGCCATGGGCGAGAACGACCTCGTCCGCGACCTGCTCTCCAACTGGGTGCGCCAGGTCTGGGAGATGGGCTACGCCTACCACGATTTCACCTTCAAGGGCAAGGAGCCGGGCGACTGCTCCGACGACCAGCTGTGGCTCTTCCAGGCCGTCTACCGCTATGTGACCATCTCCGGCGACGTCGACTTCCTGACCAGTGAGTTCACCATCGCCGGCACCGACGGCAAGACCCGCACCCTCTGGGAGACCCTCAAGGCTGCCCTTACCTATTCCGGCTGCATCAGCGTGGGCAAGCACGGTCTGCCGCTGCTCGACAAGGCCGACTGGAACGACACCCTGCGCCTCGACAAGGTGGTCTACAAGGGGCCGCAGAAGGAGGAGCTCTACCGCAAGCAGCTCGCCGAGAAGGGCCAGGAGTGGGGAGTGGCCTGGGAG
>CAVDQW010000208.1:0-4500 GCA_963610995.1 bacterium | reverse complement strand
CAGCTGCGATATCGCAGGTGAAACGGTGCGAGCCGGGCGCGACCTCGCGCGTCGCGCTGTCGGGGAGGCGCACAGTGGCCTCAACGGGCACCTCGATGTCGAAGGTCGCCCTACCGTCCTCGATGCGCCATGCGGAGGCGATGCGCCCCGCGCGCGAGAGGTACGAACCTTCCGCGTGGCCGAGACGGGCGTCTACGCGCGGCTGGATGCTCACGCGCGAGAAGCCTGGGTCCGCCGGCTCGATGCCGAGGACGTAGCGATAGAGGAACTCGCCCACCGACCCGAAGGCGTAGTGGTTGAACGAGACCATGTTCTCTCCGCCCTTGGTGGTGCTGTCCTCGTTGACGGTGCCGTCGGGGCGCAACGCGTCCCAACGTTCCCAGATGGTGGTCGCGCCGCGGTCCACCTCGTACATCCAACCGGGGCATTCGGGTTGGAGCAAAAGGTCGAAGGCGAGCCGCTCCTCACCGCCGTCCGCGAGCAGCGGCAGCAGGCGCTGCGTGGAGAAGAAGCCGGTCTGCATGCCTTCCGCGCGGAGCTTGGCGATGAGGCGCTCGAAGAGCTGTTGCCAGAGCTGGGCGGTCTTGCCTTCGCGGGGCACGACGAGCGATAGGGCCATGATGTAGGCGCCCTGGTAGTCGTCGGCCATGCGCGCGGAACTTTTGCCGAACAAGCCTCGTGTAATGTACTTCTTGATGTATGCATCGCGAACGAGCTCCAGCTCAGAAGCGTATCGCTCGGCATCTTCCGGATGGTCTAGAAGCTTCGCGGCGCGCACGAGGATGCGCAGGTCGTTGACGAGGAACGCGTTGGACACCGGCCCGTTGTGCATGGCCATGTACTTGATGTCACGGCCCAGGGTGAGCCAGTCGCCGAGGCTCGGGGCGCACCAGAGGTGCTTCTTGCCGGCGCGCGCGAGCTCGCAGTCAACGAAGCGCTTCATGCACCCGTATTGTTCCGCGAGGGCGTCGAGGCTCCCGAACTGGTCGTGGAGAAGCTCCGGCACGATGGTGCAGGCGTTGCCCCATCCCTGCATGGTGACGAACCCGATGCCGGTCGGGCCGACGGCGGGCACCGTCGCCGGCACGTAGCCTTCCGAGTTGTCGAGCTGACTCGCTCGCATGTCCGCGCAGAACTTGCGCAGGAACGCCTCGGTGTCGTAGTTGTAGGCGCCGGTGCGCGCGAAGACGTGGCCGTCGCCGGTGTAGCCCTGGCGCTCGTCTCGCTGCGGGCAGTCGGTCGGCACCTCGACGTAGTTGCTGCGCTGGCCCCAGAGCTGGTTGAGATAGAGGCGGTTCACCCCGGCGTGACCGCACGAGAACTCGCCTGTGCGCTCCATGGCGGTGTGGACGGGCCGCGCGGTGAGCAGGCCTTCTTGCCAAGGGCAGCCGCTGAGCTCCGCGTAGCGAAAGCCCATGTAGGAGAAGGTGGTGTGCCAAGGCTTGGTGCAAGTCCCTTTATGATAGTCGACCTCGGCCTTGGCGCTTCGGAGGTTCGCGGTGTAGAGGCCGCCTTCGGGGGTGAGGATCTCCCCGTGGCGCAGGTGAAGGCGATCTGTGGACATCTTCGACGGGTCGATGACAACGACGCCCGCCATGTTCTGGCCGAAGTCGATTATGGTTGTGCCGTCGGGTCGCTCGGTTACCGAGACAGGGCGGACCTCCTCGTGGAGAACGGTTCGGATGGGGGAGGCGGCGAACTTCTCGGGCAGGCGTCCGTTGAAGGGGACAGGCTGGATGACCTGTGGCTCATTGCCCCTTCCAGCCGCTCCCGGCTCCCAATACGCCTCGCCGTCGTAGAGGCTTGCAGCGTCCCACGGGGACTCGGCGGCTCGGACGTCCGCATCGGCGGAAGTGAGACGGGAAGAGGCCCCGTCCGCCAACTCGATATCGAGAACCCAGGAGACGGCGGGTCGCTCGCCGTACATCTGCGTCTTGTTCTCACAAGTGAAGCGACCGCAGTACCAGCCCTGGCCGAGCGAGACGCGCAGGGTGCGCGTGCCCGCGCCTCGCAGGAGCTCGGTCACGTCGAAGCTCATGTAGTGCAGCTCGTGGGGATAGTACGTGAAGCCGGGGGCGAGAAACTCGTCGCCCACGGGCTCGCCGTCGATGCGGGCGTCGGCAACGCCGAGCGCGGTCAGGGTGAGCGTCGCCTTGCGCGGCGCGGCGTCCCCAACGGCGATTTCCTGATCGAAGACCTCGACGGTGCCCTCGATGTACTCGCGCGGGACCTCGATGAACGATGCGCGCAGCGCCTTTTCAGTGTCGATTCCGGACAAGCTACTCACCTGCCTGCGGCTTCTCGATCTGCTGCAGCGCGTCGTTCAGCTGCTTGATGGTCTCCGGGTCGGCGGCCCCGGCCTGGGTAAGAAGGCTCTCGAGGCTCGAGCGCTCCATGATCCGCTGGATAGCGGGGCTGCTCATGGCTTGGCTCGCCACGTCGCCGCCGTAGCGCTCCGCCGCCGCCTGCATCATGCGGCCCACGATGGCGCCCGCCGCCGGGTGCGACCGCAGCTCGCCGATGGTGTCTTTGACGGAGTAGCAGCTGGGGTCGATGGCGATGTCGTCGAACCAGTTGACGACCTCCTCGTCGGTCTGCAGCACGTAACTCGGGTCGGGCTCGGCCACGCGCTTGATTTGGATCGCGTCGCGAATCTCGCCGGCACGCGCCTCAACGGTATGCGAACCCGTTATCGGCACCTGGAATCGAAAGACGCGCCCGGTATCCGACGAGTCGCGCAGCTCGTCGTCTACATATAGATCTACCTGCGGTTGGTTTGAATAGACGACGATCTCCGTCACGTCTTCCACGCGGTGGGCATAGCGCTTGCCGCACACGTGGACGAACGGGTCGCCCGACCAGAAAGCCCGGTACAGATAGAACGCGTCCTTCTTGGTCTTGCGGTCGATGGTGACGAGGCCCTTCTGGTTCTTGCCGTCGTTGCCGCCGCCGTTTCGCCCGTCGGCGCCGAAGTCGAACATGTTCCAAACGAAGGAACACCACATCCAGGGGCGCTCCTCGAGCAACCGCAACATGTGCTCGTGGTAGAGGCACTGGTACTGCTCGGTGTAATCGCCGCGGGTCGGTGCGCTCGACTGGAACTGCGGGTTGCAGTCCGCGCCGTACTCGGTGAGGCCCATCGGCTCATTGGGGTAAGTCTTGTGCCAAGTATCGAAGAACTCGTCGTTTTGCCCGAGCTCGCCCACGTACCAGCCGTAGTACAGGTTATACGCGTTCACGTCGGCGAGGTGCGCGATGGGGCTCTCGGGGTCCAGCATGAAGACGTGCGCCTGCGCCGTGGGGCGGCTCGGATCGAGCTCATGGGCAAGGTCGTCCAGCTTGGTGAGCGTCGCCGTCAACGAATCGTCGATGGCGCTCGCCGTGGTGATCTCGTTGGAGAGCGCCCAGCAGAACACCGACGGGTGATTGCGGTTCTGCTCGATGAGCTCCCGTAACTGGGAGAGGGCGTTCTCATCGCCGGCCTCGAGCCTCATGGTGATGACCGGCACCTCCGCCCAGCAAACGACGCCCTGTTCGTCGCACAGGTCGTAGAACTCCTGAGCGTGCTGGTAGTGGGCGAGGCGCACGGCGTTCGCGCCCATCTCGCGGATAAGGGCCATGTCCTCGCGGTGCATCTGCGGCGTGAGCGCGCTGCCGACGCCGTCGCGGTCCTGGTGGCGGGAGACGCCGCGCAGGGGATAGGGGCGGCCGTTCAGGAAGAAGCCATCGCCCGTGGCCTCCATGGTGCGGCAGCCGAAGCGGATGGCCGCCTCGTCGCCGGAGGCGAGGCTCGCTCGGCACTCGTAGAGGTAGGGGTCGTCGAGGCCGTCCCAGAGGCGGGCGTTCTCGACTCGAGCCGTTGCGTGCGCGCAACCGTCGCTCACCTGTGCGGATATGCTCTGGCCCGCGACCTCGAAGGTGACCGTCTCGCCGTCCTCGACCCCTTCCGTCCACGCCTCGAGCGCGACCTCGGCGGTGCGGGCCGCGAGGTCCACCTTCGGCGTCGCGTGGACCCCGGGGCCGCCGTCTCGCCCGAGCGCGAAGTGCGCCGCGGGCACGATGACGATCCGGGCCGGCCGATAGAGCCCGCCGTAGAAGGTGAAGTCGGCGGTCTGCGGGTAGACGGAGCCGCTCGCGGAGTTGTCCACGGCCACAACGACGCGGTTCTCGCCGGCGACGAGCGCGCCCGTGATGTTCGCGCGGAAGGTCGAGTAGCCGCCTTCATGGTGCGCGACCTGCGTCTCGTTGATATAGACATCCGCCACCAGCGATGCGCCCTCGAACTCCAGCCACGCTTCCTTCCCGGGTTCCAGGCCGAGTTCCGGCAGCACGGTCTCGTAGGTCGCGCGCCCGCGCCAGTAGTCTCCTCCGCCGTCCTGCCCGTCCTGCGCATTCCAGGTGTGGGGGAGGCTCACCTGCTCGGCGCGGCCCTCTTTGGTAAAGGTCCAGCCCTGCGTCAGGTCGATAGTCCTTCTCATGACCCTCAAGCCTCCTCGGATT
>CAVDQW010000207.1:0-26547 GCA_963610995.1 bacterium | reverse complement strand
GCCGCGGAACAGCACCTCACCGGCTTCTGCGAACACCTCGCGGCCGTCGCGCAGCAGCGTCGCGTGAGCACGGGCCCGGCGGCCGTCGAGCGCGGCCAGGTCGAGCGACCCGCTCAGCGGCGTCGCCGCCACCGGGCACAGCACCGGCGAGAAAGGCCGCGTTGCCAGCCCAAGCTCTCCGGCAAGCGCCTCTCCCCCGCCGCAGGCGATCACCGTCGCCGCGGCGCGCGGCAGGTCGCGCAGGCTCGCCACCTCGCGCCCCGGCGCCAACACGATACCTGCCCGGCGAGCCCGCGCGAGCAAAAGGTTCCGCACGCTCGCCGCCTGCAGGGACATCGGGTAGAGCCGCCCCGACTCGCTCACCCACGCAAGGCCGCACTCGTGCCAAAACGCGAGCACGTCGGAGAGCCACGCATCGGGCGTGCCGCAAACAGCACTTACGAACTGCGGCTCGTTGTAACGCCCTGCATCAAGGTTCTCATTGGCGAAGTTGCAGCGGCCGTTGCCCGTGGCCAGAATCTTGCGCCCGCACTCGAGCTCGCGCTCCAGCACGACAACGCTCGCCCCGGCCTCGGCGGCGCTCGCCGCGGCCGCAAGGCCCGCCGCGCCGCCGCCCACGACGACGACATCGCAGCGCTCCGGCACGCGCACCGCCGCCGCTGCGGCGGCCAGCGCCTCTCTTTGCTTCGCCCTCGAGACCTTCTTCGCCATCGAGCTATTCGCCCTCGCGCGCCAAGAACTCGGTGAACTCGGCCACCTGGACCACGGTCTCGGTCATCTGCGGCAGGGTGCCCGCCGGCAGCGCGGACTCGAACTCGCCCTTGTCGCACGCCTCGGCCAGCGCCGGGTCGATGCCCAGCTGCCCCAGCTCGATGAGGTCGAACGCCGCGGCCGTCTCGGCCAAGCGAGAGGGGCCGTAAGGGTAGATCTTCTTGCCGCAATCCGGGCAGGTAACGTAGGCCATGTTCTCGACGAGGCCGATGACGGGGACGTCCATCATGTTGGCCATGTTCACGGCCTTGCCCACCACCATCTGCACGAGGTCCTGCGGCGAGCTCACGATGACGACGCCCTCGACGGGCAGGCTCTGGAACACGGTGAGCGCCACGTCGGAGGTTCCCGGGGGCATGTCGACGAGCAGGAAGTCCAGGTCGCCCCACGCGGTCTGGCCCCAGAACTGCTTGATGGCGCCCGCGACCACGGGCCCGCGCCAGAGCACGGGGTCGGTCTCGTTCTCGAGCACGAGGTTCGCGCTCATCACCTTGATGCCGCCCGCGGACTCGAGCGGGACGAGCAGGTTGTCCTGCGCGTAGGCGTGCTGGCCCGAGAGGCCGAACATCTTGGGGATGGAGGGACCGGTCACGTCGGCGTCCAAGATGCCGACCTTGGCGCCGCGGCGCGAGAGCTCGGTGGCGAGAATGCCCGTGACCAGCGACTTTCCGACGCCGCCCTTGCCGGACACGACGCCGACCACGTGCTTGACGGTCACGCCGTCGGCCAGCGGCTCGGCCGCCGGCGCGCTCGCCGCGGCCGCCTGCTGCTGCGTCTGGGCCTCGGCCCCCTGCTTGCGCGACGCCTCGAACTCCTGGCGGATGCGCTCCTTCTCTGCTTCGTCCATGGACATGGGTGCTCCCTCGCTTCAGCGCGGACGTGCCGCGCGCTTATTCGTAATCTTTGATTGTAGCCGCCCCGGGGCGCTGCGGGCGCGCGCGTCGGCAGGCGACCGAAGGGCTGCGAGCAAGCACCGTTACGCAAAACGAAGTAATGGCAGCGGCCCACCGCGACATGTTGCCAAAATCGGGGTGATGGCAATCCGTTCGAAGGCCCCGTTGCAGAAAACGCGGTGATGGCAAGAGAAACGCACGGCTTGTTGCGAAATAGCCGGTGATGGCAGAGGCCCCTTTGCCATCACCCCGCTTTGCGCAACATTCCACCGCCAAGCGCTGCCATCACCCCGCTTTGCGCAACGCGCCGACGCGGCTCGCTGCCATCACCGGGTTTTACGCAACGTGCGAGAAGCCACCACCACCATCAGCCGGTCATATGCAATGCGCGGGTCAAGTCGGACCAGCGCGAGCGCGACTCGACAGCAGCCGTCCGCCACCATCGTTGACGGCCACGCGGCGGCTTTCTCGTAACCTCGGACAATCACGCCGCAAAGTAGCGGTTAACCCCCGCGTCGTCCGACTCGCGGTGAACGAGCCCCAGCTCAACGAGGTGATCCAGGTGCGTCAGGCTCTCGGCACAAATGAACCAGCGGGTGTTCAGCGGCACCGCGTCCAGGCCGCCCTCGCCGATGGCGCGCCACCCCAGGTCGCACACGAGCTCGCGACCCGTACGGCCAGGGTCGCGACGAATCGCCTCGAGCGCCCGCTCGCTTCTCCGCTCGTGGTGCGCCAGGTTGGCAAGTGCCCTCTCACCGTAGTCGCCAGCCTGCGCACCGTGTCCGAGAAACACCTGTTCAAGGCCCATATCCGCAAACCGTCGCAGCGTCGCCATATGGTTCCCCAGCGAGTCGGCCACCCCCGGCCAAAAGCAAATAAACGACGAGCAGGCGAAGAGAAGCGCGTCTCCCGTGAACGCCAGCCGCCGCTCCGGCAGCACCAGCGCGCAGTGGCCCGGCGTGTGGCCCGGCGTCGCCACGACCTCGAACGACCATCGCCCGCAGCGCACATGATCGCCCGGCTCAACGGTGCTCACCTCCACGCCGTCCAGCGTGAAGTCCGCCCGGCGCTCCCACTGCGAGCACACGAGCTCTCGGGCCAGCTGCGCGTCCGACCCCTCCGCGGCAAGTCGTTCAACCAAGAAGTCGCGGCACTCGTAGCTCGAGAACGTACGCAAATCCGCCAACGACCGCGAGCTCATCACCAGCTCGGCGCCCGTCTCGGCAAGCTCGCGCGCAAGGCCCGTGTGATCGTTGTGCGAGTGCGTGCAGAAGACGGTCGCGTGCTTCGGATCCACGCCGAGCCGTACCAGGGCGCGCATGAGCCGCGTGTCGTTGAAGTCGTCGCAGGTCCCGGCGTCGACGATGAGCGCCTCGCCTCCGTCCAGCACCACATGCACGTTCACGCTCGGCAAGAAGGTGCGTGCCATGAGAAGCTCCACACGCCACACCTCGGGCTCCTCGCACACCCGCGAGCACGTGAACCCGTCAGAATCCAGCGTAAACGTCTCGGCCATCTCGCGCCTCCTTCCGCACCCGCCCATCATACGCCCCCGCAGCGAGCGCCGCCCGCCGCTGTGAGCGCCCGCCGCCTGCCATGGGTGACAGTCATTGGTGGCAGGCACGCCCTGCCACCAATGACTGTCACCCATGGCAGGCGTCCCAAACTTATACTGAATACAAACCCAAGCCCGCAATTCGAAAGAAGGATCCATGTCATCAAACCGCAAGGCGCTCAAGATCGTGAGCCTCATCCAGTTCGTGCTCGCCGTCGGAGTCATTATCCTCGCCGTTCTTGCCAAGGTTGGCGGCGAGCAGGCCGTACAGAACGGCGAGTGGGGCGAGACCGTCCGTCTCTACCTCGACCTGCCCGCGTTCATCGTCTTCGGCGCGCTCTCCATCGGCGCCTCCGTCACCGGCATCCACGGGGCCAACCGCCCGAGCCGCCTCGGCAGCCACCGCCTGCTCTGCATCCTCGGCGTCATCTTCGGCATCATCGCCATGGTGATCGCCGGCGCCGGCTCCGACGTGCCCGTGGTCCCCGCGCTCGAAGCGATCTGCTGCCTCGTCGGCGCCGTTTTCGACGGCCGCGTGCGCAAAGAGGTCGAGGAGCGCCTCGACAAATAAGCCTCCGAGGCCAGCTGCCGTCGCCACATAGCGGCACCCAATTCCAGGCGCCGCCCAAGACGCCCCATCAAGCAAGCAGAACGCCTCCCCGCGCAAAGCGAGGAGGCGTTTCTCATTCAGTTCGCAGCGCTAAGCCCTACAGCCCGAGACCCTCGGCCCACTTCTTGGTAACGCTGCTCGCGGAGAAATACGCGACGAGCTTCTTTGCCATATTCGTCTCCTTACCTCGTGTTTATTGGCAAGACAACAATAGGCCCTGGAGTCTGCTCCAAGTCAAACTCGAACGTGCGAGCGGACCAAAAGCGGCATGCGTCGCGACGCGGCTGTGCCTAGAAGTCGAGCCTCACCGGGATGCCCTGGCTCGCCATATACTCCTTGACCTGGCGCACGCTGTACGTGCCGAAGTGGAAGACGCTCGCGGCGAGCACGGCGTCGGCCTCGCCCTCGATGATGCCCTCGGCAAAGTGCTCGAGCGTGCCCACGCCGCCCGAGGCGATCACGGGGATGCTCACCGCGCGGGCCACGGCGCGGGTCAGCGGGATGTCGAAGCCGTCCTTGGTGCCGTCGCGGTCCATGCTGGTGAGAAGGATCTCGCCGGCGCCGCGGCGGGCAGCCTCCTCGGCCCAGGCCACGGCGTCGATGCCCGTCGGAATGCGGCCGCCGGCCAGGTAGACCTCCCACTTGTCGGTGTTACCGACCTGCTTGGCGTCGATGGCCACGATGACGGCCTGGCTGCCGAAGGCGTCGGCGCAGGCGGTGATGATGCCTGGGTCCTTGACGGCCGCCGAGTTGATGGAGACCTTGTCGGCGCCCGCGGCGATCATCGTGCGGCAGCCCGCCACGTCGCGGAAGCCGCCGCCCACGGTGTACGGGATGCGCAGTTCCTCGGCCGCGTGGCTCGCGAGCTCGATGGTGGTCTTGCGGTCGTCGGAGGTGGCGGTGATGTCAAGGAAGACGACCTCGTCGGCGCCCTCGCGGTCGTACTTGCTGGCGAGCTCGACCGGGTCGCCCGCATCGCGCAGGTCCACGAAATTGACGCCCTTGACCACACGACCGTCCTTGACGTCGAGGCAGGGAATCACGCGCTTGGTCAACATGTGAGAAATCCTTTCTGTCTGCGAGGGCAGGCCTCTCCGGGAAACTCTCCCTCAGGGCTCAGCGCTCACTGCGCTCGCTCGCTGCGCGAATCGCCCTGAGGGAGAGTTTCCCGGAGAGGCCTCGCGACCGAGGAGGACTTGCTGGTCGTGCGCGTGGTTCCCGTCAGGTGCGGACGGACGCGCGGTCAAAAGGGGCTGGCAGGGAGAAAAAAGAGTTGCCCTAAGGCAAGGCCGCGATCGCCAGCGCCTCTTCCAGGGTGAAGTTGCCCTCATACAGGGCGCGGCCGGTGATGGCGCCTTCGATGACGTCCGCACCCGCGGCGGCGAGGGCGCGCAGGTCGTCGAGGCTCGTGATGCCGCCGCTCGCAACCACGGGGAAGCCGCAGAGCTCGGCCACGCGGCGGTACGCGTCCACATCGATGCCGGTCTGCATGCCGTCGCGGTTGATGTCGGTAAAGACCAGGTGGCGGTAGCCGAGGCCGGTCAGGCGCGGCAGCAGCTCGTCCACGGTGAGGCCCGCGCCCTCGCGCCAACCGTTCACCTTGACCACGCCGTCGGCGGCGGCCACGTCGGCCACGAGCAGCTCGCCGTACTCGGCCGCGGCCTTCTCGGCGAACTCCGGGTCGCGCACGAGGGCCGTGCCGATGGCGATGCGCTGGACGCCGAGGCTCGCCAGGCGCTCCACGGCAGGAAGCGAGCGGACACCGCCGCCGCAGTCCACCTTGATGCCGTCGACCTCGCAGATAGCGCGGATGGCCGCCGCGTTGGCCGCGCAGGCCTCCTCGTCCTCCTCGAAGGTCGCTGAGAGGTCCACCACGTGGATCCACTCGGTGCCGCGCTCCGCGAAGTCGCGCGCGACGGCCGCGGGGTCGTCGGAGTAGACGTCCATCTTTGCGCGGTCTCCGCGCTGCAGGCGCACGACGCGCCCGCCCACCAGATCGATCGCCGGGAAGAGGATCACTTGGCCTCACCTCGCACGATGTCGACGAAGTTCGTGAGGATGCGCAGGCCGCAGGCGGAGCTCTTCTCGGGGTGGAACTGCACGCCGTAGACGTTGCCGCTCCACACGGCCGAGGCGAAGCTGCGCACGTAGTGCGTGCGCGTAGTCACCACGGCATCCTCGACGTCGGCGTCGAGCGCGTAGCTGTGCGTGAAGTAGACGTTGGCGCCCTCGGGCACGCCGCGCAGCAGCGGGCAGACCTGGCCGTGGGGCGTGAGGTGCACCTGGTCCCAGCCCACGTGCGGCACCTTAAGGCGACCGGAGCGCAGGCGAGTGGCAGATCCGCGCAGGATGCCCAGCCCCTCGACCCAGCGATCGGGGTCGCCGGGGCCGTGGAGCTTTCCGTCGGTGCGCTCGTCGCCGCGCTCGAAGAGAAGCTGCAGACCCAGGCAGATGCCCAAGAACGGCACTCCGCGGCCCACGGCCTCGCGCACGGCGTCGGCCTGGCCGGACTCGTTCATGTACTGTATGGCGTCCTCGAAGCAGCCGACACCCGGAAGCACGATGCCGGCCGCGCCACGGATGACCTCGGGGTCGTCGGAGATCTGCGCCTCTCCCCCGACCTCGGCCAGGCCGCGGACGACGGAGAGCAGGTTGCCCTTGTGGTAGTCGACCACGACGATGGGCGCGCCCATTAGAGGCTCCCCTTGGTGGAGGGCACCGAGCCGTCGGAGCGGGGGTCCGGCTCCACGGCCTCGCGCAGGGCGCGGGCGGCCGCCTTAAAGGTGGCCTCGAGGATGTGGTGGGCGTTCTCGCCGCAAACGAGCCGCAGGTGAAGGGTGATGCCGGCGTCGCGAGCAAGGCCCGCGAAGAACTCGTGGCCGAGCTCCGTATCGAAGGTGCCGACCTTCTCGGGGCCGATGGGCACGTCCCAGAAGAGCTCGCCTCGGCCGGAGCAATCCACGGCGGCCATGACGAGCGCCTCGTCTAGCGGGACCATCACGGAGCCGAAGCGGCGGATGCCGGCCTTGTCGCCGAGCGCCTCGCGCAGGGCCTGGCCCATCACGATGCCCGTGTCCTCGACGGTGTGGTGGTCGTCCACGTAGGTGTCGCCCTTGACGCGCAGGGTCACGTCGATGAGCGAGTGGCGGCTGAAGGCGGTGAGCATGTGGTCGAAGAAGCCCACGCCGGTCTCGATGTCGGCGGCACCGGTACCGTCGAGGTCGATGGAGAGGCCGATGTCGGTCTCCTTGGTGGCGCGGACGACCTTTGCGGTCCTGGTCATGCGGTCTCCTTAAACGTGCGGTACGTGGTTGGCAAGAGATGCGGAATCGGCGGTTCGGCAAGCCGGCGGGTTTGGCGGCTACCGGGGCTTACGGGTCAACGGCTTGCAGGTCAAAGGCCTATGCGGCCCCGACGAGCTCGTGCAGCGCGTCGAGGAGAAGGTTATTCTCCTCGGCCGTGCCCACGGTGATGCGCAGGCAGTCGGAAAGCCCGGGCGCGGCGCTGAAGTCGCGCACGAGGATAGAGTACTCGTCGCGAAGGCGCGCGCGGACGGTCGCGGCCCCGGGGACGCGGAAGAGCACGAAGTTCGCGCTGCTCGGCCACACTCGGGCGCCGGGGATGGCGGCGAGCGCGGCGGCGAGACGCTCGCGCTCGGCCACGATGTCGGCCACGACGGGCACCATGAGCTCGCGGTGGCCCACGGCCTGCACGGCCACGGACTGCGCGATGACGTCCTCGGAGTAGAGCTGGCGGATAGCGCCCAGCATGTCGACGACCGCGGGGTCGGCCACGAGGTAGCCCACGCGCAGGCCCGCGAGGCCGAACGCCTTGGAGAGCGTGCGCAGGACCATGAGGCGCTGGTTCTCAGCGACCCACCCGACGAGCGACTTGTCCTCCCCCAGCAGCTCAGGGGCGCCGGCGAACTCGACGTATGCCTCGTCGAGAAGCACGAGGGCGTCCGTCTCGTCGAGCAGGCGGCGCACGATGGACGGGTCCACGAGGTCGCCCGTGGGGTTGTTCGGCGAGGTCAGGACCACCATAGCGGCGTTGTTGCTATTGACGGCGGCGACGAGGGCGTCGGCGTCGGGGGCGTAGGTCTCGGGATCGCGCCAGGCGCTCACCACGGGCATCTCGCACATCTTGGCGAAGTTGGCGTACTCGGAGAAGTCGGGCGGGCACGTGACGAGCGCGTGGCCGGGGCCGCCGAAGGTGAAGAACAGGTTGAAGAGGATCTCGTCGCCGCCGTTGCCCACCAAGACGTTCTCAATCTCGACGCCGTGGCGCTCGGCGATCTGGCGGCGCAGGTCGTCGGCCATGGGGTCGGGATAGCGGTTGAGCGGCGTGGCGGCCATGGCCTCGCGCAGGGCGTCGAAGAAGGGCATGGGCACGTCGTGGGTGTTCTCGTTGGCCGAGAGGTTCACACGGCAGGGCGTGAACGCCGGGTCGTACGGCTCGAAGCCCCGCAGCGCCTTGCGCGCGCGGCTCACCGCGTCGAAACCTGCATTGGCAGCCACGCTAGGCCTCCTTGGTGTAGCCGGGCAGGTAGGGCACGCCGGGGGCGGCGAGGTCGGCCGGCCAGGCGACGCGGTGAGCGCCCTCGCAGGCGGCCAGCGCGTCCTCGTAGCCTTCCTTGCCCTGCTCGGCGAGGCGACGTCGCATGCCGACCGAGAGCGCGTGCGCCCAAAGCCCCTCGGCCTGCGCCATGTCCTGCGTGGCCTGGGCGTCGGCGAGCATGCCCCCGGGCGTGTAGCAGATCACGCTCGAGCGCTTCTGGAAGTCGTAGACGCCCAGCGGGTTGGAGAAGCGCGCGGTGCCGCCGGTGGGCAGCGTGTGGTTGGGGCCGGCAACGTAGTCGCCCAGCGGCTCGGAGCTCCAGGCGCCCACGAAGATGGCGCCGGCGTTCTTCACCTTGCCGAGCAGGCTCATGGCGTCCTTGCAGTGGAGCTCGAGGTGCTCGGGCGCCACCACGTTGACGGCGTCGACGGCCGCGTCCAGGGTATTGGCCACCACGATGACGCCGCGGTTGTCCAGGGAGGCGCGGGTGATCTCCTCGCGCGGGGACTGCGAGACGAGCTTCTCGGCGCACGCGAGGACGCGCGCGGGCAGCTCGGCGTCGCAGGTGACCAGGTAGCAGCTGGCAAGAGGATCGTGCTCGGCCTGCGCCATGAGGTCGGCCGCCACGACGGCGGGGTCGGCCGTGGCGTCGGCCAGCACACAGACCTCGGAGGGGCCGGCCACCATGTCGATGCCCACGTCGCCGGAGACGTAGCGCTTGGCTGCGGCCACGAAGGCGTTGCCGGGGCCGACGATCTTGTCGCAGGCCGGGATGGACTCGGTGCCGTAGGCAACGGCGCCGATGGCCTGGGCGCCGCCCACGGCGTAGACCTCGTCGACGCCCGCGAGCTTGGCCGCGGCCAGCGTGTAGGCGGAAAGCGAGCCGTCCTTCTGCGGCGGGGTCACCATTACCACGCGTTCCACTCCCGCGACCTTGGCGGGGATGGTATCCATGAGGACGGTGGAGGGATACTGCGCGCGGCCGCCGGGCACGTAGACGGCGGCGGAGGCCACGGGCGTCACCTTGACGCCCAGGATGGTGCCGTCGGGGCGCGTGGTGAACCAGCTCTCCTCGCGCTCCTTCTCGTGGAAGGCGCGGATCTGGTCGCGGGCCTGCGTGAGGGCCTTGAGGAAAGCGGGGTCGACCATGTTGGGCGCCTCGTCGAGAAGCTCTTGCGGCACGCGGAACTGCTCGGGGCAGGCGCCGTCAAACTTGTTGCAGTACTCGCGAACGGCCTCGTCGCCGCGGGCGCGGACGTCGTCCACGATGGCCTCGGCCGACGCCATGATCTCGGCCGGCAGGGCGCCCGAACGGTTGAGATCGGCCTGCGTGAGCGCACGGCCGTCGGAAAGGATGACTTCTCTCATCGTCTATGCCTCCTTGGAAGCGACCTCGGCGAGACGCGCCGCCAGGTCGCGGATTCTCTTGTCGCAGCGGTAGGCCGCGGGGCCCGCGAAGAAGCGGGCGGTGCACTCCATAACGTCGTCGACCACCACGAGGTCGTTCTCGCGCAGGGTCGTGCCCGTGGCGGTGATGTCCACGATGCGGTCGGCCATGCCCACGATGGGGCCGAGCTCGATGTTGCCGTGCAGGGTCAGGATGTCGACCTGACGGCCGATGCGGTCGTAGTACTGCTGGGTGATGCGCGGGTACTTGGTGGCCACGCGCTCGGTGCCGCGCCACTCGTAGTTGCGGTCGGCAAGACCCTTGTTGGCTGCGGGCTCGGCCACCACGAACTTGCACCAGCCGTAGCCGAGGTCGACGAGCTGCAGCAGGTCGAGGTCGGCCTCCACCAGGGAGTCCTTGCCGCAGATGCCGCAGTCGGCGCCGCCCGCGCCCACGAAGGACGGGGCGTCCTGGGCGCGCACGATGATGTACTCGACGTCGCCGGCCGAGATAATCAGCTTGCGGCCGGGGTCGCGCAGCTCGTCGACGGGCAGGCCGGCGGCCTCGAGCACGCGCAGCGAGTCCTTGAAGAGGCTGCCCTTGGGCACGGCGATGCGCAACGGGCGGTCGCTCATGCGCACGCCCGGGGTCACGACGCCGGACTCGCCCTGCTCGCCGAGGACCTCCTGAAGGCGCTCGAGCGAAAGCGCGAAGCCGCAGGCCGCAAGGCCCGAGCGGCCGAAGTTGGCGAGCACGGCGTCGTAGCGGCCGCCGGAACCGAGGCTCGCGGCGATGCCCTCGGCGTAGGCCTTGAAGATGATGCCGGTGTAGTAGTCGAAGCTGTTGATGATGCTGAAGTCAAAGCTCAGGCGGCCGTCCTCGAAGAGGTCGGCGAGCTCGGCCACCAGGGCCCTGAGCTCGGCGGTTCCGCGATCGGCGGGGGCGACGTCGGCCTCGGCGAGAAGCGCGTCGATGCGCTCGATGACCTCGACGCCGCCGTGCATGCGCGGGATGGCGTGAAGGGCGCGGGCCGCGGACGGCTTGAGCTCGGGCGTGGCGTCCACGAGCTCGTCGAGCGTCACGAGGTCGGAGTCGTGCACCAGCGTGAGGACCTTCTCGGCGAAGTCTTCGGACGGCGAGCAATCGGCGAGAAGGGCGGTCAGAGGGGTGACGGAGCCGAAGACCACGCGCCAGGCCGGGACCTCGAGCTTGGTCAGGACCTCAGCGAGAAGGCGGACGACCTCGACCTCGGAGGCCGCGCCGTCGGCGCCCACGAGCTCGACGCCCAGCTGCGTGAACTGGCGAGGCTGGCCGCGAAGCGACTTCTGCTCGCGCACGACGGGCGCGTTGTAGCGGAAGCGCGCGGGCAGCTCGTCGGCGGCCACGTGGCCCGCGACCAGGCGCGCGATGGGCAGCGTGAGGTCGGGGCGCAGCATCAGCAGGGTGCCGTCGGCGTCGAAGAGCTGGAACGGCGTGTTTTTGATGCGGCCGCCGCGCTCGAGCGTGGCGCGCTCCTCCAGAAGCGGGGTCTCCACGGGCAGGTACCCATGAGCGTCGAAGCACTCCCTCACGATGGCGGAGGTTCGCTCGCGGGCGAGCGCCTCCTTGGGGAGGATGTCTCGGAAACCTCTGGCGGTGCCTGCAATCACTGGTCTGTCCCTTCTTCCTGCGTTTTACGCGTTCGTGTGCGTATGGCACTTTAGCACACTAAAGTGCCGCAGGTGCGCGGGGCAATGGCGCGAGACCGTTTCGTAACGTTAGGGCGCACGGCGCGCGGGGCTCGATTGGGCCGAAGGTCGCGGAGCCGAGGCGCCGCTTGCGCGAGGAACTCGGCCATGACCGACGACCGGTCTCAAAAACTCGAGCGATACCACGAAATCCAAACATGCCCATGGTATTGCTCGCAAACTTGAGACTTTGGGCGGCCAAAGTCTCAAAAACCCGAGCGATACCACGGACGAACCGCCCGGACCGCGGTATCGCTCGAGATATTGAGACCGCGACACATGGCCCCTCCCCTTTCGGCCCTTGCCGACCCCTCAGGACGGGGCTCGGACCGTAGTCGCTCCCCGAATCTCGAGCAATACCGCAATCCGACAAGCCGCCCGTGGTATCGCTCGAGATTCGGGGAAAATCTGGGGCAAAATTCCCCAAAATCCGAGCAATACCACGGATGAATCCGTCGAGCGTGGTATTGCTCGGATTTTGGGGAGCACCATCGCGCGCCAGCGGACCGAGCGCACGAAAATCAAGGAAGCCGAGCCCACCGACAGGTCGGGTGCACGAAAAATCCGAGCGATACCACGGCTCAGTCGATGCTCCGCGGTATTGCTCGCCTTTTTCGTGCGACCTCGATCCGAAGCCGCCCCGAGAGCAGTTGGCGCCCGCCAGGGGTGGGCGGGCGCCGGAGAGGAAGGTTCTCCCGCGAGTGTCGGACCCCGCGGGCGGAACGGCGATGAATCGCGGCCCGATCGAATGCCGGGGCCGCGGGCGGCGGAAACGGGCGAGGTCGTCCGGCCCGCCGCCGCGGGAGAGGAAGCTAGCAGGTGAAGGCGTGCTCGCCGCCCTCGACAACCTGCTCGTCGCGGCCGGGCAGGATGACGTGGGCCCTCGCGCCCTCGGGCACGCTCACGCGGACCTCGCGGGCGCCGGCCTCGGTGCCCTCCCAGCTCACGCGGATGGTGCCGGCCGCGGTCTCGTGCTCGAGCTCGCAGGACTCGAAGCCGCGCACGAACGCGGGCGCCACGTCGAACTCCGCCCACGCCGGCTCGCGCAGCGCCAGGCCGCCCACCTTGCGGACGATCCAGTCACCCACGCACCCGAACGCGTAGTGGTTGAACGAGAGCGCGCCGACCGTGCCGTCGGGAGCGATGGCGCCCCAGTTCTCCCACACGGTGGTGCCGCCGCGGTCGACCTCGTAGAGCCAGCTCGGGCAGTCCTCCTGCCACAGCAGGGTTTCGGCCACGTCCTCGTGGCCGAAGTCGCCGAGCACGTCGAGCAGGAACGAGACGCTGAGGAAGCCCGTGTCCAACTTGTCGCCGTTGGCGTGGATCAGCTCGACCAGGCGGTCGGCCGCAGCCTGGCGCTGGTCGGCGGGCAGCATGTCGAACGCCAGCGCGTCGACATAGCAGCCCTGGAAATCGGCGTCGAGCTTCTCGCCGTCCCAGAAGCGGTCGGCGAAGGCGCGGCGAACCTCGGCGGCGTAAGCGCGCTGCTCAGCGGCCGCTCCGTCGTGGCCCAGCAGCTCAGAGATATCGGCAAGCACGTCGGAGACGTGGGCGAGCCAGGCAGTGGCGATGGTCGGCGCCGTGACGGCGGCAGCCTCGATCGGGCCCGCGCCCTCGTTGCCCATGACGAAGCTCGGCAGCATCCAGTCGCCGTAGTTGAACTTTGTGTCCCAGATGTAGCGGGCGTCGCCCTCCTTCTCGCCCTCCTCGAGGAAGGCACCGGCGGCGGACTTCACGCAGAAGTCGTGCCAGCGCATCATCGAGTCGTAACAGCGATCGAGCACATCGCGGTCGCCGTACTCGCGGTAGAGCTGCCACGGCACGAGAACGATCGCGTCGCCCCAGCCGGAAGCCGAGATGGCGCCGAGGAACTCGCCGGACGCGAAGAGGTCCTTGGTGGCCGGCGAGTAGTCGACGACCTGGCCATCATCCAGTTGGTCGGCCATGACCTGGTCGAGCCAGCGCACGAGGAAGTCGTGCAGGTCCATGAAAAAGCAGCCCGTGGGCGCATAGACCTGGATGTCGCCCGTCCAGCCGGCGCGCTCGCGCTGCGGACAGTCGGTGGGCACTGAGACCATGTTGCCGCGCTGCGACCACAGAATGTTGTCGAGCAGACGGTTCACGCGGGCATCGGAGGTGCGGATGCGGCCGGTCTCGCGCAAGTCGGAATAGATGACAACGGCCTTGATGCACGCGGGATCGAAGGCGCCCTGCGCAACCTCGTCCCAACCGGAGAGACGCACGTAGCGGTAGCCGTGGAAGGTGAAATCGGGCTCGAGGACCTCATGGCGGCCGCGGCCGACGAACACGTCGACGGCGTCCTTGTTGCGGCCGATAATGTTCATGAAGAACTTGCCGTCGGCGTCGAGGACCTCGGCATGCTCGAGGCGGATCTCCTGCCCCTCGGCCAGATCGCACTCGATGCGGCAACGACCGGCGATGACCTGCCCGAAGTCGATGACGATCGAGTCGCCCTCGGCCCAGGCGGACACGGCGTCGAGCACCTGGCGACGGCGAATCTGCGGGCCGATCTGCGCCACGAGCTCGGCCGCGGGAGCCGCGACCTCGGCGACCTCGTCCCAGCCCTCGGCATCCGCGCTCGACGTCCAGGCCTCGTCCTCGAGGCGCAGGTCCTGCTTCTCGCCGATCTGGATGTCGGAGTAGACGTACTTGCCGGTGGTGGAGCGCCACTCGCCGTCGGTGCACACGACCTCGGTCGTGCCATCGGCGTAGGTGACCTCGAGCTCACCCAGGATGCTCAGGCGGTCGCCATACTGCGCGCCGTTGCCCTGCTGAGAGATGCGCCCGGCGTACCAGCCGTCGGCCAGAGTCACGCCCCAGACGTTCTCACCGGCGCGGACGAGCTCGGTCACGTCGCAGCTCTGATACATGAGCAGGTGATCGTAGGTGGTGTAATCGGGGGCAAAGAGCGCGTCGCTCACCAGCTCGCCGTTAAGATAGGCCTGGTAAACGCCGCGGGCGGTCATGTGGAGCGTCGCGCTCGCCACGGCCTTGTCCTCCGCGAGCGCGAAGGAGCGCTTCATGAGCTTGACGGGCCACAGGCGGGTCTCGGGCGGGGTCCACGCGGGAGGCTCGGCGTGCAGGACGAACATCTCGTAGAGGGAGTACGCGGGCTCGGGGGTGGTGCTTTCCTGTGCGGGCTCAATCCAGCCCGCGGTCCAGTTGCGCTGGGTCATGGCGTCTCTTTCCTATTCCTGGGCGCCCTGCGGAAGGGCGGCGTTGTCGATGATACGGCCTTGGAAGCCGGAGACGAGCAGCGCGGCGGCCACGATAAAGGCGAGGCCGGCGGCCACGAGGCAGCAGTCAGCGCCGGAGCCGGAGAGGAGCGAGCCGGCGATGCCGTTGATCAGGGTCGGGCTGATGGTGCCGCCGAGGGAGGAGCCGATAGAGTACATAGAGATGGCGGTCGGGATCAGCATCGGGGCCACAGAAAGCGAGATGACGAACGGGCACTGCGCGAAGCCGACGGAGAGGGCAAAGCCGATGAGGAACGCAGGCACGCACATGACGACGACGCTTGGGGCGAAGGCCATAGTGACCATGCCGGCGCCCATGACGATGAGGCCCAGGGCGAGGGAGATGCGCTGGATGGAGCGGTTCTCGAGGATCTTGCCGAGGATGACGCCGGCGACCATGCCGCCGATGGTGGAGACGGAGTTCACGATGCCCACGGCGCTGGAATCGCCGAGGCCGCCGTTGATGATGAGGATCGAGGCGTTGTTGGCAAAGGCGCTGTACACGCAGTTGACGGTGAGGATGATGCCGGCGACGATGAACGGCTTCACGCCGAGGGAGGGCTTGGGACCGGCAGGCGCGGCGGCGTCGGCAGCGGGCTTCTCGGCCTCGGAGGCCTCGGGCCTATAGAACGGGATGAAGACGAATGCGAGCAGGAGAACCGGAATGGCGACCAGGTAGATGAGGTAGTTGTTCTTCCAGCCGCCGGCCGCAAGCATGCCGCCGCAGGTGGTCATGATGATGGCGCCGATGTTGACGAAGATGACGTTCTGGGCCATGGTCGCCTGGCGCTTCTCAGGGCTCACGAGCTCAGTGATGAGGACCTGCGTGATGTTGGAGACGCAGCCGACGCCCGCGCCCACGATGCCGGAGCAGACGAGCAGGAAGGCGAGCGAGTTGCCGAAGAAGTAAGGCAGCAGGCCGCCCAGGGCGACGAAGACGGGGCCGGCGAGGGCGACGACCTTGCGGGGGATCTTGTTGGCGCCCACAGAGAAGAGCAGGGCCATGATGATGGCGACGAAGTTCGGGATGGCCGTGAGCTGCTGGACGTCGGTGGCGCTCGACTCGGGGAACGCCGCCATGATCAGCGCGATCGACGGCGTGATGCCGAGCGACGCCATGGAGAGCAGCGTCAGCGAGAAGATGCCGATGCGGGCCTTGGTGTCTTTGGACATTGGTGCCTTCCTTTCCTGTTTCGCATATAGCGAGCCTGACCTGCGGCTTAGAGCCGTAGGTTTCCTTGGCACCCATTACAAACCTGCGAGTTTTGGCGCGGAAGTTCCTTTAAAACGCTTCAATATTCCCGAATCTTAGAGTCTGCTGGTCGCATGCCGATTTCGAGCTAGCATTGGCTCAGACAAACGAGGCGCCGACAAGGCCAAACGGCAGGAGGAACGGTGGCGGAAGAGCGCGGTTGGAACGCCGACTTCTTTGATGCACTGGGGCTTTTACACAACGCCGCGCCCGCCGATATCGAGCGGATTTTTGCGACGGCGTCGCGCGGGCACCTCTCCGATCGCCGCGTCGCCGACTGGGCCGGGCTTCTTCCCAGTGACGATATATTCATGGTCGCCCACGACATGAGCTTCCCCACCCCGATACACGGCCACGATTTCTACGAGTTCAGCTACGTGAGCGGCGGCGTCGTGATCAATGTGGTCGATGGGCAGCGGCTCTATATGCTGCCGGGGTCCCTGTGCGTCATGAACCTCAACACGCGACACTTGCTCGAGGTCGTAGACTCCGAGGCCATCGTGCTGAACCTGGGCATCCGGCGGAGGCTCTTCGACGAAGGGATTTTCCGCGAGTTCATGGACGATGACAACGTGATGTCCGAGTTCCTGCGCGGCGAGGAGGCGCGCGGGCACCTGTTCTTCAGCGACGCCGGAGACCACGCGCTCATCGGCGAGATGACGGCCCTGGCCAGCGCTTACTCGCAGGCGGGGATGCGACAGAGCTACGCGCTGGCCGGGCGCGTCCTCATGCTGCTCGACCGGCTGGCGCAAACGCCGTCGTACAGCTACTTCGGCATCGACACCAAGACCATGCGTATGGTGTCCTTTATCCGCGACCACTGCGAGGTGGCGAGCGTGCGCCTCATCGCGCGCAAGTTCGGGTACAGCGAGAACTACTGCACGCAGTACATCAAGGCGCACACAGGGCGCACGGCGACCGAGCTGATCGCCGACGCGCGGGTGACGAGGGCCGAGGTGCTGCTCTCGTCGAGTGAGATGAGCGTGCAGGCCATCGCCGCGGCCGTCGGGTATCGCAGCGTCGGGCACTTCAACGAGCTGTTCCGCAGCTACCACGGCATGACGCCGGGCGACTACCGCAAGCTGAGCCGCACCGCCAAGTAGCGCGTACGGCGCTGAGCGAAACCGTACGGGGCGAGGCGCTTTTATGAGACCAGCCACGCCCGCAACGGCGCGAGTCGCCGGTCGTCTTTGTCCGCGTCCATCAAACGACGCCCTGCTACACTGTGATGCATTCGATTGAAGCGCATCAAGGAGCGGCCATGGGCAAGGTCAAGATCAGCGACGTCGCGCGCGAGGCGGGGGTCTCGCTCGGCACGGTGAGCAACGCGCTCAACCACCCCGAGAAGGTCAAGCCCGAGACGCTCGAGCTTATCCAGGCCACGGTCGATCGCCTCGGCTTCATCCCCTCGCAGAGCGCCCGCTCGCTCGCCGGCGGACAGAGCCGCGTCTTCGGCCTGGTGCTCCCCCGCCTCGACCACGGCTTCAGCCTGCAGGTGGCCAACGGCGCGCAGGCCGAGGCCCGCGAGAACGGCTACGACTTGCTCATCGCCAGCGCCGACAACGACGACGTGCTCGAGGGCCGCTACCTGCGCTACTTCATGGGCGCGCAGATGGCCGGCGTCCTCGTCCAGCCCATGGCCGCCGGCGAGTCGTGGGCCCCGGCCATGGAGAAGACCCCCATCCCCACCGTCTACCTCAACGTCCACTCCGACGCGCCCGGCATCTACGTGGCGGCCGACAACAAGGCCGAGGGCCGCATGCTCCTCGAGCACGCCGCCGAGAAGGGCTCGCGAAAGGTGACGATGATCGGTGCGGCCGACTTCACGCAGCTGCTCCTGCGCGCCGAGGGCGTGCGCGAGGCGGCGGCCGAGCGCGGCATCGAGCTCGAGGTCGTCGAGGAGGGCAGCTGGAATACCGCGTCGGACGGCTTCGAGTTCGGTCGCCGTCTCGCCAAGCGCGACGCCGAGAAGCGCCCCGACTTCGTCATCTGCCTCACCGACGTGCTGGCAGCAGGCGTCATCGCCGGTCTGCAGGCCGAGGGCCTCGACGTCCCCGGCGACATCCGCGTCTGCGGCGGCGACGGCAACCCGCTCGCCTGGACCGGCGACGTCTCGATAACGACCATCGCCTCCCCCGGCGCCGAGATCGGCCGCCAGGGCATTAAACGCCTGGTCAAGCGCATAGGCCAGAGGCGCACAAGCGCGACCCAGAGCCACATGGACCTCATCACCACCGGCCTCATCGAGCGCGCCAGCACCGGCGCCCGCCGCGCCGACACCCCCGACCTGGACCTCGGGACGTATTTGTAAAGGTCGGAGGACCCAGAGCCCCGTCGTTTTCGAATCTTCGCCACTCTCCAAGTATCTTCGCCATCCAAAGGGATGTGGCGAAGACGCTTGTACGAGCCCAGCTCAGAGATTCAGATGCCCTTTACAATGAGCCCGATGCAATGCCTGCGCCGCCAAATCGAGAGCGCCTAGCCCCCAAGCAGCCGATTGGCACAACATAGATGCCATCGGACCTGGTATAGGCATACTGCCCGCCAGCAACCACTATGAGGAACTTCGGCGGGGCCATCTTGCCGCAGTCAACGCGATTGGCAAGGGCGAGCAGATACGAGCCCCATCGATTCTCTTTTAGCCTCCCAGTTTTACCTCGGCACCCGTCCAATCCACGTTGTTCTTGCACAGGTTTACTTTCGGGTTTGAGTACTACTGCCCCGCTTGCGGCTACGTGAGATAGATCACAGGCGCCAGTTCCCACACATCTCTGCGTCTTAATTTGACTTGAGCAAGTAGCCCGGCCAACCGCGCCCACAAAAGCGCAGTTGGCCGGGCTTCATAATGCCTCGCTACCCGGCAAACCCAAATCAAGACGCAGAGATGTTGCAAAATCAAGCCCTTAACCCCGTTCGAACACAGGCTACACCCGCACGACCTCGAGCTTGAAGGAATCATCCTTCTCGCCAAGAATACGGCCCAAGAACGGCAACGCATACAACGGCACGTAGGCCACCTTGCTGCCCAGCTCAAAGTTGCCCTTGCAGAGAACAACACCCTGCTCAGCACCGTACTCAGCATTGTTAAGGACATAGTCGAGCGAGGCATGGCTATGGTAACTGCTACCTGACTTGACCTCGATGGGAACCGCGCCGCCCAGCTGGCCCTCCACCACGAAATCGACCTCACCGCGCTTCTTGGTCATGTAGTAATGGAGCGCGTACCCCTGCGCCGCCAGTCCCTGTGCAACGACGTTCTCATAGATGCCTCCCAGGTTGGCTCGCTTGTCATTGAGATACACGGACTGCGCTACAACCTGCGGATACCGCGCCAAAAGCATACCCGTGTCCGACTGATACAGCTTGAACTTGGACGGCTGAGCAGTACGCAACAGTGGCGCCTTGGGCTCCCCCACCAGATCGGTCTTGTTCGCAACGCCGGCATTGACCAGCCAAACAAAGTCACGCTGATATCGCTCGTAGCGCGCAGCAGGGTCGATAGAGCTCACCACGAACTTCTGGCTCTCTCCCTCGAGCTGCACCGGGAGCTGGTCGAAGATGCTCCTGACCTGCAGAGCGCGATTACCCGCGTACTTAGAGACGTCTACTCGATATTGACGGTTGAGACCGGATTGGAGCTCTCGCACCGACGCAAGGTCACCCTTCGTATCCAAGAACCGCTGCACGACCTCAGGCATCCCACCCACAGTCAGATACGTGCGGAAGTTGGCCATCATGGCATCGTGCAGGTAATCCGGCAGCACCTCGCACGTCTCGCATGCGGACGCGATGCTCTCGAGCGCCGCATCCGACACGCCGATTGCCCAGCAGAACTCCTCGAAGTCCATGGGATGCATCGTCAGGTCATGCACATAGCCCACAGGATACGAGCGGATCCCCTTGAGCTCCGTCCCCAGCATGGACCCCGAGAAAATCCAGTCGAAGCGGCCGTCCTCAACGAGGAACTTAGCCATGGTCACGATCTCGGGGAGTTCTTGGACCTCGTCAATAAAGACGGCGGTGTTGCCAGGTACCAGCGGTTTGTTGGAGAGAAGGCTAATACGGGTGATAAGGTCAGTAGCGTCAGTCGCATTCGAAAGAGCTTCCCGAGCCCGCGCGTCCTCGTACAGATTGATCTCGATGAAGACTTCGTAGCTGCGCTGCGCGAACTCCCTGATTACGTAGCTTTTCCCGACCTGCCGGGCGCCTGTAACGAGAAGGGCCTTACGGCTATTCTCGTTCTTCCACGCCTCAAATTGCTCAGTAGCTTTACGTCGAAGCATAACACCACCTTTCAGCTGCCAGTTCTTTCTATATTGTACAAAGTGCAGAGATTTTCAAGCCATGTTATGCGCAGAATGCAGCTATTTAAAATGCTACTTTTGCACAAAGTGCAGCATTTACCGGATTGACCAATGTGCACCTCTCTGGATTATTGCTCTACCCCCAACCAAACCAAGGCAAGGACCGATGGCCCGCCCTTCCCTACCGTTAGGTAAGGAGGTTGACCTTAAGGTCAACCTCAGAAGACGGGAGGTTGTCCATGAGTGAAATGATGAGTTGCAAGGAGGCGTCCGAACTCTGGGGCGTACCAGTAGCCAAGGTGCGTGAGTGGTGCCGCAAGGGCATGCTCAAAAGCGGGACGAAGCCGTGCGAACAAGACAAGAAGGGCTCACCTTGGCGCATCCGTCGCGATGCGATTCCGCCCTGTGCCAAGAAATAGGGGGGCGGACAAATTGTCAGAACAAGGACAGGTCGTCAGGAACCTTGCCGTCCTCAAAGACGAATTTGGTCTCACCGTGGCAGCGGCTCCGGTCAGCGACAACGGAGAAGTTAATATTTATACGATTGACATGTGGATACGACAGCACGTTTCGTTTAAGGAATATAGAGAAATAAATCCTTCAAACTTCAGATACTTATTTGTACCGGATTGCGACCTCGACAAAGAATATAAGCGCACTGGCAGAAATGCACTCACTCAGTATTTGCAGCAGAAAGGCTGGACTTGCCACTGCGCAGAGGCCACGATAGGATCGGATATTTTAGACTTTTATATATACCAGGAACTAGAAGACTACCTCAGAGTCATGGCGAAACAACGTGGTTCTGAGCAGTTACCCGGCTACCTCATCAACCCATCGTGGTATGACTTCGTAAAGGAAAAATTCTTGGCTCTTATCCTCGGGAAGGGTGCCGACGATTCTGAGAAGAAGATGATTTTAGGCCGGTATCTTCTTACTGAGCCAAAGTTCGAACAACGATTCAATGGCATTTACGCTAAGCACTTTACGCCCATCGCCTCGGAGACCTCTACGATGAGCACAGCCTCCGACACGGCTCCAGAAAGTTCCAATCGAATCAGCCAGCAGCAAATGTACGCCATGATGATGGCGCCCAACGGCAGATGTCCGAAGTGCAATCACCCACTCAACACGCGCAACGCTGGCCTCAGTACCGGAAAAGCGGCAGCAGGCGGCATTTTTGCAGGGCTAGTCGGAGCCGTCGTAGGCGCCTCAATGGGTCGCAAAGAGTACTACTGCCCCGCTTGCGGCTACGTGAAATAGATCACAGGCGCCAGTTCCCACACATCTCTGCGTCTTAATTTGACCTGAGTAAGTAGCCCGGCCAACCGCGCCCACAAAAGCGCAGTTGGCCGGGCTACATAACGCCTCGCTACTCAGTAAACCCAAATCAAGACGCAGAGATGTTAATACCTCTCGCTTTTATCCCTTGCGAGTTCCCCGTGCCGTCTGGCCGAGAGACCCCGCAAACGCCAAGGCCCCGCCCCTTCTTTCCAAGCGATTTCGCGCAGCGAGCGAACGCAGTGAGCGCTGAGCTTGGGAAGAAGGGGCGGGGCCTTGGCGTGCCGAGGGGTCCAGCGCGAAGCTAGTCCACGAACTCCTCGTTGATGGCGATGTTGAAGTCGCGGCAGGTATCCTTGAGTCCCTGGTCAGAAATGACGTTCAGGAACTTGTCGCTGCCGCCGTTGGCGGCGCGGGCGGCCACGTAGAGCTGGGCGGCCTTCTCAACGGTGTGGGCCAGGCCGAAGGTGGTGTCGAAGTCGGGGCCGGCGGCAAACAGACCGTGGTGCGCCCAGACGATGGTGTCGTACTTCTTCATGAGCTCGGAGCTGGCCTCGGCGATGGCCGGGCCGCCGGGGACCATCCAGGGCACGACGCCCACGCCGCCCGGGAAGACGACGACGCACTCGGTCATCATCTGCCACAGGACGCGGGTGAAGGCACGGTCCTCGAGCGGCACGATGAAGGACATCTCGATGATGCCCGGGGTGTGGGCGTGGTAGATCACGCGGTTCGCGCCGTCGGTGCGGGCGGCGGTCACGCAGTGGTTCATGTAGTGGCTCTCGAACTCGGACGTCGGACGGGCGCCGTTGAGCAGGCCCCAGACGATGCGGAAGGCGTCGCCGGTCTCGTTGATCTCGACGATGCCGATGTTGTGGGCGGGGTCGCCGGCGACGTTGCGCATGTACTTGCCGGAGCCGGTGGACACGAAGTACTGGCCGGCGAGGTTCTCGCCGCAAACGCCCATCTTGACCCACTCGCGCGGCTCGGCGTCGAAGAACGGACGGGCCTCGGCGACCTCCTCGTCGGTCATGCGATAGGTCAGGTTGCCGCCGTTGCGCTCGTGCCAGCCCTGGTTCCAGCCGTCGTCGCACATGCGGGTAAAGCCCTTGATGAACTGCAGGTCTTCCATAGCCATGAGTGAAATCCTCTCTCTACATGTAAGATGAAGGGACTGTCCCCTCGTCTTATTTTTGCGTGTTGGGGTTAGTGCTGGGGGTCGAAGCGGCGGATGTCGAAGCTGCGGGCGATGCAGGAGCGCGCCCCGGCGAGGTCCGCGAAGACGCCGTCGTGGATCATCTGGACAACGAAGTTGCCGATGCAGGTGCCCTCGATGGGGCCGGCGAACACGGGGATGCCGCAAGCGTCGGCCGTCATCTGGTTGAGGTAATTATCCTGGCAGCCGCCGCCGACGATGTTCAGGCTCGTGTACTCGCACCCCGTCAGCTCGCCCAGGTTCTTGACCGCGCGGGCATACGAGCTGGTCAGGCTGCAATACACGGTGCGCATGACCTCGCCGATGGTCTCGGGCACGGGCTGGCCGGCGTCGGCGCAGGCGGCACGGATCTCGTCGAACATGGAGTCCGGCGAGAGGAACCGCTCGTCGTCCACGTCCACGTACGCCGAGAAGGGCTCGGCGGCCTGCGTGAGCTCGATGAGCTCTCCGAAACCGATCTGGTGGTCGAGCATCGCCTTGTGCGAGGTCTTGCCCTCCACGTAGTCCACGCCGTTGACCTCGCGGCGCACGGACTGGTTCATCCACAGGCCCATGATGTTCTTGAGGAAGCGATAACGGCGCTGGTAGCCGCCCTCGTTGGTAAAGTTCTGCTCGCGGGCGGCCGGACCGGTCACGGGCTCGGGGAGCTCGCAGCCGAGCAGGCTCCAGGTACCGGAGCTGAGGTAGGCCGCGTGGTCGTCCTTCGCCGGGACGGAAAGATAGGCGCTGCCGGTGTCGTGGCTCGCGCAGAGCACGACGGGCGCGTCGTAGCCCACCTGCGCCGCGACCTCGGGCAGCAAGTTGCCCGCCACGGCGCCCGGCATCGTCGGCGGCAAGAAGATACGCGACGGGATGCCGAACTCGGCCAGGATGTCCTGGTCCCAGCAGCAGGTGCGCGCGTCGAGCAGGCCCGTGGTGCTGGCGTTGGTGTACTCGTTGGTCTTGGCGCCGGTGAGCCTCCACACCAGGTAGTCGGGCACCATGAGGAAGGTGCGCGCGGCCTCGAGGTGCTCGGGGTGCTCGCGCTTGAGAGCGAGCAGCTGGTAGATGGTGTTGAACGGCTGGCGCTGGATGCCGGTGCGCTCGTAAAGGTCCGACGGCGCCATGATGCGGTCGGCCTTCTCGAAGATGCCTTCGGTGCGGCCGTCGCGGTAGGCCACGGCGTCGCCGATCATCTCGTCGTTCTCGTCCAGCAGCACGAAGTCGACGCCCCAGGTGTCGATGGAGATGGACACGGGCTCGACGCCGATCTTCTCACGGGCGGCGGCCAGGCCGCGGACGACGTGCTCGTAGAGGCCCTCGATGTCCCAGCAGCTGTGGCCGTAGCTCAGCACCTGGGTGTTGTCGAAGCGGTAGACCTCCTCGTAGGACATCTTGCCGTCCTCGACCCAGCCGAGAAGCACGCGGCCGCTCGAGGCGCCGATGTCCACGGCCGCGTAGTGCTTGGTGTCAATGCGTCCTGCCATGTGGTTCTCCCCTCCTGACCTGGCGCTCGTTTAGCGGCAGACGATGTCGACGGGGACGTTCAGGATCTTGGCCACCTTGAGGATGGTGTCGGTGTGGGAGCCGAGGGCGGCAGCCATGTGGTGCGTGGGGCCGGTCTCGTTCCAGCGGTTCATGAACTCGCGGGCTCCGCAGGAGAACTTCATGCGCATGTTGGTGTCGCCGAAGGTGAAGATCGGGCCCTCGACGTTCTCGCCCTCGGCCACGACGAACTTGAAGTTGCCGTCGCCGTCCTGGGTGATGCCCAGGTAGGTCACGGTGCCAAGGCCCGGGTAGAACTGGGTGAGGTAGCCGCCGCCGGTCTTGCCGTGGAAGACGGGCACCACCTTGAGGGTGGGCTTCTTGGCGGTGGAGATGTCGGCGTCACCGGAGCCGGAGTGGCCGATGATCACGACGTCCTCGGGGAAGTCGATGGAGTACATCTCGGAGAGCTGACCCGTGCCAGCGATGGTCTTGAGGATGCTCATGGCCACGGCGACCTTCATGTCGCCCTCGACGGCGCAGGCGGTGCCCTGCTTGATGAGCATGGAGAAGGCCGGGATCAGCATGGAGTCGAGTACGCCCGCCTTGCCCTGGGCAAAGCCGTCGTAGTGGCTGGCCACGAGGCCGATCTCCTCGTCCTTGACCCACTGCTCGAAGGCGATGACGTACTTGGCCATCTCCTGGATGGGCTCGTCGGAGACGTTGGCGCCACCCTCGATGTCGAAGGTGTCGATGATCTCGGCGGCCTTGGCGTCAACGGCGGCCTGGTCATCGACGTCGTCGGCGATGGCCCACATCTTCTCCCAGTCGAACTGCTTGGTGTAGAGGCCCAGGCGGTTGTAGAGGTTGGTCTCGTCGATGTAGAGGTCCATCATGCCGGGGTACGGGCGGCCGATCTGCGCGATGTTGGTGCGGCGGAGACGGCGGCGGACCTGGGCGGCACAGCACCACTCGTCGAGCTGCTTGGCGACCTCGGGGTCGCCGCCCTCGACAACGCCGGTGATGACGGCGTGGCGCTTGCCCGCGCGGTTGAGGTCGGCCACGACCTCGCCGGGGGCGCCGCAGGCGTAGAGGTCGCCCAGCCAGATGGGGATGTCGGTGTTGGCGTAGTCGGGCTGGGCCTTCTTCTGCACGTTGACGACAACGACGGGGACGTCGAGGTCGCGCACGGCGGGTAGCACGTTGTAGCTGGTGGCGTAGGTGAGCATCTGGAGAATGACCAGGTCGACGTCGGCGGCGCGGAAGAGGTCGCCTGCCTCCTGGGCCTTCTCCTTGGTGGTCACCATGCCGCCGTCGACGAGCTCGACGGTCGTGGGCAAGGTCGCCTTGAAGTCGGCGTACTGCTGCTCGAAGTTGGGAACGAGCTGCGGGAACTGCGGGAGATAGGCTCCGAGGGCGATCGAGAAGACGCCGACCTTCGCCTTGGTTTCTACGAGCATGGGGGACCTCCTTGGGTGTCATGGGTTGAAGCGTTTCAATTCGCTGCGTTAAGTATGGGTTGAAGCGTTTCAAATGTAAAGAATATCACGCCAGCGGCACGGTTTTGTTCACGAACGGTCAACGGTCGAAAATTTGCCGCCCGAGTCGACGCCGGACGATTCGAAGAGGTCGGTCCCGGTGCTATGATTTGATTATTACAACTGCTGTAATAATCACACCTGAAGGGGGCCGGATGGCGACCACGAACGAAGTAAGGTCCCAGAACGTCGCGCAGATTCGGCGCGTGCTTTGGCGAGGCGGGCTCTTCAGCAAGAAAGATATAGCCTCTGAGCTGGACCTCAGCGTCGCCACATGCAACACGCTGCTTAACGACATGGCCGCCGCCGGCGAGGTGGTCGCCGAACCGCACCGCACGGGAAGCGCCGGCCGCGGCGGTCTCTGCTACCGTGCTGCCGAGGACTGCGCGACCATTGTGGCGGCCGACGTGGACCTGCAGGGCGACGAGCGAGTGGTTCGTGCCCAGCTCCTTTCGCTAACCGGAGCCGTGCTCGAATCGCGGCGGGTCGTCCTCCCCTACCTCGACGCAGACATCCTCGTGGAACAGCTCGCGCAGGCCTGCGACCTGCGGAGCAATGTGCGCAAAATCGTCCTCGGCGTTCCCGGCACCGTGTGCGGAGGCGTGGTCGACCACTGCGACGCCGCCGAGCTCGATGGAGCCGACGTCGCCAAGGCTGTGGCCGAGCGCATCGGCCTCCCCATCCACATAGAGAACGACATGCACCTCAAGGCGAGCGGCTATGCCCACGAGCACT
>CAVDQW010000206.1:0-7435 GCA_963610995.1 bacterium | reverse complement strand
GGTAGGGGCGGTGGGACTCGAACCCACAATCCTTTCGGCCGCGGCTTTTAAGGCCGCTGCGTATGCCAATTCCGCCACGCCCCCGTGGTGATCGCGAGAAAATCGCGCCCTCACAGTCTAGCCGACTTGACCCACCGGGCGCATCGTCGGTTTCCAGCCGACCGGAGACTTCTCACCCTCGCAGCCCGGCAACGCCGTCGCGGCCGCCAGCGAAAGGCCGAACAACAGGTCAGACTCGCTCACCGTCAGCTCCGCAAACCCGGTCTGGTCCATGAGCTCGCCGATGGACACCGCGCCGCCCAGGATCACGGGCGCGCGCTTGGGTTGGATGCCGGGCAGCGCCGCTCGCTCCTCCACGGTCTTGCCGGCGAGAAGCGCCTCGAGCTCGCGGACCTTCTCCCTGGTCAGGCGCGCCAGGTGCACGCGGCCGGAATCGTAGGGCTCGAGCGCGAGGCCGAGGGCCACCAGGGTCGTCACCGTACCGCCGCACACAACGAGTCGCTCGGGCGCCTCACCCTCGGCGCCGTCAGCCCGCAGCGCGCCGCGCTGAATCGCCGGCGCGAGCAGCCCCGCCGCGAACTCGTGCGCCGCGGCCAGATCAGCCTCGCTCGGCAGCTCCCCAGAGCTCAGGAACTTGTCGGTGATGCGGCGGCAGCCCACGTTGGTGGATTCAACAAACGCCAGGTCAAGCACGCCGTCGCGCAGCACGCCGCATGCCAACTCGGTCGATCCGCCGCCGTTGTCGGCAACCAAGATCCTCTTGCCGCCGAAGTCCTGCGCCACGCCCAGGAACGTAAGCGCGCCCTCGACCTCGCCGGGAATGACCTCGGGCTCGAGGCCAAGCGACTGCAGCGCCGCCACCAGCTCGGACGAGTTCTCGGCATCGCGGGCGGCGCTGGTCATGGTGCAGCAAATGGCCTCGGCCCCGGCCACCTTCGCGCTCGCCACGTACTCGTTGCAGCAGAGGAACACACGCTTCATGGCGTCGGTCGCCAGGCGCCTCGTGCGGTCGACGTCCTGGCCCAGGTTGCAGATGTTGGAGGTCTTGGCGAGGCGGGTCACGCGCTCGCCCTCGACGTCGGCCACGGCAAGACGCGCCGTCACGGTTCCGATATCAATGCACGCAACTCGTCTCATGAGCGTTCCTTTCGCAAAGACACTGCCGTCAACCAGCCCGTAGTTTACCTAGCTGGCAGGCACGTAATTGAAGAACTTATCGCCAAACTGGATATACCAAGGCAGCTCGGAGCTTGAGTCGCTGCTGGAGTCGCCCGAATCGGAACTCGACTCGTCCAGGCCCTCCACGACGACCTTCGTCTCGCCCTCGCCCACGTAACCGCGCTTGCGGGCCACGTCCTTGATACCTTCCTCGGTCTGAAGTGCCGAGATGTCGTCCTGCGTCTGGGCGTTGCTCTGGTTGTACTGCTCGAGCTGCTCGCGCAGGGCATCGCCCGTTCGCCACGCCTGGTAATACGACTTAAGCGGCCCGTACATGCTGACCAAAAGGCCGATAACAACGGCCGCCACCAACAGCGGATACCTGTGACGAATGACGAAGTCGCCGATGACGGAGAAAAAACCATTGATATTGATGGTGCGCTCGGCGGCAGCCTCGCGGCGCTCCTCGGCGGGGTGCTTCTCGCTGGCTTGGTCGGGAGCCACGCGGGCCTCGCGCACGTGGGCCGCATGGCGGGACCTCGGCGTCGCGGTACGACGCGCCACGCGAGCGGCATCGGCGGCCGCGCGCGCATCGGCCCCGCTCAAACGTGGGGCCTCGGTCGTGTTCGTGTTGTCGCTGAGTTCTCTCATGCCGCCGCTTCGGTTTAGCTGTGATTGGCCAGCCGCCCGGCCGGGCGGCACGTGGAATCATTTATACCAGAGGGCGCGGGCGCGAAAATTATCGGCCGCTCTTCTCCTCAGCCTTCGCACGGTCCCAAAGGTCGTTCTGCTCGGCCGTCGAGAGGGCCTCGACGTCGCGGCCGACCTCGCGGGCCATCGCCTCCATGCGGGCCCAGCGAGCGCGGAACTTGCGGTTCGACGCCGCAAGGGCCTCCTCCGCGTCGATCCCCTCCCTGCGCGCGACGTTTACCAGCGCAAAGAGAAGGTCGCCGAACTCGACGGTCGCCGCGTCGCTCCCCGGTTCCTCGGCCTCGAACTCCGCGCGCTCCTCGGCCACCTTGGCCCACACGTCGGCCGTCGTCTCCCACTCGAAGCCGGCCTTGGCAGCTCGCTTGGAAATCTTCTGAGCCTGCATAAGCGCAGGTAGGCTGCTTGGCACGGAGTCGAGAAGGCCTGCCGCACGACCGTTGGCGAACTCCCCTCGGGCCTCGCGCTCCAGACGCTTCACGTCGTCCCAGATGTCGAGGACCGCTGAGGCTTCCGGGGCGGCGCCGTCGGGCTGAGCGGCGGCAGGGGTGGCGTCGGGCCGAGCAGCAACAGGGGCGTCAGGCTGAGCGGCACCGGAGCCGCCAGGCCCCTCAGCCGCGTCGCCAGAGCCAACCGCCCCAGCGCTACTCGCCGACCGGCCCTCCGCCGCCCGCGCGAGATCGCCGAACACGTGCGGGTGGCGACGCACGAGCTTCTCGTTGAGGCCGCGCGCCACGTCGTCAATGTCGAACTCACCCGCATCGGCCGCGATCTGCGAATGAAGAAGCACCTGCTCGAGCACGTCGCCGAGCTCCTCGCAGAGATGCGCCGCGTCATTGGCCTCGATGGCGTCGACCGCCTCGTAGGCCTCCTCGACCATGTTCTTGGTGATGCTCGCGTGGGTCTGCCCGCGGTCCCACGAGCAACCGTCCGCCTGTCGCAAGCGCCAGATGGTGCGGATAAGGCGATCTACCTGCGGATGGTTTGTCGGCGCCGCGGATCGAGACGCGTTCTCCTCGTCCACCAGGTCCGAAAGCCGGCGCTCGCCGTTTGCAGCATCCTCGCCGCCCGCAGCAACCCCGCAGACCGCAAGCCGGCGCTCGCCAGAGCCGTCGCCCGCCATATCGACCACGCACTCCGGCTGACCGAACTTCCCCGCCACGAACCTCATCCGCGCTCCTCTCGCCGAAAACCGATCCGTCCCATTATCCCCGTTGCCCCACAGCCGGGCACAAAACGGCCGTTCTTGGCAAGAAAATCGGCCCGAAACGGCCGTTTTATGCCCAGATGCCACCGCCGTCGCGGCGCGAAGCTTCAGCGACGGCGGCAAGAAAGGGAGACGTGCTTGAGGCGGAGACGCGCTGCCGCCTACTCCTCGACCTCGTCGTCGCCGCCGAGCTGGGCGAGGACGCCGAGGGCCACGGGCATGAGCTCGGAGTCCTTGCGGCGGAAGGGATACGCGAGCTTCTTGGTCTTGGGGTAGTTGAGGGCGCCCTCGCCGCGCAGGCGCAGGGCCGTTGCGCGAGGCACATCGACGCCCTGGTAGATGATCCGGCCGTTGGTCAGGCTCACCGCCGTGCAGCCCAGGCGCTGACCGCGGATGCGGACGCGCGCCCGGTCAAACAGGTTGCGGCCGGCCACGGGCAGCGCGCCGTAGCGGTCCTCGGTCTCTTTTTGCAGCTCGTCGACCTCGGACAGATCCACTGCCGCGGCAAGCCTTCGGTACACCAGCACGCGGCGGTCGACCTCCGGCAGGTACTCCTCCGCCAGGAAGAAATCCGCCGGCAGGTTGATGTTCATCTCGGGCAGCTCCACGTCGCGCGTCTCGCCGCGGGCCTCGGCCACGGCCTCGCCGAGCATCTGTGTGAAGAGGTCGAAGCCGACGCTCGACAGGTTGCCGTGCTGCTCGGCGCCCACCAGCGAGCCGGCGCCGCGGATCTCGAGGTCGCGCATGGCGATTTTCATGCCGCTGCCGAGGTCCTGGTACTCGTTGATGGCCGTCAGGCGGTCGGTGGCCTCTTGCGTCAGCGGCGTCTCTCCCGGGAACATAAAGTACGCGTACGCCTGCAGCTTGCTTCGGCCAACACGTCCCTTGAGCTGGTACAACTGTGCCAGACCCAAACGGTGAGAATCCTCGATGATTAGAGTATTTGTGTGCGAGTTGTCGATGCCCGACTCGATGATCGTCGTGGCCACGAGCACGTCGATCTCGTGCTCGTTGAACTCCAACATCATATCCTCAACTTGTTTGGCGCTCATCTTGCCGTGAGCGACGCCCACGCGGGCCTCGGGCGCGGCCTCCGTCACGCGTGCCACCGCGTCGTCGATGGTGTGCACGCGGTTGCTCACGTAGTAAACCTGGCCCTTGCGCGCGAGCTCGGCGCGGATCGCGGCCGAGACCACGTCGGGATCGTACTCCCCCACCGTCACCTTGACCGGCAGACGCCCCGGCGGCGGCGTCATGATGAGGCTCATGTCGCGCACGCCGCTCATCGCCATCTGCATGGTGCGCGGAATCGGCGTGGCCGAGAGCGTGAGAACGTCGACCTGCTCGCGCATGTTCTTGAGCTGCTCCTTGTGCTGCACGCCGAAGCGCTGCTCCTCGTCGATAATAACGAGCCCCAGGTCATAGGGGTTAACGTCCGCCGAGAGCAGACGATGCGTGCCCACCAACACGTCGACCGATCCGTCCGCGAATCCTTCGAGCGCGCGGCGCTGCTGGGCCGGCGTCACGAAGCGCGAGAGCACCGCGACCTTGAGGTCAAACGGCGTGAACCGCTCGAAGAACGTCTCGTAGTGCTGCTGCGCGAGGATGGTCGTCGGGCACAGAATCATGACCTGCTTGGAGTCCTGGCAGCACTTGAAGGCCGCGCGCAGGGCGACCTCCGTCTTGCCGAAGCCCACGTCGCCGCAGAGCAGGCGGTCCATCGGCTTGGTCGACTCCATGTCGGCCTTGATGTCGGCCACGGCGCTGGCCTGGTCGGGCGTGAGGTCGTAGGCAAAGTTGGACTCCATATCGACCTGCGTCGGCGAGTCCTGCGAGAAGGCGAAACCGGCCACCGAAGAGCGGCGGGTATAGAGGTCCACCAGGTCGAACGCGAGCTTTTTGGCAGAGCGACGGGCCTTGCCGGTGGCGCGCGACCAGTCGGCGGTGTTCAGGCGCGTGAGGCGCGGCGAGTCGCCGTCGGGGCCCACGTAGCGCGTGATGCGGTCGACCTGCTCGAGCGGCACGAAGAGCTTGTCGTCGCCGGAGTACTTGAGCAGGAAATAGTCGCGCTCGCGGCCGCCGACCTCCTGGCGCACGATGTCGGCAAACAGGGCGATGCCGTGCGTGGCGTGGACCACGTAGTCGCCGGGCTTGAAGGGGAAGGTCACCGCAGTGGGGTCCACGCGCTTGGCTCGGCGGCGGGCCTTGGCCGTGCGCGACGCCAGATCGTCGACGGAAAGAATGCCCAGGTGGCAGGCGGGAAGCACGACGCCCGCAGGCACCGGGGCGTCGATGAAGGTCACGCGGTCGCGGGGAAGCGCGGGGGCGTCGAAGCGCGCATCATCGTCGCGAACGTCGTGGGAGTTCTCCGGAGCGGAGCCGAGCGACTCGGCAAAGGGGATGCGCTCGTCATTGAACCGCAGCTCAAGGGCCTCGCGGGCAGCGCGGTCGGGCACGGCGAAGAGCACGGCGGAACGGTCGTTGACCAGCTGGCGCACGCGCCCGAGGAGCTTCGTGTCCGAGCCATTGACCCCCGGCTGCTTGACCTCGAGCGACGCCGTGACGGCGCCCATGCCCGCGCGCAGCATGGACACGAACGAGAGGCGCTGCTGGCGGCCAAAGTCGAGCTGGCGCGGGTTGGTGTAGAGCCCGGCGATCGAGACGCGGGCGATGCTCGCCGCCTGGTCGACCTCGTCGAAGGCATGCATGCAGTCGTCAAAGAGGGCGCGGGGCTCGGCAAGGACCACGAGGGTCGAATCGCTTGCATGATCTATGGGTGTGCCGGTACCGCCGTAGAGCTCGGGCAGATAGCGCTCGAGCGACGGCTGATCAGAGCGGGCGCAAATAAGCTCCAGGTCAGCAGCCAGAGCATTGTCGTTTTGCGCGCGCTTATAGAGAGCATCCTCCGCGCGACCGACGGTCTCATCGGTGAGCGCCATCTCGCGGCAGGGCGACACGGTAACCGATTGCAGCTCGCCGATGGTCTGACCCGTGGCGGCCACCATGCGGCGGACGCGGTCGATCTCGTCGCCGAAGAACTCGATGCGCACCGGCACCGAGGCCTGCGAAGGGAAGACGTCCACCGCATCGCCGTGGACATGGAAGCTGCCGGGTTCCGCCACGTCGCCGTTATCGGTGTAGCCCATGGCCACGAGCAGGGCCGGGACCTCGTCGAACGGGACCTCGTCGCCCACGGCGAAGGTGCTCGAGGCCCAGTAACCGGAGCCTGCGGGCGGCACGCGGCGAAGCAGCGAGCGCGCCGAGGCCACCACGATGCAGCGCTCGCCCTCGGCCAGGCGCGCGACGGCTTGGCAGCGGGCGCCTATGACGGCGTCGTCCGGGGCCTTCTCGCTCCACGGGTAGTCGCGGCGATCGGGGTAGCGACACACGACGTCTTGCCCCAGCCACGCCGCGAGCGCGCGGGCGGCGCGGTCGGCGGCTTCCTCGCCGGACACGACGAAGAGACAAGGGCGCGGGTTGTCAGCCCAGATGGCGGCCAGCAGCAGCGGACGCGCCGACTGCGCGACGGCCAGCGTGGCGTCGTCGCCTGCGCCGAGCGCGCGCACCAGCGGCTCGAGCTCCGGCGTGTTCATGATCTGGCGAGAAACCCGGTTGATCAGCATGTAGCAATACCCTCCCACGATTTTCTCGCCCCATTGTACCTGCCATGGGTGACAGTCATTGGTGGCAGGTGCCGCCTGCAGCGCGTCGCCTGCCATTGGAAACAGTCACCAATGGCAGGCGTTCCGGGTTGAGCCTGCAAGTGGTGACTGTTTCTACGTGCATGCGCGGCTGAGGCGCGGCCGCGTCACCGACCCATAAAGCCGACGGGCCACAGCCGCGGCCGATGTGCACGTAGTGACTGTCACCAATTGCAGGCGCCACGTCACATCGGCCGGAAGCGCTCCGCAGGCCGAACGGCAGCCGACGCCGCATCATCCATGCGTTACACTCGCCAAAGGTAACATTTGCAACCATCGTGATTCGAGGAGGCTCCGTGCAGGCCATCAAGCGCATCAACCACAACACGGCGGTCTGCCTCGACGGCGCCGGTCACGAGCTTATCGCCACCGGCAAGGGCATCGGCTTCGGCGATATGCCCCACGACGTCCCACTCGACCAAATCCAGCGCACGTTCTACGGCATCGACCCCAAATACCTGGCCTTTATTGAGGAAGTTGACCCCGAGGTCCTCGAATTCGCGGCCCAACTCGCGAGCCTCGCCACCCAGCAGCTCTCCTACGAGCTCTCGCCGAACCTGCCCATCACGCTGGCTGACCACATCCAGTTCGCGCTTAAGCGCGCTCGCGACCACATGGTTGTGGCCATGCCGCTTTGGCGCGAGGCCGAGAGCGCCTATCC
>CAVDQW010000205.1:0-2869 GCA_963610995.1 bacterium | reverse complement strand
GGCGACGGCACCGAGCGCCGCGACGGCAGCGGGGAGCTTGCGGTCGGCGGAATCGCCGGTGTTGGGGACGGAGCGCCCGCCCGCGCCGCTCCGCATCGTCGGAGCGCCAAATTCGCCGGAGGCGGCGGAGCCGCCCGCGTCGCCGGAGCCGCTCGTGTCGTCAGGGTCCGAAGGCGTCGCGTTGCCGTCGTCGTCGACCTCGACCATCTTTGCCGAGAGATGCCGCGGCGAGACGCCGCCCGTCGGCGCGCGGAACTCGACCTCGACGCGCGGGCACCTCTCGTCCGCGAGGGCGCAGAACCGGATGTCGTCGCTGCCCGCCGCGAGGTCGGCGGCCTGCACCTCGAGCGGGGTGCAGCCGGTCACCTTGACGTAGACGTTCTTCTTGCCGGACCAGTCCTCGGGAATGTCGAAGCGCACCTTGTAGGAGCCCTCGTAGCCGGGCACCAGCATGGAGCTCGCCACCTCGGCGTCCGCCAGCGGGTTGGACGCGAGGCCGGCGGCGAGCAGGTCCGTGGCCGGTCGATAAAATCTATGCAAGCGACAAGGCGGGAGAAGCCTATTCGCCGCACTGCTCGTGGACGATGGCGATGGCGCGCTCCACGCCGTTGATCACGTTCTGGTAGCCCGTGCAGCGGCAAAGGTGGCCGGAGAGGTTCTTGCGGATCTCGTCTCGCGTGTAGGTGCGCCCGGAGCCCACCATCTCCATGGCGCTCATGATGATGCCGGGGATACAGAACCCGCACTGCACGGCGAACTCATCAATAAACGCCTGTTGAACGGGGTTGAGCGTGCCGTCCGGAGCCTGCAGGCCCTCCACGGTCACGATGCTCTTGCCCTCCGCCCAGCTCGTCAGGTAAAGGCACGTGTCGGTCGCCACGCCGTCGATGAGGACGGTGCAGGCGCCGCACTCCCCCACCTCGCAGCCGCGCTTGACGCTCGTGAGGCCGAGGCGGTTGCGGAGCGTGTCGAGCAAGGACTCGCGCGGGTCGTAGCCCACCTGGGTCCTCTTGCCGTTGACGGTGCAGGTCAAGATCCTCATGTCCATCAGACGTCGGCACCTCCCTTGCGCGCTGCGTAGATAAGCGAGCGCTTGGACATCTCGCGGATAAGCTGCAGGCGAAAATCCCTGCTCGCGCGCCAGGAATCGCGCGGGTTCGTGCAGGACGCCGCCAGCTCGCCGATTCTCTCGGCGGCCTCGGCCACGTCCATGCCGCGCACGGCGTCCTCGGCCTCGAGCGCGCGCATGGGAGTCGGGCCCGCAACGCCGAACGCGAGGCGAATATCATCAATGCGCCGCAGGTCGTCGGCCAGTTTTACCAAGCAACAGCAACCCATCGTGGTGATCTCGAGCGCACGGCGCTTGCCATACTTGAAGTAATGGCCGGAAAAGCCCTCGTAGTGGTCGCGCGGGATGCGAATGCAGGTGAGCACCTCGTCGCGCTCCTTGTGGCTGCGCCCGGGGCCCGCGTACCACTCCTCGATTGCGATGGTCCTCTTGCCGCGCGCGCTTTGGACGTCGAGGAGGGCGCCGTAGGCGAAGAGCGTCGAGGCGGAGTCGGCCGAGGTCGCGGCCGTGCACACGTTGCCGCCGATGGTGCCCGAGACGCGCAGCTGCGGGCCGCCCGGGGTGTCGCAGGCCTCGCCGAGGGTCGGCACCGTGGCTTGGATCACCGGGCTCATGGTCACGTGATGGAAGCAGGTGATAGGGCCGATCTCCACCGTGCCGTCGTCGGCCAGGCGCACGCCGTCGAGCTCGTCGCGCAGCTCGTGGATGCTCACCAGGTGGGCCGGGGCGCCCTTGCCCTCGCGCAGCTTGACCAGCACGTCGGTGCCGCCCGCGATGACCTCGGCCGCGGGGTCCTCGGCGAGCGCACGGCAGGCGTCCTCGACGCTTTTGGCCTCATACAGCGTTTCGATGTCGTACATCAGATCAGCCCCGCTTCCTTGAAGCCCTCGAAGAGGCGCTGAGGGGTCATGGGCTCAACGTAGAACTTGACGCCGGTGGCGTTGAGGATGGCGTCGCGAATGGCGGCCGCGGGCGAGATGGCGGGCGTCTCGCCCACCGCCTTGTTGCCGTAGGGGCCCGTGGGGTCGGGTTTCTCGACGAAGTCCGCCTTGAGGTCGGGCAAATCCATCGTGGTCGGGATCTTGTAGTCGAGCAGCGTCGGGTTGAGCACGCGCGCGGTCTTGGGGTCTATCTGCAGCTCCTCAAAGAGGCCGTAGCCGATGCCCTGCGCCATGCCGCCGTGGATCTGCTGCTCCACGAGCCTCGGGTTGATGAGGCGCCCGGAGTCCTGCACGTTGATGATACGGTCGACCGTGACCTGAGCGAGCGGGATGTCCACCGTGACCTCGGCGAACGTGACGCCGCCGGCGATGGCGTTGGTGTGGACGTTCACGGTCTCGTGGGCGCTCAGCTGATCGGCCGCGTCCAGGTTGTAGTACGCCTCGAGGGCGAAGGCGGGCAGGTCCCAGACCTTCTCGCCGTTGCCGTCCCAGATGGCGTGGTCGCGCAGGTCGAGCTCGCCGGGGGCGTCGGGAGAGAGGCGCCGCGCGAAGTCGAGGATCTTTGCCCGCAGCGTCTCGCCGGCCTTCTTCACGGCCGTGCCGGAGACGTAGGTCTGGCGCGAGGCATAGGCGCCGGAGTCGTAAGGCGTCACATCCGTGTCCTGCTGGGAGACGATATGGACGTCCTCGGTGTCGATGCCGATGGCCTCGGCCGCCATCTGCGAGAAGACCGTGTCGGCGCCCTGGCCGATCTCGGTGGCGCCCATCTGCAGCTGCACGGTGCCGTCCTGGTTGAGGGTGACCTGGCCGTCGCCGTCTCGAGCGCGAAGGGCGCCACGGCCGTCTTGTACACGAAGAA
>CAVDQW010000204.1:0-4195 GCA_963610995.1 bacterium | reverse complement strand
GCGCATCATTGAGCGAGAAGAGCTGCTCGAGCTCGAGCCGAACGTCTCCGATGAGGCTGTGGCCGCCCTCTGGGCGCCGACGGCCGGCATCGTGAACCCGTTCCAGCTCACCATCGCGCTGGCCGAGGTGGCTGCCGTCAACGGCGTCGAGTTCCGCTTCAACGAGAAGGTCCAGGGCTTCTCGCGCCAAGGCGGTCGCTGGGTCGTCGCCACCGACAAAGGCCGGCTCAGCGCACGTGTTGTGGTAAACGCCGCCGGCGTCTTTGCCGACGAGCTGCACAACATGGTGGCGCCCGAGCAGGACCGCCTCAAGATCACGCCGAGGCGCGGCCAGTACCATGTGCTCGACACCGCAGCGTCAGGCTATGTCCGCCACACCGTCTTCGCCCTCCCCACGGCGCTCGGCAAGGGGGTCCTCGTCACGCCGACGACCGCGTGCAATGTCCTCGTGGGCCCCACGGCCGAGGACATCGAGGACAAGCGAGGCGTCGACACGACCTCCCAGGGCGTCGCCGAAGTGCGCGAAAAGTCGTCGATCACCATGAAGGACGTGCCGTTCCAGCATTCCATCCGCACCTTCAGCGGACTGCGCGCCCATCAGCCAAGGCATGATTTCGTCATCGGCGAGGTGCCCGGCGCGCCAGGCTTCGTCGATTGCGCCGCCATAGAGTCCCCGGGCCTGAGCTCGGCCCCGGCCATCGGGCGCATGGTGGCCGACATCGTCCGCGCGCTGCTCGTCTACCCCGGCGAGAAGCCCTACTGGAACGGGAAGAGAACCCGTATACCCGATGTGGAGCACCTGTCCCTCGAAGAATGGGAGGCACTCATCGCGAAGCGGCCCGACTACGGCCGCATCGTGTGCAGATGCCGCCGCGTGACCGAAGGACAGATCGTCGACGCGATTCACTCGCCGCTGGCCCCAAAGAGCCTTGACGCCGTCAAACGTCGCGTTGAGGCGGGAATGGGCCGCTGCCAGGGCGGATTCTGCTCGCCCAAGGTCATGGAGATCATCGCGCGCGAGGTGCCGGGGCTTGCCATGGAGGACGTGACCAAGATGGGGCCGGGCTCCGACCTGGTATACGGCCACACGCGCCAGCAGAAGGGAGTTGTTGCCGAATGAGCGAAGTCGTGATGAATAAACCGCAGGTAGATTACGACGTTATCGTTATCGGCGGAGGTCCCGCCGGCCTCGCCGCGGCGGCCTCCGCCAAGGAAAACGGCGCTACGGGCGTTCTTGTCGTCGAGCGCGACGATCGGCTCGGCGGCATCCTCAACCAGTGCATCCACAACGGCTTCGGCCTCATCACCTACAACGAGGAGCTCACGGGTCCCGAGTACGCCGCGAGGGCCGAGGCCCGGGCAGTCGAGGCCGGCGTCGAGTTCCGTCTCGGCGCCATGGTCGTCGACGTCTCTTCCGACCGCGTGGTCACCTGCGTAAGCGAAGAGCGCGGGCTCGAGAGGCTCGCGGCAGGCGCCGTCGTGCTCGCCATGGGTTGCCGCGAGCGGCCAGCGGGCGCCCTGGGGACGCCGGGCTACCGCCCAGCCGGCGTATATACGGCGGGCACTGCCCAGCGTCTCGTCAACATCGAGGGGCTCATGCCCGGCCGCGAGGTCGTCATCCTCGGCTCCGGCGATATCGGCCTCATCATGGCCCGCCGTATGACACTCGAGGGCGCCCATGTGGCCTGCGTGGCGGAGCTCATGCCCTATTCCGGCGGCCTCAAGCGAAACATCGTGCAGTGCCTCGACGACTTCGGCATTCCGCTGTTGCTCAGCCACACCGTGACCCGCATCGAGGGCGAGAAGCGCGTGGAGGCGGTTACGCTCGCCGAGGTCGGTCCGGACGGCAAGCCGGTCGCGGGGACCGAGGTCACCTATCCCTGCGACACGCTGCTCCTCTCGGTGGGGCTCCTGCCGGAAAACGAGCTCTCGAGGAGCGCCGGGGTGGAGCTCAGCGGCGTGACCCGCGGCGCCGTGGTGGACGACGCCCTGCAGACGAGCCTGCCCGGCGTCTTTGCGTGCGGCAACGTCCTGCACGTGCACGATCTGGTGGACTACGTCTCGCAGGAGGCTTCGCTTGCCGGAAAACGTGCTGCGGAGTTTGCACAAGGCTTGCACCAAGCAACTTCTAAAGCCCTGACGGTGAAGACCAAGGGCGGCGTTCGTTACACGGTTCCGCAGGTCATACGCCCTGCAGCCATGGACGATGAGGTCGTGCTGCGTTTCCGCGTCGGCGCCGTCTTCGAGGACCGCTTCATCAACGTCTTCGCCGACGACAAGCGGATCGTCCACAAACGCCGGCCAATCCTCGTCCCCGGTCAAATGGAGTCGGTCACGCTCAAAAAGCAGGACCTCCTTGCCTGCGGCGACGTCAACGAACTGGTCATTTGCCTCGAGGAGGTGCGCTGATGGACGAGATTGCCAAGACCCTTACCTGCATCAAATGCCCGCGCGGATGCCAAATCCAGGCGACTCTCAGAAGCGGTGAGGTCATTCAGATCTGCGGCAATTCATGCAAACGGGGAGAGACCTACGCGAAGTCGGAGCTCACGAACCCTGTGAGGACCGTCACCACGACCGTGCCTGTTGTCGGAAGCGCGACCGAGAAGATGGTCTCGGTCAAGACTTCCCGCGACGTGCCGAAGGACATGGTTTTGAAGGTCATGGAATCCGTCATGCCGCTCGTCGCGCGCTCGCCCGTGCATATCGGCGATGTGGTATGCGAGAACATCGCTGATACCGGGGCCGACCTTATAGCGACCAAGGACGCTTAGGTTCTCGGCGCCCTGCGACGCGAAATCAATCACACAGAAACAAGGCCCCGGGCGTCTATCCCAGGGCCTTGTTGCAATACTTGTTGCAAGTTGTAGCGCGAGCTACGAAAGCAGCTGCTTGAACGCATCGCCGACGCTCTGGGCCTTAGCGGTGCCCAGGACGACGTGGACGGCGTTCTCCTCGTCCTCGGGGAAGACGACGCCGATGGCGCCGGCCTTCATGCACTCGGCGACATTGACGACCGAGGTGTCCTTGAGGGTGAGCCTCAGGCGGGTGGCGCAGTTCTTGAACGCGACGATGTTGTCGGCGCCGCCTACGGCGTCAAGGATGTTCACCGCGGTGCCGGAAACCAGGACCGCGTCCTTGAGCGTCTGCTTGTCGACGGACTTGAAGATGTCGGTGAAGTGCTCGAAAATGCTCGCCATAAGGCTGCCTCCAATAATGTAGAACCAAACATTGTCTGAATCATATTCGTGCGATGACCTAAACGTTTGCTAAACATTGGTGAGCGGCTATCGAAGCCGTTGGAAAAGTTCTTTCATTTCTCGCTTGCAATTCAATTCGGATGCTGGTAAATTTCTATCTTGCGCGAAGGCGTGATACAAAAACGGGTGGTGGCGCAGTTTGGTAGCGCACTTGACTGGGGGTCAAGGGGTCGCTGGTTCGAATCCAGTCCACCCGACCAGAATTTTAAGTCCCTGAGCTTCGGTTCAGGGATTTTTTATTGGAGCAACATGTCCGAAGACTCATTCTTCTCGAGAGCGCACGACATGGTCCGGCAAATTCCCGAGGGCCGCGTGGCGTCATACGGCCAGATCGCGCGCATGATGGGGGAGCCGAGAAAGGCCCGGTTCGTGGGATACGCCATGCACGCGAGCCCGGGCGTGGCCGGCGGCGTGCCGTGTCACCGGGTCTTCAAGGACGGTAGCCTCGCTCCCGGCTTCGCCTTCGGCGGCGCGGGCGCACAGCGCGAGCTTCTCGAGGCGGAAGGAATCGAGTTCCTTCCCGACGGTCGTGTCGACATGGAGCGTTGTTCCTGGGAAGCGTGAGATAGGACATGGGGACAGTCCCTTCGTCTTAAACGTCGTAAGACGAAGGGACTGTCCCCATGTCTTGTGAATTAATAAGAGACCTGGCAGGGGATGCCGAGCGCCTCCACGCGCGCGGCGATCGCGTCGAGCACCTCCGCGGGCGCCTTCTCGAGCCCAGCGGCCGGCGTCTCGCGCGCGATGGTATAGATCGTCGCGGCCTGCGGCTTGATGCGCTCCAAGGCTTCGAGCCAGGGCGCCACATACTCCTCGCCGGTGTTGTCGCAGCTCACGCCCTCGTATTCGCCGCGAAGGAAGATAGTCTGCACAATGACGTGGCCCTCGAACGATGCGAAAGCCTCGATCTGCCCCTCCACGTCATAGGGACCGAC
>CAVDQW010000203.1:0-3427 GCA_963610995.1 bacterium | reverse complement strand
GCAGGCAGCCGTGGGCTGCGCGGGCGCGGCGGGCGCGGCGCGGGCATGCGGCGCAGCAAGCCCGCACCAGCCCACGTCGAAGCCGAACGGAGGCGCCGCGCGTCACGAACCGAAGTCGCCCACGACGAATCTCGGTCTGGGTCGTCGCGGGGGTTCGGCGCGGGACAGGCGGGCTGCGCGGCGCCGCGCTAGAAGTCGAACGCCTTCGCGATGTCGCAGGCGCACACGAGGTCGGCGGCGGCGTCCTGCTGCGTCGGCTGCATGTTCACGATGGCGAGCTTATCGCCGTGGAAGTACTGGATGAGGCCGGCCGCCGGATACACCACGAGCGACGTTCCGCCAATGATGAGCAGGTCAGCCTCCTCGATGGCCTCCACCGCCGCGTCGAGGACGTCGCCGTCAAGGCTCTCGCCGTAGAGCACGACGTCGGGCTTGATGCGCCCGCCGCACTCGGGACACGCGGGCACGCCCTCGGTCCCCATGACCCACTCGGCCGAATACGTGGCGCCGCAGCTCTGGCAGATGTTGCGGTGGACTGAGCCGTGCAGCTCGAGCACGTTCTTGGAGCCGGCTGCCTGATGCAGGCCGTCGATGTTCTGCGTTATCACCGCGGTGAGCTTGCCGGCCTCCTCGAGCTCGGCCAGCTTCTTGTGCGCCTGGTTGGGCTTTGCGTCGAGCGCGATCATGCGGTCGCGATAGAAGTCGTAGAACTCCTCGGTGTGGGTGCAGAAGAACTGGTGGCCGAGCATCGTCTCGGGAGAATACTTGAACTTCTGATGATAAAGGCCGTTCTCGCTGCGAAAGTCGGGGATGCCGCTGGCGGTCGAGACGCCCGCACCTCCAAAGAACACCGCGCGCTCCGCCACATCGATAAATGCCTTGAGCTGGGCCGCAGCCTCAGCCGGGTCCGTGATCGCCTTCGCCATGGGTGCCTCCTTGTCGTTGATTTTGAATGAAGTATAGGCCGCCCGCGGATCCGCGGCCGTCACCTTTGGGGTACACAGTATTTATTGAACCGGATTCGAAAGGTGGATTTACCTCATGGAAAAGCTGACCAGCAACGTCTTTGGCTGCGCTCTCGTCTTCGAGGGCGGCGGATACCGCGCCGGCTACACGGCCGCCATGGCAAACGTGCTGCTGGCCAACGGCATCTACTTCGATTACGTCTGCGGGCTTTCCGCCGGGTCGAGCAACACCGTGGACTATCTGAGCCGCGACCAGTATCGCGTGGAGGCCGCCTTCGCCTCGACCGATTGGGTCGAGGGGCACGTGGGACTGCCGTCGCTCGTCCACGGCAACGGCTACTTCGACGCCGAGGCGCTCTACGAGGGCGCCGTGACCGACGGGCGCCTTCCCTTCGACTGGGAGACGTTCCAGGCCAACCCGGCCGACTTCGGCATCCAGGCATTCGACCGCGACACGGGCCGCACGCTGCGGTATTCCCGCAAGGACACCCCCGACGTGATGCGCTTGCTCGACGTCGTGCGCGCGAGCTCCACGCTGCCGGGCGTCATGCACCCCAAGCCGGTGGACGGCCAGGTGCTCTACGACGGCGGGCTCGGCGAGGGCGCGGGCATCCCCGTGTGCATCGCGGAGGCGGCCGGATACGACAAGTTCGTCTTCCTGGCCACGCGCGAGCGCGGATACCGAAAGACCGAGCCGACGGCCGCCCAGCGCGCCGTCATCGCGCGCGCCGCGGCAGACTATCCCTACATGCGCTCCGCCCTGCTCACGCGCTGGGAGCGCTACAACGCCGAGCTCGAGCGCGTCGAGGCGATGGCCGAGGAGGGCCGCTGCCTCATCATCTACCCCGACCACATGCCGGTAAAGAGCTCGACCGTCGACCCCGCCAAGCTGCGCGCTTCTTACCAAATGGGCTGGGACCAGGCGGTGCGCGAGCTGCCGAGGCTGCGCGAGTTCGTCTTCGGCGACTCCGACGGCGGGCCGCACGGGCCTGACGGCTGGGACGGATACATCACCATCGGGTAAGCTGTTCGGGGCGGGTCGCGCGCGGGCCCGCCCCGATTCGTTTGCGCCCCCGGCCTGCGGCCTTGCGTCACGCCGCGAGCCCCGCCGCAAGCCCTGCCAACAAGAAAGGCCGACCATGAGCAACGATACCCGCGACCTGCGGTTTATTTCTTGGAACGTGAACGGCCTGCGCGCCGTCGTAAAGAAGGACCCGAGCTTCGCCGACGTGTTCGAGGCCCTCGACGCCGACGTGTTCGCGCTGCAGGAGACCAAGCTACAGGAAGGGCAGCTCGAGCTCGACCTGCCCGGCTACGTGCAGACGTGGAGCTATGCCGAGCGCAAGGGATACTCCGGCACGGCGGTCTTCTCTCGCGAAGAGCCGCTGCAGGTCGTGCGGCAAATTGGCTGCCCGTGTGCAGACGACGAGGGCCGCGTCTGCGCGCTCGAGTTCGACCGGTTCTGGTTCGTCAACGTCTATACGCCGAACGCCAAAAACGAGCTCGCGCGCTTGGACGAGCGCTTGGAGTGGGACGCGGCGTATCGCGAGTTCCTGCGCGGGCTCGCTGCCGAGAAACCGGTTGTGACCTGCGGCGACTTCAACGTTGCCCACGAGGAGATCGACCTCAAGAACCCCAAGACCAACCGAGGCAACGCCGGCTTCTCCGACGAGGAGCGCGCGAGTTTCTCCGAGCTTCTCGCCGCGGGATTCACCGACACGTTCCGCGCGCAGCACCCCGACCTCGAGGGCGCGTACAGCTGGTGGAGCTACCGCTTCAACGCGCGCAAGAACAACGCCGGCTGGCGTATCGACTACTTCCTGGTGAGCGACGAGGTGGCTGACCGGGTCGTTGACGCGAGCATCCACAACGAGGTCTTCGGCAGCGACCACTGCCCCGTCGAGCTGCGCATCCGCCTCTAGCACGCGCCGCCTGCCTGCGACTTCGCCCTAAGCGATCGACCGACCCGCATGGTCGCAAACCGCCAGCGCGCTTCGCCTCGCGACCACCGAAAGTCTCAAAAAGTCGAGTTGTACCGCGGTTTATAAGAGACCGTGCGGTACAAGTCAATTCTTTGAGACTTTCATGGCCCAAAGTCTCAAAAAGTCGAGCTATACCGCGAAGCGTCCGTTAAACCGCGGTACAGCTCGACTTTTTGAGAACACCGAACAATACGCGGCGCTACGGCAAAAAAGGAGCCGCGGGCGGTAGGCCCACGGCTCCCGTGCTTCACATATGGTGGAGGTGCGGAGAAGTCCGCGTCTTCGCTTCGCGAATCCGCACGGCTTCGGCCGCCTGCCGGCGACCTCGCCCGCTCGCTAAAAACGCTTCCGCGTTTTCTTTACGCTCGCGCTCCGCACGGAGTTCGATTCTCCGCTACGGCACAAAAAAGGGAGCCGCGGGCGGCAGGCCCACGGCTCCCGTGCTTCACATATGGTGGAGGTGCGGAGAAGTCCGCGTCT
>CAVDQW010000202.1:0-12284 GCA_963610995.1 bacterium | reverse complement strand
GCTGCTGGGGGCTCGCGTCGCTGCGCTTGCTCGCCTCGAGGACGGGAGGCTTTCTTTCTCCTGGACCGTTGCTTTGCTGAGGGGGCGGCTCGCATCGCTGCGCTTGCTCGCTTTCTCTAATGAAGGAAATCCATACGAACGCATGTTTTGAGACGTGGTATACTCGTCATAAGCTACGAGGTAGCCAGAGCTGCACGGAGGCCCCCAATGGTACGTGTATGCGGGTGACGGCAAGGCCGTTGCACTGGTGAGCCTCGCGCAGGCACGCGCCCCTGTGCGCCAGCAGAATCAAAGCTGGCATCCACAATTCAGTTGAGTTCTATGTTCCGTGGATTGGCGGGGTGCATGTCTATGCCGAAAATTGAAAACGAGATCGTTCTGTTCGAGTCTTCTGATGCGCGGGTTTCCTTGCCGGTGAGTGTTAACGGGGAGACGGTTTGGCTGACTAAAGAGCAGATGGCTCTATTGTTCGACCGAGACAGGACGGTTATATCCAGGCACGTATCGAATGCGTACAGGGAAGGTGAGCTGGAGCGGGAGACAACCTGTGCAAATTTTGCACGGGTTCAAATGGAAGGCGATCGAAAGGTCGAGCGTGTTGTTGATCACTACAACCTCGACGTCATCATCTCCGTCGGGTACCGCGTCAAGTCGCGCCGCGGCGTCGAGTTCAGGCGCTGGGCCACGAGCGTGCTGCGGGAGTACCTCCTCAAAGGGCATGTCGAGAACCGCCGGCGGCTTGAGCAGCTCGGGCAGATCGTACGTGTTATGGACCGCGTGCCGGAGTCGCTTGGCGCGTCGGACATCCTGGCTGTGGTCAAGGCATATACCGGAGCGCTCGACTTGCTCGACGACTACGACCATCAGCGTGTTGAGAAGCCCAAGAGCGATGCCCGGGCTGCGCACGTCTTGACCTACGACGAGTGCCGCAAGCTGATCGATTCTATGCGTTTCTCCGGTGAGAGCGACCTGTTCGGTGTGGAGAAGGACGGCTCATTCAAGTCGAGTATTGCGGCTATTTACCAGGGGTTCGATGGGCGCGATCTATATCCGAGCCTTGAGGAGAAGGCTGCGAACCTGCTCTACTTCGTAACGAAGAACCATTCTTTCCTCGATGGCAACAAGCGCATCGCGGCGGCGATGTTTCTGTACTTTCTCGATATGAACGGGGCGCTGTGGGTCGAGGGCCAAAAGCGGGTGCCCGACAGCGTGCTCGTTGCCGTGACGATCATGATCGCGGAGTCGAATCCTAAGGAGAAGGAGGCCATGGTTGCCCTCGTCATGAGCTTCCTGACCACGGGCTGATCGGGTCAAAATGCAACCTGGGGCCCGCCCCCGCCGCGTTTCTTCTTGGGCTCAGCGCGCCCCCGTGCTTCGCGCGGGGGCGCTCGCTTACGCGAAATCGCCCAAGAAGAAACGCGGCGGGGGCGGGCTTCGTTGTTTTCACCCGGCCAAGGGTCGCCGTGCAAGGTTCCAAGAACGGGGGGCTCGCGTCGCTGCGCTCGCTCGCCTCGGCTGCGAGAGGCTTTCGCGCTCGTGGCTTCTCGCCTTGCTGAGGGGCGGCTCGCGTCGCTGCGCTCGCTCGCCTGCTGGGATGGGAGGCCTTCATTCTCGTGGCCTTGCTGTGTTGTGGCGCTGCGGTTCAGCCGCCGCAAAGTTGGCGGCGGTTCATAATGAATAAGGAATCTGGGGTTGTTCCCATATCCACGATTTGTGAGGTGGTGTGCATGGCTACGGTAAGGGATTGCGTGCTTGGGCAGGCGGTGGGCGATGCGCTCGGGGTGCCGTATGAGTTCATGCGGCGCGACTCGTTTGCGTGCACGGATATGGTGGGGCACGGGACGCATTGCCAGCCGGCGGGAACGTGGAGCGACGACACCTCGATGACGCTCGCGATTCTTGACAGCTATCGCGAGCTGGGCTGTATTGATACAGCGGACATCCGCTCCAGGTTCCGCGATTGGTACGAGAACGACGCCTACACCTGCGACCATCTCTTCGACATCGGCAACGCCACCGCTTCGGCGCTGCGTCTTGGCCGTGGCCTGGCGGGGGAGCGCGACAACGGCAACGGCTCGCTCATGCGCACAGTCCCGCTCGCCTTCACGTCGGCGACCGACGACGAGGTCCGCGCCGTTTCCGCTATCACGCACGCTCACCCCATCTCGACCGAGGCCTGCGTCCGCATGGTCCACGCCGCTCGAGACCTCATTGCCGGCGCGCCTGCGCAAGACGTCGCTGTTGCTTGCGGCGTCGACGCGAATAAACCCCGCAACGAGGTCCGATCATCCGGCTTCGTCCTCGACACCTTCGACGCCGCCCTCTGGTGCCTTGCCAACACCTCGACCTACGCCGATTGCGTCCTTACGGCCGTCAACCTCGGCGACGACACCGACACTACCGCCGCCGTGGCCGGCGCCCTCGCCGGCATCCTCTACGGCGAGCGATCCATTCCCGCCCCCTGGCTAAACCGTCTACGCGCCAAGGCGATGATCCTCTCCTGTCTTCCCACCCTGTAGACGCCCACCATCGCCGTCTAAGCTCCAAGTAAATGGCCCTCACATCTCCAACAACCTTGCGATTCGGGTTGGCCGACGGTGTGCCAAAAGAAAGTTCCCCAAGTCGAACTATTTGCCCGCTCCCCCTTGCGTCTGTTTGGAGTTAGCGGTACGTTACTTCTTGAATATTTTGTTTACGTAGGCCAACTTCCGAGCGACGAGCGGTAGGATACCGTCCGTCAACGGATTAAAAGGAGGCACATATGTCCGAGGAGGCAATCATGAGCGGCGCAGTCGTCAACGCCCAGGCTCCCGTCAGCATGGCCGGCGCGCTGCCCCTCGCCATGCTCGGCGAGGACGAGTGCGCCAAGGTCGTCAAGATCAAGGGCAGCTCCGAGCTTCGTAAGCACCTCTCCGATTTGGGCCTTGTCGAGGGCGCCGAGGTCAAGGTCATCTCTCGCGTCTCCGGCGACGTGATCGTCAACGTCAAGGGCGCGCGCCTCGCGCTCAACCGCACCATGTCGTCCCATGTCATGGTCTCTCTCTAGGTTCGATTCTTTGCCCCGTCGCTCGGGAAGGGCGCGGGGCAAAGTCGTGCGTTTTTTGCAGGCGTCGGCTGCATGGGCCGGCAAAGAGAAAGGGTTTTGATGGCAACTCTCAAGGATGTGAAGGTGGGCCAGAGCGCCAACGTCGCCAAGCTGAACGGCGCGGGCGCCCTCAAGCGCCGCATCATGGACATGGGCCTCACCAAGGGCACCCACGTCTACGTCAACAAGGTCGCCCCGCTCGGCGACCCGATCGAGATCACCGTCCGCGGCTACGAGCTCTCCATTCGTCTCGATGAGGCCGCCAACGTCGAGGTCACCGACATCGCCGACGGCCAGTAAGAAGGGACTCGCGAGGTTGGTGCGAGCCCCTTTTCAAGGGACTTCAAGTTACCTCTTTCTAACTCCATGACCTCGGGTTCCCTTAGTCATTGAGCACCTAATTGCACGATTCCAGAAAGGCTAGGAATGGCAGAACAGTTCATCGGTCTCGCAGGCAACCCCAACTGCGGCAAGACCACCCTCTTCAACGAGCTCACCGGCTCCAACGGCTACGTCGGCAACTGGCCCGGCGTCACCGTCGAGAAGAAGCAGGCCAAGTGGCGCGGCGACAAGGACGTCACCTTCGTCGACCTGCCGGGCATCTACTCGCTCTCCCCGTACACCCCCGAGGAGGTCGTCTCCCGCGACTACATCGTCAACGAGCGCCCCGATTCCATCATCGACCTCATCGACGTGACCAACCTCGAGCGCAACCTCTACCTCGCCACCCAGATTCTCGAGGCCGGCCGTCCGGTCGTCGTGGGCCTCAACATGTGCGACCTGCTCAAGGAGCGCGGCGACCAGGTCGACGTCGCCAAGCTCTCCGAGCGCCTCGGCTGCCCCGTCGTCGAGGTTTCTGCCCTGCACAACACCAACGTGGACGGGCTCGTGAAGGCCGCCCGCGAGGCCACCAAGCCCGCGACCGGCACCAAGTGCTTCTCCGCCGAGGTCGAGGACGCCCTGTCAAGAATCGCCGAGAAGATCTCCGGCAACTGCGACGCCGACCTGGTGCGCTGGTACTCCATCAAGGTCTTCGAGCGCGACGCCGAGGCCATCAAGCCGCTGAACCTCACCTCCGAGCAGCTCGCCGCCATGGAGCCCGTCATCGAGGCCGTGGAGAAGTCCCGCGACGACGACTCCGAGTCCATCATCACCTCGGACCGCTACGACTGGATCTCCGAGACCATGGCCGCCTGCGTGGTCAAGGCTCCCAAGAAGCTCACCACCTCCGAGAAGATCGACAAGATCGTGACCAACCGCATCCTCGGTCTGCCGATCTTCGTCTGCGTCATGGTGCTCGTGTACTACATCGCCATCTCCACCGTGGGCACCGCTGCCACCGACTGGGTGAACGACAACCTCTTCGGCGACGGTTTCTTCTTCTTCAACTCCGCTTCCCAGGAGCGGTACGACGCCGATACCGAGGCTTGGACCGACGAGCACTATGCCGACCAGGTTTCCGGCTACCTTGCCGCTGCCCAGGAGGCCGGCGTGGTGACCGAGGAGTCCGGCGCCGAGGTCGCAGAGGCCGTCGACGGCCTCGTCGAGGAGCCGAACGATCCCACTAACCAGGCCATCGTCGAGGACTTCGCCGATTCCGCCAAGAAGGCCAACGTCGTGGCCACCGATGTCGTCATCACAGACGAGGACGGCAACGAGACCGACGAGACCATCGACTCCGTCGACTCCGAGGGCTTCCTCGCGGCCGTCGAGGGCCTGGGCGAGGAGCCCGCAATGTCCGACTACGACGGCTTCGTGCCCTCCGTGCCCGATGCCGTCGAGGGCTGGCTCACCGACGCCGGCGCCTCCGACATGGTCATCTCGCTCGTCAAGGACGGCATCATCGGCGGCGTCGGCTCCGTCCTGGGCTTCATCCCGCAGATGTTCGTCCTGTTCGTCCTGCTCTGCTTCCTTGAGGACTGCGGCTACATGTCCCGCGTCGCCTTCGTCATGGACCGCGTCTTCCGCCGCTTCGGCCTGTCCGGCAAGTCCTTCATCCCGATGCTGATCAGCTCCGGCTGCGGCGTCCCGGGCGTCCTGGCCACCAAGACCATCGAGAACGAGAAGGACCGCCGCATGACGGCCATGCTCACCACGATGATCCCCTGCGGCGCCAAGACCCCGATCATCGCCCTCGTCATGGGCGTCCTCATCGGCGGCTCCGACGCCTGGTGGGTTGCCCCGATGTTCTACTTCATGGGCATCGCCGCCATCATCATCTCGGCCATCATGCTGAAGAAGACCAAGCCCTTCCAGGGCGAGCCCGCTCCGTTCGTCATGGAGCTCCCGAACTACCACTTCCCGACGCTCAAGTCCTGGTGGCTGCACGTCTGGGAGCGCGTCTCTTCCTACATCAAGAAGGCCGCGACCATCATCTTCGCCGCTTCCGTCGTTGTGTGGTTCCTCTCCAACTTCGGCTTCGCCACCTGGGAGGGCGGCGACGGCTCCTTCGGCTTCCTCCAGGGCATGGAGGACGCTGCGGACAACTACATGGACTTCTCGCTGCTCGCTGCCCTGGGTGGTGCCCTGTGCTGGATCTTCGCCCCGCTCGGTGCCAATAACTGGCAGGCCACGGCCGCTTCCATCAGCGCCCTGATCGCCAAGGAGAACCTCGTCTCCACCTTCGGCACCCTCTACGGCCTGAGCGAGTCCGCCACCGAGAACTCCCTCACCATGTGGACCGGCTTCGCCTCCATGTTCACCGATGCTTCCGGCATCCTGCACGTCGGCGCCATGTGCGGCTTCGTCGCCTTCAACATGCTCGACGCCCCCTGCTTCGCCGCTATGGGCACCATCCGCCGTCAGATGGACGACGCCAAGTGGTTCTGGTTCGCCATCGCCTACCAGTGCATCTTCGGTTGGATCGTGGGCATGATCATCAATCAGCTCTGGGAGCTCTTCGTGCTCGGCAACTTCGGTGTGTGGACCGTCATCGCCTTCGTCTGCCTGGCCGCCATCCTCTTCCAGCTCTTCCGCCCGGCGCCGAAGCTCGACAAGAAGGACGACAAGATCCTCTCCGATCTCACCGAGGCGTAAGGAAACGATTCACCCGATGCCTGCTTACGTGCGAGGACTCCTCTCCCTCGTACGCAGAGCAAGCAAAATAGCGCGCCGCCGACGTTCCCCCTACATTGCGCCGGCGGCGCGCGCCTTATTACGAACGATGTTTGTTTGGAGCGCTCGACTCAGATGATCAGCTTGAGTGACATACACGAATCCCGGGGCGGCGCCGCCGAGGCCACGGCCCTGGGCTCCCGGGTCGTCGCCGTGGGAACGGGCGAGAACGCGTCGCTCGGGCGCGTGGTGGCCGACGCCGCCGAGGCGGGCAACGCGGTGCTCATCCGCTGCTGCAGGGGCTCTCTTCGAGCAAGCGGGCAGCCCGTGGGGGTCGGCATGTGCCTTCTGTGGGACAAGGACGAGCCTGCGCGCGTCGAGACGTCGCCGATGCAGGCCATCGTCGTCGTCACCCCGCTTCCCGCCGACGAGCTCGCCGGGCAGGTGTTTGCCCGTGGCTCGGAGGTCTGCCGCGCATTCGACGACGTCGCCGTGGCCTGGCTCTCCGGCGACGACGGCGCGCTGGCCTCCCGTGTGGTCGAGCTCATCAATCGATGCGTCGGCGAGGGCGCTCGCTCCGGGCGCCCCGCAAGGCGAGAGATCGCCTACGGCGCCCGCGGCGAGATGGACTCCCATGTGGCCGAGCCGCTCACCATCCCGCAGCTCGCCGACGCCTGCTCCACGTCGCCCACGGTCCTCAAGGAGTCGTTCCGCGAGGAGTTCGGCCTTCCCGTCTACGAGTGGTACCGGTGCCTCAGGATGCTGCGCGCCTCCGAGCTCTTGTGCGAGGGCGCTTCTGCGGTGGGGGAGGTCGCCCGCAAGGTCGGCTACGCGAACCCCTCCAAGTTCGCCCGCGCCTTCTGCGACTGCATGGGAGCCTCCCCGTCGGTCTATCGCCAGGCGTGAGGGGCTTCTTCACGGAAGCCTTCGCGCGTCTCGCCCACGCCAGTTCATTTGGGCGCGAAACGGCCGTTTCCGGGCGCCAGGACGCCTCGGAACGGCCGTTTCGCGCCCAAATGCGTACCTGGGACCCACGGCTGCCGCGATGTTCGGGCAAGTAGTGGGTACGAGCGTGCGCGCCGTCGGCTACGTGATCCTAGGTAGGTGGGCCGCAAGTTGCATGGCCGCCGTGGGCGCCGGTCCGCTCGGCGCCGAAGTGGTCGCGCAGGTAATCAATCATAAGCGACTCCTTAAAGAGGGGAGTATTGAAGTTAATCACGGCTGACAGTAACACCGCCGCTGTCCTCAGGTCCCGGCATCGGCGTCTCTGCTTAATTCCTACCTAAGAGAAGGGATTTGTGTGCATTATGTGTTAGCCAAGGTTTACACTTCAAGTTAACCCGAGTGAACTTATGCTAATCACAGCAACACGATGCACCGCACAGCGTCCCCCTCACGCGAGCGGTTGACCGGGCGGGAGGTGCCCCCACACTTTCCCGCGCTTGAATCCGGGCATCATGATGTTAACTTCGCCACGAGCGGAAGCGGACCCTCTCCCCGCACCGACTCAAGGCCAAGGCAGCGCCGTCGGTCTCCCAGGGCCGGCGGCGCTTTTGCTTAACGTGCCCGCACGAATTTTTCTGATGATCTTTCGTTGCGAATAAGTTAGCCGTGGTGTACTCTCATGCACGGAAGCAAAGTAAGCTAAGGCTAACTGAAGCCGTGACGACAAAGAGGAGGGCGCAATGGGGCAAGGGATCGACGGCATCGTCATCGACCCGCGCGACGCGTCCTCCATGGAGGAATGCGCCGAGTCGGAGTTCGTCCGCACCTTGGTCGCGCAAGCGGGCCTCGTCATCTTCGGCAAGAAGCCCGCGGCCGTCTTCGGTTTCACGCCCCGCGCGTGGCAGTCGGGCGACGCCCGGCAGAAGCGCACGCTCTCGGCCCAGCTCTTCTCGGCCTATGCGCGCCAGACCGAGCGCTACGGCGTCCGCCTCGCGTGGCTGGCCGAGTGCCGCGGCGGGGGAGAGATGCTGCTCGCGTGGCGCCCCTCCGCCGTTGAGGAGCTTCTCTCCGACGCCGATTCGCGCGAGTTCCTCGATCAGGCGGATTTGCCCTCCGGGGACGCGCGCGAGCTCATGGGCGAGCTCGTCTGCCGGCTGCGCGCCTATTACGCCGGCCGCGAGGACTTCCCGCATGAGCTGGGCCTCGTTCTGGGATACCCCGTCGAGGACGTCCGCGGCTTCATGTCCGACGGTGGGCGCGGCGCGAAGGCCGTGGGGCGGTGGCGCTGCTACGGCGACGTCGCCGTGGCCGAGCGTCGCTTCCAGGAGCTCTCCCGCGAGGAGCTCCGTTGCAAACGTTTATATTCCGAGGGCGTTCCCATGAGGGAGCTCCTGCGGATGGGTGCCGCCTGATCCAAACAGCGCGCAGGTGGCGGAGTGTGCCCGCAAGGGCCATACAAAGGAGGAATCCCCTATGAGCAAGATCGCAGTCGTTTACTGGACCGGCACCGGCAACACCGAGGCCATGGCCAACTCCGTCGTCGACGGCGCTGCCGGCGCGGGCGCCGACGCCAAGGCCGTCCTCGTCTCCGACTTCTCCGCCGGCGACGTCGCCGCTTATGACGCGCTGGCCTTCGGCTGCCCCGCCATGGGCGCCGAGGAGCTCGAGTCCGACGAGTTCGAGCCGGTCTGGGAGGCCTGCAAGGAGGTTCTCGGCGACAAGCCCGTGGCCCTCTTCGGCTCCTACGGCTGGGGCGGCGGCGAGTGGATGGACTCCTGGAAGGAGGACGCCGAGGCCGCGGGCCTCAAGGTCGTCGATGCCCTTATCGCCAACGAGTCCCCCGACGACGAGGCCGTCGAGGCGTGCGAGGCCCTGGGTCGCGCCCTCGCCGAGGCCTAAGGCGTCTTTCGAGCCGCACTTCGTTTAACCCTGCCTGAGGCGGCGAAACCCTCTCCTTCGTCGCGCCGGGCCATCCTCAGCGCCGTCTGCGACCCATCAGCAGGCGGCGCCCTTTTATGCCCGCGGCGCGCATCTCCTAAAAAATCTTCGGCGGGCCCCTCTCGGTGATGCGCTACTGATGCGCACGTGCTCGCATCTTTAGGCCATCGGATAAACCCCTCGCGCCAAGAGCAAAGGAGAGAACCATGACCAGCCAGAACATGAGCGTCAACCCCGTCGAGAAGGCCATCGTCCAGTGCAATTGGGGGAAGGCCGCCAAGGTCTTCTCCATCGCGTTCTTCGTGATGCTGCTCTTGAGCGTGCTTCGCGTGTTCGCCATGCGCGTCTAGCGCGCGTGCTCAAGGCGTCGCGCCCGGCCTCGCGCACCGAAGCCGGGCGCGATGTTTGTCTGCGCACCCGCCGGTTGCGAGCGGTCCCTGCACAAAACGCCCGCGGGCCGAGAAGCGAGAAACTCCTCGGCCCGCGGGCTTTGCGGATCAGCACCAGCGTCATCGTGTTTGCCATAGGGATTCCTCCTTGTAGATTGTGCGGAAAGGGGTAGGCCCTGCGCCGCCTAACCGTATAGTTAGACATGTTTAACACTAATAGTTTACCTAGGGTAACTATCCATCCACAAGGGCGGATGGAGTTTTCTCGCCGCGCTCACGAAAGGCCATCATGCCGAGCATCGCAGACATCGTCGTCATCGCCGCCATCGCGGCCATCATCTTCTTCTCGGTCCGCTCGCTTCTGCGCAAGAGCAAGAACGGCTGCACCGACTGCGGGGGCGCCTGCTCGGGCCACGATTCCGGCCACTGCTCCAAGGCCGACCAAATGCTCGCCGCCGCAAACCGCGCCTTCCGCAAATAAGACAAGGGGACAGTCCCTTCGTCTTATTAACGCGCCGCTTGGGAGAAGGGGGCGACCCCGCGTTCTACCTGCGGCGCATTATGCGACGGGTGTTGAGCGGCCCAAAACCGCTCGCCGCCCGCCGACACCCGTTCCCCCGTGTCTGGGAAACAAACGCGTAACACGCCTGTGGGAAAGTGTCAGGCGTTTATTTGTATCTTTACGGCCGACCCCGAGGAGGAGTCTGCATGAGCACCGAGAGCGACATCGATTTCGTCCTGCGTACCGTCGAGAAGCGCGACATCCGCTTCGTCCGCCTGTGGTTCACCGACGTCCTGGGCAACCTCAAGTCGTTCGCCATCTCGCCCGAGGAGCTCGAGGAGTCCTTCGAGGAGGGCATCGGCTTCGACGGCTCGTCCATCGACGGCTTCGCCTCCCTCGAGGAGTCCGACATGCTCGCCTTCCCGGACCCCGACACCTTCAGCATGCTGCCCTGGCGCCCGAGCGACGAGGCCGCCGTGGCCCGCGTCTTCTGCGACGTCTACACCCCGGACCGCAAGCCGTTCGAGGGCGACCCGCGCGCCTGCCTCAACAAGGTCTTCGAGGAGGCCGACAAGAAGGGTTTCGTCCCTAACGTGGGCCCCAAGATCGAGTACTTCTACTCCGAGAGCCAGACCGAGCTCATCCCCAAGGACGACGCCGGTTACTTCGACCTCACCCCCATGGACAACGCCAACGACCTGCGCCGCCAGACGACGCTCATGCTCGAGAAGATGTCCATCCCGGTGCAGTACTCCTACCACGCCAACGGCCGCTCCCAGAACGGCGTCGAGCTCCGCTACACCGAGGCCGTGAGCTGCGCGGACAACATCATGACCGCCCGCCTCGTCATCAAGCAGCTCGCCGCACAGCAGGGCATGTACGCCTCCTTCATGCCCAAGCCCCTGGCCAGCCAGCCCGGCAGCGCCATGTTCCTCTACCAGTCGCTCTTCGACCACGACGGCGAGAACCTCTTCTGGGCGCCCAAGGAGGAGAACGACGCGCACCTCTCGCCGATCGCCCAGCACTACATCGCGGGCATCCTCAAGTACGCCCCGGAGTTCACTCTCATCACGAACCCGACGGTCAACTCCTATAAGCGCTTCATCTCGACGGGCGAGGTGCCCAACTACGCCACGTGGGGCCGCAAGAACCGCTCCGCCCTCGTGCGCATCCCCGCGCACAAGCCGGGCAAGCACTCCTCCACGCGCATCGAGCTGCGCAGCCCCGACCCCACGGCCAACCCCTACCTCGCCCTCGCGGTGACCATCGCCGCCGGCATGAGGGGCATCGCCGACGAGCTCGAGCTGCCGTCTGAGTCCACGTGCGACACCTTCCTGCAGTCCGAGCGCGAGCTCGCCGCCCAGGGCATCGAGCGCCTGCCGCGCACCCTCGGCGAGGCCATCGAGAAGTTCGAGGCCTCCGAGCTCATGCGCGAGGTTCTCGGCGACCACATCTTCGAGTACTTCGTGCACGAGAAGAAGCGCGAGTGGAACGAGTACTGTACCGCCGTCACCGACTGGGAGCGCGACCACTACTACGGCGGCTACTAGGCCGTTTCGCGCAGCCGGCGCATAACGCTTGCCCACGGGGCCGGGGACTTTGTTTCCCCGGCCCCGTTCCTATGTCCATCGTGTAAAGAACTTTATGTGCCTCAAGGGGCTTAAATCGAGCTGAGGGACACTGTTTTGCGGCGACGAACAGCGGACTTACCGGTCCCTGACACGGGGAAGACCCCGTGCATTCGTCGATGAAAGGGCGTGACCACGCGCCGAAGTATTTTTGGGGAAGGAAACCCACCATGAACCTTATGAACAAGACCATCGACCGTCGCGGCTTCATCGCCGCCGTCGGCGCCGCCGGCACCCTCGCCCTCGCCGGCTGCGGCTCGAGCAGCAGCAGCTCCAAGACGGCCGACGCCTCCAGCTACACGCTCGTCGAGGAGGGCAAGCTCATCGTCGCCTCCGACCTCGCCAACCCGCCGCTGGACTACGTCGAGAACAACGAGAACAAGGGCTTCGAGGTCGAGCTCATGGGCAGAATCGCCGAGAAGATGGGCCTTACCTGCGAGTACCTGCCCGCCATGAAGTTCGACGCCATCATCCCGCTCATCAAGCAGGGCGGCAAGGCCGATCTCGGCGTCTCCAACTTCACCATCACCGACGAGCGCAAGCAGGAGATCGACTTCACCGACCCCTACCTCGACTCCAACCAGGGCGTCGTCACCCGCGCCGATGCCGAGAAGGACAACGCGACGGCCCTCAACGCCGACGGCGTCAAGATCGCTTGCCAGTCCGGCACCACCGGCGAGACCTGGGCGCAGGAGAACCTGCCGAAGGCCACCATCGTCTCGCTCGACGACCCCGTCCAGGCC
>CAVDQW010000201.1:0-8727 GCA_963610995.1 bacterium | reverse complement strand
AGCCCAAGAGCGTTGCCAGCGTGGTGATCGACCTCATCTCCGGCATCTTCCAGCCGATGCTCGGCACCTTCTCGGCCGCCGGCATCATGAAGGGCCTGCTCGCGCTCGCCACCTTCCTTGACCAGCAGTTCTTTACCGGTGGCTCCTTCGCCACGTCCGGCGCGTACACCCTGCTGTACACCATCGCCGACGGCATGTTCTACTTCCTGCCGGTCGTGCTCGCCTACACCGCTTCCAAGAAGTTCAAGATGAGCGAGTTCAACGCCATCGCCATCGCCTTCGCGCTCGTGTACCCCACCATGGTCGCGCTGACCTCCGGCGAGGTCATCGGCTCCGTCGAGCTGGGCGTCCTGGGCACCTTCTCCTGGTACGCGGACTTCTTCGGCATCCCCATCATCATGCCGGCGTCCGGCTACACCAGCTCCGTCATTCCTATCCTGCTCATGGTCTGGTTCGGCTCCATGGTCGAGCGCTGGGTCAAGAGCTGGATGCCCTCCTCGATGAAGATGTTCTTCGTGCCGTTCATCACCGTGACCATCACCGTCGTGATCGGCTACCTGATCATCGGCCCCATCGCCACCGTGATCTGCAACCTGCTCTCCGCGTTCTTTAGCCTGGTCTTCGGCCTGCCCGTCGTCGGCTCCATGCTCGGCTGCATCATCGTCTCCACCTTCTGGATGCCGCTCGTCATCTTCGGCTTCCACTGGTCGCTCATCCCGCTGGCCATCAACAACCTGGCCACCAACGGCTCCGACTTCATCCTGGCCTCCCAGATCGGCCACTCCTTCGCCCTGGGCGCCGTCCTGTTCGCCATGTACCTCAAGAACCGTGACGAGAAGTTCCGCGGCATCGCCCTGCCTGCCATCATCTCGTCGTTCTTCTTCGGCGTGACCGAGCCCGCCATCTACGGCGTCGCCCTGCCCAACAAGAAGGCCTTCATCGTCGCCTGCATCGGTTCCTGCTGCGGCGGCATCGTGAGCGCCATCGGCGGCACCATGACCTACGCCAACGGCGGCCTCGGCGTCTTCAACTGGCTGTCGTTCATCGACCCGGCCGTGGGCGGCAACGGCATCACCTACATGGTGTGGGCCATCATCGCCTCGCTGGTCGCCGCGGTCGTGGGCTTCGCCATCGAGTTCGCCACGTACAAGGCCCCGGCAACCGCCGAGTAAGACAAGGGGACAGTCCCCTCGTCTTATCAGCTAGACCCCCAAAAACGTGGGCAAAGGGACAGTCCCTTTGCCCACGTTTCTATGCGAAGCGCTGCTGCAGGAGCGCGGCGAGGTCGAGCACGTGGTCGCGCGTCTCGTCGCGCTTGGTCAAGATGCCGTAGGGAATCTGATCGGCGCCGGCAAATGGCACCGCTACCAGGCCTTCATTGCGCGTGAACTTGAACTCCGGCATCACCGCTACGCCCATGTCGCAGAGCATGAGCAGGTGGCTCAGCCGCACGTCCTGCACGTGCGCGATGATGTTCGGCTGGTACATGCGCTCGAGCGCGGTCTGCAGCTCGCTCACCTCGGGCGGCGCGCACGCCTGGTCGAGCAGGATGAGGTTCTGCCCCGCGAGGTCCTCGAAGCCCAGGCTCTCGGCGTCCGCGAGCGCATGGTCGCGGTTCATCACGCAGACCATCCCGTAGGCCTTGAGCTGCGTGAACGCGAATCGCCGCGGGTCCGCGTTCATAGTCGTGGTGGTGAGGAGCAGGTCGATCTTCTCTTCCTGCAGAAGGGCCATCTTCTCGCGGATGCTGCCGATCTCGAAGCTGAGGTACACATCCGGGTGGCTGCGGCGGAACCCCCGTACCACGCCCGGCAAGAAGCCCTCCTCGAACTCGGACGAGCCGCACCCGACCACGAGCTCCTTCTCGTACCCCTCGCCGAAGAGGCGCGCGCGGCTGACGGCGTTGCGGTAGTCGGCGCCAAGCACCTTGAGGGACTTGTAGAGGTAGCGCCCGGCCGGCGTGAGCGTGACCTGCTTCTTATCTCGGTTGAAGAGCTTGTATCCGAGCTCGTCCTCGAGCATGGCGACGCTGTGCGTGACCGTGGGCTGGGAAACAAAGAGCAGCCGCGCCGTCTCGGTAAAGTTGAGCGTCTCGGCCGCGCTGATGAAGCACTCCACCTGTCGCGAGTTCATGTTCGCGCCTCCCTGCACGTCATTAAGTATTGCAATCGATAATAGCCTATACGAATTAGATTTTCTATCTAACAGCGTCTAGCATTTAAGCCGTATCCGCAGGTCATCGAACCAAATGGAGGTACCCATGAAGTACATCGTTACCGGCGTGGACGGCAAGCTCGGCGGGCGCGTGGCGGAGCTCATGCTCGAGGAGGTCGCCCCGGCTGACCTCATCTTCACCTGCCCCAACCTGGCGTGGCTCAAGCCTGAGCGCCGCGAGAAGTGGGAGGGCCTGGGCGTCTCCATCCGCCAGGCCAACTACGACAACGTCGAGGAGATGACCGAGGCCTTCCGCGGCGGCGACCGCATCTACATCGTCAGCGCCGTGACCATCGGCGAGATCCGCGTCCAGCAGCACAAGAACGTCGTGGACGCCGCCATCGCTGCCGGCGTGCAGCACCTCACCTACACCTCGTTCCTGGGCGCCTCCGACCCGCGCTACGCCCACGTCTACGTGACGCCCGACCACACCGCCACCGAGGCCTACATCCGCCAGCGCGCCGAGGAGACCGGCATCAAGTACGTCTTCATGCAGGACAACCTGTACCTGGAGAACTGCCTGACCACCTCCGTCATGCTGGCCCTTATGAGCGACAACAAGTGGTACACCACCGCCGGCGAGGGCAAGGCCACCTACGTGCCCAAGGACGACGTGGCCCGCATGGCCGCGGCGCTGCTGCTCGGCAAGGGCGAGGACAACCGCACCTATAAGGCCTGCGGCTGCGAGTCACTCTCCCAGCGCGACCTCGCGGCTCTGATCTCCGACCTCTCCGGCCGCCACATCGAGTACTGCCCGGTCAGCCACGAGGAGTTCTTCGCCTACCTCGACTCCATGCACATCCCGCGCACCGCGACCGAGGACTTCTCGCAGGCGCCCGTGCCCTGGTGCGGCAACGACATGGTGACCAACGAGGGTTCCGTGGCCGAGGGCCTCATGGACGTGGCCTCCACCGACATCGAGGACGTCACCGGCGTCAAGCCCAAGACCGCCCGCGAGCTCGCCAAGGGCTACTCCTACATCTGGGAGAACAACGTCCGCCACTGGCGCGACATCAAGTAAGACAAGGGGACAGTCCCTTCGTCTTATCGACGCCGAAACGGCCCGCGGCTGCCATGCCCGCGGGCCGTTTCGCGTAGCTGTGGACAAAGGGACGGTCCCTTTGTCCGCTCCACCCTATTTCGCACGGTTAAATGGCAGTTTCCCTTGGCTTTCAGCCACGCGCGGCCCCGCGCAATGGCGTAACCTACCGAACGTGCGCGTAACTTTCTCGCATTCGGTTGCAAGGGGGTGGGGAATGGGTCCCCACCGGTTGCGCGGCACGGAAGGGGAAACAGACCAGTTTTCGGGAGGAACCACCATGAAGAACACCCCCAGCACGAAGGCCGCAGGCATCTCTCGCCGCGACTTCCTTAAGATGTCCGGCATCGCGGCGCTCAGCATCGGGGGCATGACGGTCCTCACCGCCTGTGGCCCGTCCACCGCTACCAGCGAATCCAGCTCCAGCAGCTCCGCCAGTTCTGATACCGCCTCCGCCTCTACCTTTGGCGAGGGCGGCAAGCTTCGCGTGGGCATGGAGGTCGCCTACCCGCCCTACAACTGGCAGACCGACGTGGAGACCGAGAACACCATTCCGGTTGAGGGCCTGGACGGCGCCTACGCAGACGGTATCGACATCTACGTCGCCAAGAAGATCGCTGCCGCCTTTGGCCTGGAGCCCGTCGCCGTCAAGCTCGCTTGGTCCGGCCTGATCGAGGCCCTGAACTCCGGCACCATCGACGTTATCATCGCCGGCATGACCCCCACCGACGAGCGTCGCGAGTCCATCGACTTCTCCGATGGCTACTTCATCGGCACCTACGGCCTTCTCTGCAAGGAGGACAGCCCCTACGCCAGCGCCAACTCTGCGGCCGACCTGGCAGGCGCCACCATCCTTGGCCAGAAGGACACCCTGCTCGATACCGTCATCGACGACTTCGAGGGCGTCACCCACATGACCCCGGTCGACTCCGTGCCCGCGCAGCTCTCCCACCTCAACCAGGGCGCCTGCGACTGCATCACCTACAACACCGAGAACCGCGAGTCCCTTATCGCCGCAAACCCCGGCATTACCGCCATCTCCTTTGACGGCAACTACACGCTGTTCCCCGAGGAGGTCTCCTGCAACGTGGGCCTCAAGAAGGGCCAGGACGACGTTCTCGCCAAGATTAACGAGGCCATCGCCGACCTGGGCGTCACCAACTCCACCTGGACCGAGATCATCGCCCGTCAGCCTGCGTAAGACCATCCCAAACATGCTCTAGCTGGGCGTCCGTGACCTTCAAATGCGCGGACGCCCTTTCGCGTATCTTCTAGGAGGACTAGATGAGCACCTCATCTGCGGCCGTCCGCACGGCCAAGCCTGCAAAGGGGCGCCTTGGCAAGATTGCCGCGTTCTTTAAGGGCGACCACCGCTACGTGTTTCTCGGCACGAGCGTCTTTGCGCTGATCGGGCTTATGCTCGGCAACTCCCCGCACTCCGCATCCAGCTTCTTGATGAAGTCCTATGCGGTTGAGTGCGCGCTCTACTACGTGTTGATGACGTGGCTTGCGGTTTCCTTCGCGGCTCTGGTCAACAAGCTGGTCAAGTGGCGCGACTACGGGGCCACCTCGCCCTTCACCAAACCGGTCGCCAAGCGCGTGGAGCGCATCTGCTCCCACCTCGTGTGGACTGTCGTTCTGGTCTTCATGATCGACCGCTGGGTCGTTGGCTTCTGCGATATGGCGACCACTGCCGTCGCCGCCGAGACCAACCCCACGGACTTCTGGGCCAGCTCGATCTACATGCTGTACAACACCAGCAGCGTCTACGTGACGGGTATTGAGAACACTATTCTTCTTGCCGTTTTCGGTACCGTGATCGCGTTCTTCCTGGCCTTGCTGCTGGTCTTCCTGCGCATCCAGGTCGTCGACCGTTCCGACAACGACTTTGTGCGCTTCCTCAAAGTCGTTGGCTCGGGCTTTGCTCGCGTGTACTCCACCGTGGTCCGAGGCACCCCAATGATGATCCAGGGCCTGCTCATCTACTTTGGCGGCATCAGCGTCTTCAAGGTTCTCGGCTTCAGCACCACCGAGATCGGCTCTATTTGGACCACATTCATCGCTGGCCTTGTGACCATCTCGCTCAACTCCACCGCCTACATGATGGAGGTGCTGCGTTCCGGCATCGGGGCCGTTGACTCCGGCCAGGCCGAGGCCGCTCGCTCGCTCGGTCTCTCCCAGTGGCAGGCTATGAGCAAGGTCGTTTTCCCTCAGGGCGTGAAGAACTCCATCCCGGCGCTTTCCAACGAGCTGGTCATCAACCTCAAGGACTCCTCGGTCCTCTCGGTCATCGGAGTCGTTGACCTCATGTTCGCCACCACGACCATCGCCGGCAAGTACTACAAGCAAATGGAGATCTACGTTGTGGCCATGGCCGTGTACCTTATCTTGACGCTCGTGGCGACCAAGCTCCTCGGCCTTCTTTCGAAGAAGCTCGACGGCTCGAGGCCCGCCCCGGTCCTCGGCACCGCCGACGTACCCGCCCCTGCGACCCAGGCCGACGAGCATTAGACGGCAGGAAGAAGGAGAACAGCCATGGCAAGTGAGAAGTACGCCAAGATTGCAGCGTCCGTCGCCGGCCGCCCCTACGAGCCCGCCGCAGCTGCCGCCGAGCAGCCCGACGTCAGCGCCGAAACCGCCCCGCTCATCCGCGTCGAGGGCATCGAGAAGACCTTCGGCGTCCGCCCCGTTCTATGCGGCGTCGACTTTGACGTCATGCCCGGCGAGGTCGTGACCATCATCGGCCCGTCTGGTTCCGGTAAGTCCACGTTGCTGCGCTGCATGAACTTGCTCGAGACCCCCGACGCCGGTCATGTGTGGTTCCACGGCTACGACCTGGCCGCCGACCATGTTGACGTCAACAAGCTCCGTGAGAAGATCGGCATGGTCTTTCAGGGCTTTAACCTCTTCAACAACATGAACGTGTTGGATAACTGCACGCTGGCGCCCGTGACGCTGAAGAAGTGCTCCAAGGAGGAGGCCGAGGCCCGTGCGATGAAGCGCCTGGAGGCTGTGGGTCTTCTCGACTTTGTGCATTCGCCCGTGACCAAGCTCTCCGGCGGTCAGAAGCAGCGCGTGGCCATCGCACGTGCCCTGTGCATGGAGCCTGAGATCATGCTGTTTGACGAGCCCACCTCTGCCCTTGACCCTGAGATCGTCGGCGAGGTTCTGAACGTCATGCGCGACCTTGCCGCCGAGGGCATGACCATGGTCGTGGTCACCCACGAGATGGCGTTTGCCAAGAGCGTCTCCGACAAGGTCATCTTCATGAGTGACGGCGTCATCACTGAGGCGGATAGCCCGGCCAAGATGTTCACCAATCCCAAGATGCCGCGTACGCGCGAGTTCCTTGCCCGCTACTTGAACGACCCGGCGCCCGAGGGTGCCGAGGGGGCCGGCGCCGACATCGCGGCTCCCACGGAGGCCTAGGCCATGGCCGAGGTCTGGCAGTTCTTTGCGCACGAGGACGATTACCCGGACCTCGACGAGAAGGCCCTCTGCGAGCGCTTGGCGGCGGAGCTTGCCATCCCCACGGTGGACGGTCCTTCTCGCGAGGAGACCAACTGGGCGACGTTTGACCAGCTGGAGGAGTACTTCCGCGGCTGCTTCCCGTTGCTGTTTGCTGCGGCAACTGTCGAGAAGGTCGACCACTCGCTGATGCTCACGGTGCCCGGGCGCAAGCCTGAGCTGCGTCCGGCGCTCTTGCTGGGCCACATGGACGTCGTGCCCGTGGTGCCCGGCACCGAGGACGATTGGACCCACGGTGCGTTTTCCGGCCACGTGGATGACGAATACGTCTGGGGCCGCGGTGCGCTGGACATGAGCGACCAGGTCATGGGCATGCTCGAGGCCGTGGAGTACCTGCTGGCGCACGAGGGCGGCATGGACCGCACCGTCATCATCTGCCTGGGTCAGGACGAGGAGACGCTGCAGTCGGGCGCCCGCGCCATGGGCCAGGAGCTGCTGCGCCGCGGCGTTCGCGCGGAGTTCGCCATCGACGAGGGCGACTATCTGGTGAGCGACCTCTCCATGTTTGGCGGCACGGCCAAGCGCGGCCTTATGGTGTTTCTCTCCGAAAAGGGCTATGCGGACGTTCGCCTGACGGTGAGAAGTGCGGGCGGGCATTCGTCCAACCCGTTTGGCGGCACGTCTCTGGCCGTGCTCTCCGAGGCCATCACGCGCTTGAACCGCGCCGACTGGGGCTGCGAGATGACCGATCTTTTCCGTGCGACGCTTGAGGCGGCGGGCGCGGATACCAGCATGAACCCGCACGACCTTCTCGCCGATCCGGAGCTCTATCCCTATGTGACCACCACCTGCGCGCCCACTATGGTCGAGGGTGGAAGCGCCCAGGCCAACGTGATGCCGCAGGACATGACCGCCGTGGTGAACTTCCGCCTGCTTATGGGCACGACAGTGGCCGACCTTGTGGCCCGCGTGAAGGAGTTTCTCGCCGACCTGCCGGTCGAGGTCGAGCTCGTGCGAGAGGTAAGCAACGATCCGTCGGCTATTTCTCGCTTCGAGGGGCCGGGCGCCGACGCGCTGCGCGCGGCGTGCGCCCGTTACTTTGCTGATCCCGAGACCGGTGACGCCCTGCCCTTGGTGCCGTCATTTCTTCTCGGCGCGTCCGACTCGCGCATGTACGAGTGCGTCTGCGACTCCTGCCTGCGCTTCTCGCCCTTCGTGGCCGACGCGGACGAGGTATCCCGCGGTGTCCACGGCACCGACGAGCGCATAACCCGAAGGGCATATCTCCAAGGCATCCGCTTCCTCATACATATGCTTCGGGCCGGTTGCTCTGAGAGCTAATCTGCGGGCATACATCGCTAGAATGGAGCGAGCGACGGAAATCAGATCCGCCGCTCGCTTTGTCTTATGAGGAGGTCGTTATGCAGGACGGGTTCGTTAAGGTCGCGGCCATTACGCCGGAGGTGCGCGTCGCGGACGTGACCTTCAACGTCAACGCTTGTGTGGAGGCCGCCCGCCGCGCCTGCACCGAGGACGGCGCCATGGTCGTCGTTCTGCCGGAGCTTTGTCTCACGGCCTACACCTGCGAGGACCTCTTCTGGCAAGACGCACTTCTCTCCGCCGCGGAGAACGGCCTCGCGCAGTTCGCGCGGGCCACGGCCGACCTCAACGCCCTGCTGCTCGTGGGCCTGCCGGTCCGCGTCAACGCCAAGCTCTACAACTGCGCCGCCGTGGTGAGCGCGGGCACCGTCCTGGGCGTCGTGCCCAAGCGCTACCTGCCCACGTACAACGAGTTCTACGAGGGTCGCCACTTCATCCCCGGCACGACCGACGTTGTCCCCATCGATATCGCGGGCCAGCTCGACGTTCCCTTCGGCACAAACCAGCTCTTTACCTGCGAGGATATGCCCGAGCTCGTGGTCGCGGCCGAGCTCTGCGAGGACCTCTGGGTCCCCGAGCCGCCCTCCATCGCCCACGCCAAGGCCGGCGCCACCCTTATCTGCAAC
>CAVDQW010000200.1:0-4629 GCA_963610995.1 bacterium | reverse complement strand
GGAGGCGTGGCCGAGGTTGCCCAGGACGATGGACACGTTGATGCCCTTGCCGCCGGGGAGGATCTGCTCGTAGCTGGTGCGGTTGATCACGCCCAGGCGCATATCGTCCACACGGACGATGTAGTCGAGCGAGGGGTTGAACGTGACGGTGTAGATCATGGCCGGCCTCCGTGACGTCGTTTGGCTGTGATTGCTGGCGAGAACTATTGCACGTTTTTGCTCATTTGTGAATGGTTTCGTGCAATTTCTTCCAAGCGGCGGCGAACGGTAGGTTATCGGCCGTGAATGGTTGTTGAAATGAAAGTTTTTGCTTGGGTTTGCGGGTTAGTGAGCAAATTTGACCTGCGAGCCGCCTGCAATTGGTAACAGTCACCGCGTTTCACATCTCACGTTGTTGCAAGGGGGCAACGGGCCTACGGGCCACGTCGTATCGGCGTAAATCCCCTTGCAATGCGGAAACAGTCACCAATAGCAGGCGCTCCGGGCTGGGACACCTGCAGTTGGTGACTGTTTCTACGTGCATGCGAGCGAGGGCGACGGGCAAGATAACGAGTCGTGAAGCCGACGGGACAAAGCCGAGGCGGATGTGCACGTAGTGACTGTCACCAACGGCAGGTGCGTCGCAGGTGGCGGGGACGACGACCTCGAGCCGCCTGCAATTGGTGACAGTCACCGCGTTTCACATCTCACGTTGTTGCAAGGGGGCAACGGGCCTACGGGCTACGTTGCATCAGCGCGGATTCCCTTGCAACGCGGAAACTGTCACCAATTGCAGGCTAGGACGCGATCTCGACGTTGTCGCGGGAGGCGTAGGGGCTGCCGGCGGGAAGCGGGCTCGTGATGAGGGTGGCCGACTCGAAGTCGCCGAAGGTGACGAAGCTCGTGCGGCCCACCTTGCTCGCGTCGGCGAGGACGAAGCGGTGGATAGTCCTGGCCATCGACAAGCGCTTGACCTCGGCCTCGTTGAAGTCGGGCGTGGTGTAACCGTCCTCGATCGTGGCGCCGTTGGTGCCCCAGAACCCCAGCGTGAAGTGATAACGGCTCACGGCGGCGTTCGCGTCGGGCCCGACAAGCGCCTCGGTCGCGCTCTTGAGCGAGCCGCCGAGGACCACGACGTCGAAGCCGCGCGAGGCCAACTTGAGCGCATGGCTCACGCAGTCGGTGGCGTATCGGGCGCGCTTCTCGGTAAGGGCGTCGATAAGGGCGTCGACGGAGGTGCCGGCGTCGAGGTAGACGAAGTCGTGCGGCCCCACGAGCGGGGCCGCCGCCGCGGCGATGGTGCGCTTCTCTGCGGTGTTCAGGGCGGAGCGCTCGGCGATGGGCACGTCGCGCGTGACGCCCTCGAGGTCGAGGGCCACGGCCCCTCCGTGCACCTTGGAGAGACGCCCCGCCTCGTCGAGCTTCTCGAGGTCGCGGCGGATCGTCGACTCGGAGATGCCCAGCTCGGAGGCCAGGTTCACCACTGTGGCCGAGCCGTTCGCGTTGATGATCTCCAGGATCCGGGAGTGTCGCTGGTCGGCGAGCATTACTTCTCCTCCTCGGGGTACACGACGCCCCAGTCGGCGCGCAGCTTGTCCATGACGCGCATGACGTCGGCCGCGTAACCGATGAGGCGCGCGGCCTCGGCGTCGCCCGCGACGGCGCGCTCGAGGTCGGCCATCTCGTAGCAGAGCGCGTAGGCCTCGGTGCCGGCCGCGACCTCCTCGACTCGCCCGTCATCGGTCCAGACGATGCGCGCGCGGTCGGCGCGCGGGTACTGCTCGACCTCGAGGTAGCACTTGTCGAAGGAGATGACCGCGCGCTTGGGCTGCTTGGAGTGCAGGGTGAGGCTGATGACGCCGATCTGGCCCTCGGTGTTGCGGCAGACGGCGCCGCCCGCCACGTCAACGCCCGTCTCGCAGGTGTTGCCGAGGCTCACGACCTCGGTCGGGGCCGACTCCATGAAGATGCGCATGATGCTGAGCGCGTAGACGCCGATGTCGAGCACGGCCCCGCCGGCGAGCTCGCGGTTGTAGAAGCGGGTCTTGGGGTCGTAGGGCTTGAAGCTGCCGAAGTTGACCTGCGCCATGTTCATGCGACCGAACTCGCCGGCCTTCGCGCGGGCAACAAGCTGCTGGTAGAGCGGCATATGCAGGATGGTCGTGGCATCCATGAGCACCACGCCGTTTGCGCGGGCAAGCTCGCGGGCCTCGTCGAGCTCGGCGGAATTGAGCGTGATGGACTTCTCGCAGAGCACGTGCTTGCCCGCGGCGAGAACCGCCCGCAGGTAGCGGATGTGGGTGTTGTGCGGCGTCGTGACGTAGACGGCATCGATGTCGGGGTCTGCGCAGAGCTCCTCGAGCGTGTCGTAGACCCGCGACACCCCGTGCGCCGCGGCGAAGGCGTCGGCCTTGGCGCGGGTACGGTTCTGCACGCCCGCCAGCGAGCGGCCCGCGAGCGCGAGGGAATCCGCCATCTGGTTGGCAATGACGCCGCAACCGATAACTGCCCACCTGAGCTGCGGCGCATTAAAGATATCGGTCGGGAACTCCTGGTTTGCCACGGACGCGAAGGCGGCCTTCGCCGCGGCCTCGGCGTCAAGCGGAGCGGAAACGTTCTTATCGGCCATGGACTCCCCCAAAAATCTTAAGCGCCAGAAACGCGCAAATTCAGTCAACTGCGCCCAGTATATCCCAGGTGCACCCGGGCCCGCGCGCGGATGCCCGCTCAACCAGGGGCATGGGGAGCCGGTCCTCAGGGCATCGCCCCTTAGAGGTCCTGCTGCTCGTGGAGCGCCTGCCACACGGCGTGCGCGACGTCGGCGGGGACGCCGGGCGTGGCGGCGATCCTCTCCTCGGTGGCTTCCCGCAGGCGCTTGAGGGATCCGAACTCGCGCATGAGCAGGCGCTTTCGCTTGGGCCCCACGCCCGGCACGTCGTCGAGCACCGACGCCGTCATGGCCTTGTCGCGAAGCTCGCGGTGGAAGGTGATGGCGAAGCGGTGCGACTCGTCTCGCACCTGCTTGATGAGGTAGAGCGAGGGCGAGCCGGAGGGCAGCACGACGGGCGTGTCGTCCCAGGGGACGAAGACCTCCTCGTCCGACTTGGCCAGGCCGCAGCACGGGATGTCGAGCCCGAGCTCGGCCAGCTGGTTCATGGCTGCCGTGAGCTGAGGTTTTCCGCCGTCGACCACAAGCAGGTCGGGGCGTGAGCCGAAGCGCTCGTCGGCCATGCGCTCAGGGCTGTAGCGCCGCCCCAGAACCTCGGACATGCTCACGAAGTCGTTCGCCTCGGTGAGCGGCGTCTGGATCTTGAAGCGGCGGTACTGCGACTTGTCGGGCCGGCCGTTGGTGAACACGACCATGGAGGCCACGGTGAAGTGGCCGTGTAGGGTCGAGATGTCGAAACACTCGATGCGCATCGGCGGCGCGTCGAGGGCAAGGGCGCTCTCGAGCTGCATGAGGGCCTGGTTCGTGCGGTCGTCCGCGTAGCCGGTGCGCACCATGTAGCGCATGAGGGCGTGGCGGGCGTTGGAAGCGGCCATGTCGAGCAGGTGCTTCTTCTCGCCGCGCTGCGGGCGGTGCAGGCGCACGTTGTGGCCGCGCTTCTCGGCGAGCCAGCCGGCGATGACGTCGGCGTCCGAAAGGGCGATTGAGAGGCACACCTCGGCCGGCACGTCGGCCGTCTCATCGTAGTAGCGCTTGACGAAACCGGCCTGCAGCTCGTCTTCCCCCACGTCGGCGCCCTTGTCGAGCACGAACTCCACCGAGCGGATCGTGCGGCCCTCGCGCACCACGAAGACGCAGGCGCAGCCGATGGTCTCCTCGCGGTAGAAGCCGATGAGGTCCATGTTCACGTCGGGCGCGAACATGACCTGCTGCTTGACGTCGAGCGCCTGCAGGCCCTGAAGGCGCTTCTTGAGGCGTCCGGCGCGCTCGAAGTCGAGGTCGGCCGCGGCCTCGGCCATCTGATCGGTGAGCTCGCCCACGATGGCGCTGCGCTTGCCCTGCAGGAAGTCCTCGACCTGCCGCACGTGGCGGGCGTACTCCACCGTGTCGATGGCGCCGCAGCACACGCCGGGGCCGCGCCCCACGTGGTAGTCGAAGCAGGGGCGGCACTTGCCCGCGAGCACGATGTTGGCCACGGAGGCCTGGTCGGGCTCGCGCTCGAGCAGCCGCTTCGCGCGCTTCCACTCTGCGCAGTTGGCTGTGCAGATGGGCACGAACTTGCGCAGGGTGTCGATGGTCTCGCGCGCGGCCTTGGCGTCGGTGTAGGGGCCGAAGTAGCGCGTGCCCTTGCGGTGCTTCTCTCGGGTGTACTTGATGGCCGGGAAGACGTCCGACTCGGTGATGGCGATGTAGGGATAGGACTTGTCGTCCTTGAAGTCCACGTTGAAGTAGGGGTGGTACTGGGCGATGAGGTTGCGCTCGAGGACGAGCGCCTCGTGCTCGGAGCCCACGACCACGTAGTCGAAGGAGCGCACGACCTGCATCATGAGCGGGATCTTCTGGCGGTCGTCCGAGAGCGTGACGTACTGGCGCAGGCGGGCGCGGAGGTTCTTGGCCTTGCCCACGTAGACCACGGTGCCGGAGGCGTCTTTCCACAGGTAGCAGCCGGGGTCGGTCGGGACCTCGGCCACCTGCTCCACGAG
>CAVDQW010000199.1:0-5976 GCA_963610995.1 bacterium | reverse complement strand
GATCTCGACGTAGCCGGCCTTGTGGTGGATCTCGCGCCAGTAGTCGAGCAGCGTGTTCTTGAGGACCATGCCGTTGGGCAGGAAGAACGGGAAGCCGGGGGCCTCGTCGCGCATCATGAACAGGTCCATCTCGCGGCCGATCTTGCGGTGATCGCGCTTCTTGGCCTCCTCGATGAGGCGCAGGTGCTCGTCGAGCTCGTCTTTAGTGGCGAAGGCGGTGCCGTTGATGCGGGTGAGCATCTTGTTGTTCTTATCGCCCTTCCAGTAGGCGCCGGAGACGCCCGTGAGCTTGAAGGCCTTGAGCGCCTTGGTGTAGCAGATGTGGGGGCCGACGCACATATCGATGTAATCGCCCTGCTGATAGAAGGTGATGCGGGCATCGTCGGCCAGGTCGCCGATGTGCTCGACCTTATACTTCTCGCCGCGCTCCTCCATGAGCTTGACGGCCTCGTCGCGCGGGAGCTCGAAGGTGGTGAACTTGAGGTTCTCCTTGACGATCTTCTTCATCTCGGCCTCGATGGCGGGGAAATCGTCCTCGCTCACCTTAACGCCCTCGGGCAGGTCGACGTCGTAGTAGAAGCCGTTGTCGGTCGCGGGGCCGTAGGCAAAGTCGGCACCAGGGTACAGGCGAGAGATGGCCTGGGCCATGATGTGGGCTGCGGAGTGGCGCACAACATGGGTGACCTCGTCCTCGGGGCACTCGATGACCTGGCCGTCGTTCTGCAGGATCTTCATTGGAACCTCTTCCTTAGGTGATGGGAAAAGCATGGGGCGAACATGAAAAACGCCCAGCGGCGCAGGATTGCGTCGGGGCGATATGTGGCGCCTGCCACGAGGCCTCGCGGGCCGTCGAGTGTGGGGCAGGCGCCTAAATAGTCTGAGTTCGTGCGCTGAGCGCAAGCACGAGAGCCATGCTTCCTAAACCTTTCGTTGCTTAAGACTGATATAGGTTTACCACAAATAACCGCTGCTAGAAACCCTTGAACGAAAAAAGCCCCCGACGATGCGGGGGCTTCATCGATTTGCAAGGCCTTACTGGATGCGGGTGCGGCAGTAAGGGCAGACCTTCCAGTCCGCGTTGAGCGGACGGTGGCAGGTCGGGCAGACGTTGCGGACCTGCGTGTTGCAGATCGGGCAGACGACGAAGTCGCGGTCGATCGGCGCGGCGCACTTGGGGCAGATGCCGTAATGGGAGAGCTGGTGCTCTCGCAGGGCGATGTCGAGATCCTGCTCCTCGCGGTCGATGAGATAGGAGCTCGGGCGCAGGATGACGTAGGCGAGCAGACCCACGATGGGGATGACGGAGATGATGGCCCACATCCACCAGGGCTCGGCACCGCGACGCTGGGCGTCGCGCACAACGTAGACGATGGACAGGATGTACAGCATGACGACGCAAACGACCATCAGATAGAGGACCATGCGGACCTCAGGCGTAAGGATTTGGTCGATCAGTTCCGACATAAGTGGGACCCCTTCGTAGGCTTCAGAGACACAAGCGGCCAGCCATCGCGGCCAGCACAGTTGAATGAATTGTAACAGAGGTTATGCGAATGCGGCCGCGACCTCACCAGCAAGCGTGATGGAACCGCACGCAACGAGCGATTCTTCACATAAGGCGGACAAAGCCGAGGGAACGTCCCGGTACTCCCCCACCACCGTGGAGCCGGCGTCGCGGAAAAGGTCGACGAGCTCGGACGAGGAGAGGGCGCGCGGCGAAGACGTCTGCGTGCAGGCCACCTTATGGAAGCGGCTCGCGAGCAGCTCGACGATTCCCCGCACGTCCTTATCGGCGAGAACGGCGCAGAGCAGCGTCGGCTCGGACCCGTCGATGAAGGTGATCTCGGAGAGGCTCGCGAGGAACGTCTCGACGCTCTGCGGATTGTGACAGGCATCGATGAGCAGCGGCGGCTCGGGGCGCAGAAGCTGGAAGCGGCCGGGGGTGGGGCACTCGATGACGCTGGTGAAGAGCTTATCGGCATCCAAGGCACGTCCGAGGTAGTCCTCGCTGACCACGACGGCGCAGGCGATGTTCGTGGCCTGGTAAGCGGGTTTGAGCGCGGCGAGCTCGGGGTAATCGCCCCGGGGCGTGCGGACATCGAGCTCGAGCGGGGCACCGAGGCGCGGCGGGCGCTTGGTGACCTTGAACGTCGCCAGTGGCATACCGGGATGATCGCGGAACGGCTCCGCCGGGACCTCGCCGGCGGCGTCCGCAAGGTCCAGCGGCCTCAGCAGCGTGGGAACGACGCCGGCAGACTCGCATTGTGCCAGGAAGACGTCCTCAACCGAGGCGGGGGCGGCGCAACCGGTGCCGAGAACGCAAGTGCGTCCCGACTTGATGACGGCGGCCTTCTCGCCGGCGATGGCCTCGAGAGTGTCTCCGAGAACATGGATATGGTCGAGACCGATTCCCGTCACGGCCACAGATTTGATCGACTTGGCGGCAGACGTCGCGTCCCAACGCCCGCCCATGCCGCATTCGAGCACGGCGACGTCGACGCCTGAGCGCGCGAAAACGACCATCGCGGCCACCGTGAGGGTATCGAACTCGGTGATGTCGTACGGGCGCTCGCCAGCAGATGCCCGCCGGGCGTTCACGCGACGGCCGGCCTCAGCCGCGGCGGAGATGCCGTACGCAAAATCAGCTTCGCAGACGGGCGCGCCCGCCACCTCCATGCGCTCGGTATAGCTCACGAGCTCGGGGGAGGTATACAGCGCGACCTTCTTGCCCTCGCCGGAGAGGATCGCCGCCGTGTAGCGCGACGTCGAGGTCTTGCCGTTCGTGCCGGCGATCTGGATGCAATCGAAGCTCAGGTCAGGGTCTCCGAGCTCGGCCAGCATGTCCTCAACGGTCTCTAGCATGGGGCAGATGCCGAAGCGCAGGGCCGAGTGCAGCTGGGCGAGCGACCCCTCATAGTCGAGGACGTCAAATTCGAACGGAACTTGGTACATGCGATATCTCCTGGTAAAAGCCTAGTTGCCGAGCAAGAGGCGCATAGCCTCCTGACGCGTCTTGATCTCGCGCAAGCAACCGCGGACGGCGGAAGTGGCCGTAACGGCGCCGGCGGAGCGAATGCCGCGCATCGTCATGCAGGTGTGCTCCGCCTCGAGCACGACAAGCACGCCGAGGGGGTTGAGCTCGCGCACGATCGCGTCTGCGATCTGGCCGGTGAGGCGCTCCTGGAGCTGGGGGCGGTGCGCGTAGCCGCTGACGCAGCGGCCGATCTTCGAAAGGCCCGTCACGTGCCCGTCGCGCGGGATGTAGCAAACATGGGCCTTGCCGACGAACGGGAGAAGGTGGTGCTCGCACATCGAGGAGAACGGGATGTCGCGCACGACGACCATCTCCTCATTGCCGGGCTCGTGGAACTGTTTGCGCAGATGGGCCCCGGGGTCTTCCTGCAGGCCGCCGAAAATTTCCTCGCAAGCGCGGGCCACGCGGTCGGGAGTGCCCTGAAGGCCCTCGCGGTCCGGGTCCTCTCCGATGCCGATGAGGAACTCGCGCACAGCGGCCTCAATACGGGGCTTGTCGATAGCCCGATACCCAGAGACGTTGACGTCGTTCTCCATCCCTACTCCTTCTCCTTGCGGCCGCGACCATAGACGAACCAGTACACGATGCCGAGGGCGGCGCCGCCGACGGCGTTGCCGAGGATTGCGGCCGAGAGGTTCATGGCACAGCCACCGAGCGTGACGGCGCCCGCGACGCCCGTGGCCTGCAGCATGAGCGCGTACGGCAAGAAGAACATGTTGGCCACGCAGTGCTCGAAGCCCGCGCCCATGAAAGCCATGACGGGCAGCAGCGCAGCGAAGAACTTATCGGCGACGTTGGTGGCCGCGTGCCCGCACCAGACGGCGAGACACACGAGGACGTTGCAGAGAATCGCGCGGAAAAAGACCGTGAGCCAAGGCAGCGAGGTCTTGGCCGTCGCGACGGAGACGGCCGCGGTCGCAAAGGCGCCGCCGTTTGCGGAACCCGCGTCCGCGCCGATGAGCAATGCCGCTGCGATGAGGCTCCCCACCAGGTTGCCCACGATGACGACGAGCCAGCTCTTGAGCAGGCCTCCCCAGCCGAAGCGCCCGGAGAGCGGGCCCATCACCATGAGGCAGTTGCCGGTGAAGAGCTCCGCGCCCGCGGCAAGGATGAGGAAGAGGCCCAATGTGAAGGAGAAGCCGCCGAGCAGCTGAGTGGCGGCGAAGGGCAGGGCCGAGTCGCACTTGACCACGAGCATGAACGTGGCGCCGAGGGCGACGAAGAGGCCCGCGAGAACGGCGAGCGCAAAAGCGGGGACAGGCTCCGTCGCGGCCTTGGTGGCGGCGACGCGCTCTGCTTTGAGCTCGATGGAAACGGGCGTCATCGCGCCGCTGTAGGAGGAAGAGGGCTTCTCGCTCAACTTCATGCGAGGTTCCTTTCTGCTGCTTCTACCAGGTGTTTTGCTAGAACTGCGGTCGTGACCGAACCGACGCCGCGCGGCACGGGCGAGATCTTCGCCACCTTAGGCTCGGCGGCATCGAAATCGACGTCGCCGACCAGCTTGCCCGCGGCCTCGTCCCAGTTGATGCCCACGTCGACGACGACCTGCCCCTCGCGAAGGGCGTCGGCGCGCACGGTGCGGGCATGGCCCGCGGCCGCGACGACCACGTCGGCGCCCGCGCAAGCAGCGGCAAGGTCGCGCGAGTGGGTGTGGCACATGGTCACGGTGGCGTTTCTCGCCTGGAGCATCATGGAGACCGGCTTGCCGATGACGAGCGAGCGACCCACGACGGTCACATTCGCGCCATCGAGCTCCACGCCATAGAAATCGAGCATCTCGACGACGGCCTCGGCAGTGCAAGGGGCAAAGCCCGCGCCACGGCCGGAGAGCGTGGTGAGAAGCGACGTCGGCGTCATGCAGTCGAGGTCTTTCTCGGGCGAGAGGGACGCGCAGACGGCCGCCTCGTCGATGGTCTTGGGCAAAGGCCGGAACATCAGGACGCCATGAACGTCCTCGCGTACGTTCAGGCCCTCGAGCGTCGCGATCATGGATTCAGTCGTGGCGTTTTCGGCCGCGACCTCGATGACCTCCGCCTCGATGCCGAGCATCGAGCAGCGCTTAAGGGCGCCGCGCTCGTAGGAGAGGTCGTCCTCGCGGGCACCGACGCGAACGATGGCGAGCTTAGGCGTCACGCCGGAGGCCTTGAGCGCCTCGATGCGCGGCGTCAGGCGCTCGTTGATGGATTTGGCCACGGGAAGGCCGAGCATGAGTTCAGCCACGTTACTCCCCCTTCGAAAAGCTCGCGGCGACGCCGGAGCCGAGCGCATCGGCGCGGTCTGCTGCAGCGAGCAGGCCCGCGACCTCGGCGTCGACCCCTGCCGCATAATCACGGTCGGCCAACGAGCGCGTGTTGACGGAAACGTTGATGGCCGCGCACCTAAGAGCGGCGGCAGCGAGAAACGCGCCGCAGCCGACGTCGGAGCGAAGCATCTTGGAGCCCTTCTCGCCCAAGGCCTCGAGAACGTCCACGAGGCCGGCGATCTCACGGGCCATCTTGAGGGGCGGCAAAAGCGCGGTCTTCGTCGCCTCCTCGAGCGCCTCCTCACGGCCCTCGGCGCCCTTCGGAATGCCGTAGGCGCGGCTCAGCGGCTCGAACGCGGCGGCGTCCTCGTCGACGAGGGAAATGAGCGCGGCGCGCGACGCCTCAGCAGAAACCAGGGCGGCCTGAACATCGTCCTCGTAGGCGGCATAGGTCTTCTTGCCGGTGGTATAGTTGCCGACCATGCCGGCGAGCGAGGCCGCAAGGGCGCCCGCAAGGGCCGCGGCGCCTCCGCCGCCGGGGACCGGCTCCTTAGAGAAGAGCTTCTCGCTGAACGCGTCGCAGCTCAGGGTACTCAAACTCGTCAAATTTACTCCTCAATATAACAGGGGCAGCCCCTTCGTCCTCTCATTCGCAAAATAAGACGAAGGGACTGTCCCCCTGTCTTGTTTAGAACAGGCC
>CAVDQW010000198.1:0-3047 GCA_963610995.1 bacterium | reverse complement strand
CGGCGGCCCGGACGCGGCGTGCGCCCGCAAGGGGCGCCTCGTCGTCCGCCTGGGCGGCGTCGAGCACGACCTCTGCTCCGTGGACGACCTGCGCATCCGCGGCAGCCACAACTGGGAAAACGCCCTTGCCGCGTCCGCGCTCGCGCTCTTCGCCGGCGTCGATGAATCCGCGGTCTCGGGCGGACTCGCCACCTTCAGCCCGATCGAGCACCGCATCGAGCCTTGCGGCGAGGCCGCGGGCATCCACTTCGTCAACGATTCCAAGGCGACCAACACCGATTCGGTCGAGAAGGCCCTCACCGCCTTCGAGCCCGGGACCGTCGTCGTGCTGCTCGGCGGCCACGACAAGGGGACCGACCTGGCGTCGCTCTCCCGCGCTTGCTGCGCCCGCGCCCGCGTGGCCGTCTGCTTCGGCGAGGCCGGCCCGCGCATGGCACAGGCCCTTCGCGAGGAAATCGCGGCGGGCGGCTCCGATCTCCAGGTTGTTTCCGCCGATCATCTGCGCGACGCCTTCGACTGCGCCTGCGCCGCCGCGCGCGAGGGCGACACCGTCCTGCTGTCGCCCGCCTGCTCGTCGTTCGACGAGTTCGCCAACATGGCCGAGCGCGGCCGCCTCTTCAAGTCCCTCGCGGCCGATTTCTGCCGCGAGCACGGTTGCGCCGAGGCGGGGGAGTAGGGTTGTCTTCTCGTCTCCCCAGCTATCTGTTCGGCGGCTCCGCGAGCGATGCCCGCCGCGGCCGCGCCGCCCGCGAGGGCCGAGGCAACGGGTCCGGCGGCGCCGGTGAGAAGGTCGAGCGCGCGATCCTCGGCGTGCCCGAGCGCTTCATGCGCCCCAGGCTCGTGCTCATCGCGGTCACTTTGGTGCTCGTCTGCTTCGGCCTGCTCATGATCTACTCCGCCTCGTCGGTCACCTGCCTCAACAGCGCCTCGTGCGACAACGACCCCGCGTTCTACCTCAAGCGGCAGCTCCTGTACGCGGGCATCGGCGTCGCCTTTGCGTACGCCTTGGCCCACATCGACTATCACCTGCTCTCGCGCGACCACCTCATGGTCGTCGTGGCCGTCATGATCGTGGCGCTCATCCTGGTCTTCGTGCCCGGCTTCTCCAACAGCACCTACGGCGCGTCTCGTTGGATCAAACTCGGGCCCTTCCAGCTGCAGCCCTCCGAGTTCGCAAAGGTGGCCATCGTCACCGTGACGGCAGCGCTCGCGCAGCGCCACTACGTCGACGGCGACCTCGAGGGGCTCGAGATCGCCAAGTACGCCGCGGTGGGCATCGGCATCCCCCTGGGACTCATCATCATCCAGCCCGACAAGGGCTCGACGGCCATCATCGCCATCACGCTGATCATCATGCTCTTCGTGGCGGGGTTCAACCCCGTTGCGCTGGGCGCCGCGCTCCTCGCCGGCGTCGCCGTCATTGCGGTCCTGTCGTTCACCCAGGACTACGCCTTGTCGCGCATCATGACGTTCATCGACCCCTGGGCCGACGAGCTCGGCGAGTCCTACCAGCTCGTCCAGGGCTACTACGCCTTCGGGTCCGGCGGCATCTTCGGCGTGGGCATCGGTTTCTCCAAGCAGAAGTACTCGTATCTGCCCATGGCCCACAACGACTTCATCTTCGCCGTCATCGGCGAGGAGTGCGGCCTGGTCGGCACCCTCGGCGTGCTCGTCGGCTTCGCTCTCTTCGCGTGGGCCGGCTTCCGCATCGCCAAGTACGCCCCCGACCTCGCCGGCCGCCTCATCGCCTGCGGCTGCACCTCGATCATCATCATCCAGCTGCTCGTGAACATCTGCGGCGTGCTCGGGATGATCCCCCTTTCGGGCAAGCCGCTCCCGTTCCTCAGCTACGGCGGCTCCTCGATCATGGCCTGCCTCATGTTCGTGGGCATGCTGCTGTCCGTTTCCAAGAACTCCGTGCTGCCCGAGACCGAGCACGACGTCCGTCGCCGGAACATGAGGGTCCGCGAGGACGACGGCGGCGACCCCGGGCTCAGCTTCGTGGGCGAGGCCACGCCGCGCTCGGCTCGCACGGGGGCTTCGGGTTCCTCCGGACTCGGGGCCAGCCGCGCGGGACGGCCCTCCGCCGGCGCGTTCACGGTCATGGACGGCGGGCGCGATGCACGCTTCCAGGCGCGCGGCCGCGCCTCCGCCGATTCGCGCGGCGCTTCTCGCTCGCGAGACGACGGGCGCGCCTACGGCCGCATCGACCTCAACGCCGACGCGGCAACGCGCCTGCGGGGGCGCCCCTCTTCCCAGCAGCGCTCCTCGGGCTCCAACAGGGATCGCCGCGGCCGCCGCTGACGCTCACCGCCCGCATTCGCCGCGGGCGCGGATTCGCCGTCGGCGCGGGTCGCGCCCGCGCGTAGGATAGTCGGGTGCAAAAGACCGGCTCATCGATTCGAAAGCCAAGGTTCTGACATGAACATCGCCATCGCCGCCGGCGGCACCGCCGGCCACATCAACCCCGCCCTCGCCCTCGCAGAGGAGCTCCGCGACCGCGGCCACAAGGTCACCTTCTACGGCCGTCCCTCCAAGCTCGAGGGCACCCTCGTGCCCGCGGCGGGCTTCGAGCTCGTCGACGTGGAGGTCACCGGTTTCGATCGCTCCAAGCCCTGGACCGCGGTGAGCTCCCTGTGGCGCGTCTGGCGAGCCAAGGCCGCGCTCAAGCGGCGTTTCGCCGTTCAGGGCGCCCCCGACGCGGCCATCGGCTTCGGCGCCTACGTCGAGGTCCCGCTGCTCGGCCTCTGCAAGGAGAAGGGCATCCCGTACCTCATCCACGAGCAGAACTCGGTTCCCGGCCTTGCCAACAAGATGATGGCGGCAAACGCGTCGCGCGTCTGCATCTCGGTGCCCGCCGCCCGCCCCGTCTTCGAGCGCGAGGGCGACCCCGGCCACGTCGTGCTCACCGGCAACCCGGTGCGCCGCTCCGTCATCGCCGGCGACCGGTCCCGCGGCCGTGCCGCGCTCGGGGTACCTGACGACGCCACGCTGCTGCTCGTGTTCGGCGGAAGCCTCGGCGCCCGCACGCTCAACGAGGGCATGGC
>CAVDQW010000197.1:0-3519 GCA_963610995.1 bacterium | reverse complement strand
CCCGCGGCGAGCGGTTGCGTCGCAAAGACGCGCTCGACGGCGGCTTCGTACTCGTCGATGCGGCGAGCCTTTCTCACCAGGCGAAACACCGCCGTCGGGTCGGCGAAGGAGCACTTGGCGTAGGACCACCACTCCTTCATGCGCATCACGGCATTGCCGCCCATCTCGGCCACGTAGGCGGCGAAGAGCGCGTCGTGGAACCGTCGCAGCTCGGCCGCCGTCGCGGGTTCGCCGCCGCGAACCCTGCGGGCGAGCGCCGGGTCCATAAGAAGCCCGCGGCCGAGCATCACATGGCGCGTGGCGGGATACTCGGCAAGAAGAGCGTCCATATCCCCGCAGGTAAACACGTCGCCGTTGTACGCCACGGGGAACGGCGCGGCCTCGAGTGTGCGCCCGTAGGCGACCTTTCGCGGGCGGCCCTTGTACGCGTCGGCACGGACGCGAGGGTGCACGATGAGCTCGGCCAGGGGGCAGCGGCAGTACACCTCGAGGATGCGATCGTACTCGTCGTCGGACTCCATGCCGAGGCGGGTCTTCACCGAGACGGGAAGCGGCGAGCGGGCGCAGATGTCCTGCAAGAAACGCTCGAGTGCCTCGGGGTCGGCGAGCGCGCCGGCTCCCTTGCCACGCGAGACGACGGTTCCCGAGGGGCAGCCCAGGTTGAGGTTGACCTCCGCATACCCCAGCTCCGCGAGAAGCCCCGCCGCCCACACGAACTCGTCGGCGTCGCGGGTGAGCAGCTGCGGGATCACGTTAAGCCCCTGGTTGGCGGCGGAATCGAGCTCCTCGCGGGCGCGTCGGCCGAAGCCCGAGCCCACGCGCGGCGGGCAGATGAAGGGCGTGTAGTAGCGGTCCAGCGCACCGAAGCAGCCGGCGTGCGCGCGGCGGAACACGTGGCCCGTAATGCCCTCCATCGGGGCAAGCGACAAAATCATTGAACCAACCTCTCTGGTTGCGGGTCCATACGCGGCGCCCGCGCTTATGGAACAGCCGTCTCTTGGCGCGCGGGACTCGCCGAAGGTCAACCGGTCCCGCCGCTTGGGCGCAGGTAACAGCGCTTGATTAGCCGGATGTTGCGTTTGTCCAGCATAGCGGCCACTTTCTCCGCAGGTTTCTTCATGGGTCAACAATACAGGATGCGCGCGTGCCGGCGAGGCGGCTGCCCCCCGCATGATGCGGTATTGGTGCGCGCGGCCCCGTACGCTCGACTTCATACGTAAAAGGCAGCGACCGAAAAGGAGCTGATCGGCATGAAGAAGACGAGCTACGACCCCGGCACAAAGAAGACCCGCGAGACTCCCCTCTCCCGCCGCGCCTTCCTACGCAGCGCCGTTGCCACCGCGACCGCCGGCTGCGCGCTCGTGCCCGTCCGCGCGCTGGCCGACGACCGCGAGGTCATGGCCTATTCGCTGGACGACGCCGGCAACCGCAAGAATTACTACACGACCGACGACGCCATCCACGCAGGCTACGAGGGCAATGTCATCTACCTGGACGTCGACTGGATGTTCACCGGCACCATGACCGTGGCCGACAGCAAGTCCCTCACCATCGACATGAACGGCCACAAGATCACCAGCCAGGGCGGCGGCGCCGTCATCCGCATGTACGAACATTCGAGCCTCACCCTTAAGGGCGGCATAACCAAGGTGATCGACTACCTGGGCTTCGACCCCAGCCTCGGTCGCAAGTTCTGGTACGGCGTCAGGACGGGCGGCCTTATCACCGGCGGCTACGACATCAGCAACGGCGGCGGCATCCGCATGGACGCCGACAGCACGCTCACCCTCGACAACGTGGCGGTGGCCGGCAACGAGAGCAGCTACGACGTCACAGGCGGCATCTACGTCAAGGGCAACTGCACCATCAACATGAAGAACAACGCCGTCGTGGAGCGCAACAAGGGCGGCGCGGGCGGCATCCTCGTGAACGGCGACGACGTGAACATCTTCATGGACAACGCCGCCATCAGGAACAACTACGGGACGGTCTACGGAGGCGGCCTCTCCTCCTGCGCGGACGGCACGAGGATCCACCTGGAGAACGGCTCCACCGTCTGCGGCAACACCGCAGTGTCGGGCGGCGGGCTTCACTTCGGCTACTCGTTCTTCAACGCGGTGTCCGACGACGGAACCGGCTCCGTCAAGAACAACTACGCCCGCACCTACGACTCGGTCGGCGGCGGCGGAATTTGCGTGCAGGAGAAAAAAGCCGCGCAGAACGAGGGCGAGATCCGTGGCCTCACCGTCAGCGGCAACACCTCCGAGAGCGACTGCGGCGGCATCTACATGGAGCAGAGGTGGATCCAGATCAAGAATTGCACCATTACCGACAACGAGAGCGCCCGGAGGGGCGGCGGCGCCTTCATCGCCGCCGAAAACGTCACGATGGACAGCTGCACCGTCACCGGCAACGTCTGCAACAGCATCTACGGAGGCGGCGGCGTATACGTCGCGCACGGGACGGACCTCAACCTCGTCGGCCTGTGCAAGATCACGGGCAACACGCGCGGCGGCGACGGCTCCTATGACAACCTCTACATCTCCACCGACGGCCATGCGGCGAACTCGTACTTCCACGGCGGGATCATCGAGGGGTCTCGCGTCGGCCTGCGCTCCGGCTTCCTCGACGACCGCGAGCTCGGCCACAACATCACCTACTACGCGGACGACACGTACTTTATGGACCTGGAAAGCGAGTACCGCGCGAGCCATGAGGGGAGCTCGATCTACCAGCGCGTAAGCATCAGTGGCGGCGCGTCGGTGCTGTATACCGACGACGATGCGGGCAACGATGCCGAGGTGACCGCCGCATAACCGCGGGCGGCGCGATCAACGGCGAAGCGACCTACTACAACTGTCCCAAGGACGACGCCACGATCGTGATCGTTACGACCGCGAAGTTCACTCGCTACGGGGTGTCCAATACGACACGCGAGTGGATCTGCACGCTCTGCGGCACCAAGTACGAGCCCAACGCGCCCGAGCTGGTCTATCACAAGCCCGTAAAAGGCGGAAACGTCGGGACCGGGTGGTAGGCGCCCGTTTGGGCGCGGGGCGGGCGCGGCGGTCGCGGGCTTGTCTCAGCCAGCAACGACGGCACAGACAGCCCACCTAGGCCCTGAGCAGCGCTTTTGTACGGGCGATCAGTTTCTTGTACACGCGCTCGCACATCCAGGGCTCGTCGGAGAGGGCGAGCAGGTCGTCGATGGGCACCCAACGGACGGCGCTGTTCTCGTCGGGCTTCGCGACCGTGGGCGCAGTCGGATCGGCGACGAAGAGGTACGTGACGTTGAGATGCACGTGCGAGCTCACGTAGCGCCCACGCTTCACGTGGCCGGCGACGGGCAGGACCTCAACGGAGAATATCGCGCCTTCGGGCAGGCCGCGCGTAACCAGGCGCGCACCCTCGACGCCCGTCTCCTCCGCGAGCTCGCGCGCAGCAACCAAGGCCAGGTCGAGCTCGCCGTCGGCGTGTCCGCCCAACCAGCTCCAGGAGTCGTAGATGTTGTGATAGCAC
>CAVDQW010000196.1:0-3212 GCA_963610995.1 bacterium | reverse complement strand
GTGCTCGCCGTGGACGAGCAGACCGGCCTTCTCCACCAGACGCGCCCGGCCTTCGGCGGCAACCTCATGGCCACCATCATGTGTCCGGCCCACCGCCCGCAGATGGCCACCGTGCGCCCGGGCATCTTCCGCGCCCCGGAGCCCGACGCCTCGCGCGAGGGCACGGTCGAGCAGGTCATTCTCGCGGCCGACGTGGCGCCTCGCGTCGAGGTCCTGGAGCACGCCACGCCCTCCGACGAGCCGTCGATCACCGAGGCCGAGCGCCTCGTCGTGGTGGGCCGCGGCATCGGCAGCAAGAAGAACCTCAAGGTGGTCCGCCGCCTGGCCGAGGTCCTCGGCGCCGAGATCGGCTGCACGCGCCCCGTCGTGGAGGCCGGCTGGCTCGAGTATCGCCACCAGGTGGGGCAGACTGGCGTTTCCGTCGCGCCCAAGCTGCTGGTGAGCATCGGCGTGTCCGGCGCCATCCAGCACCTCGCCGGCATCTCCGGCGCCGAGTGCGTCGTGGCCATCAACGAGGACCCGGACGCCCCGATCTTCAACGCCGCGCAGTACGCCATCGTCGGCGACGCCATGGAGGTCGTGAGCGCCCTTCTCGCCGAGCTCGAGAAGTAGGCGGCGCTCGCGGAATAGCGTGCCCTGCATTGGCCGGGCCCGCACCGAAACCGTATGATCCACGGCGCCGTGCGTCGCTTGATGCGGTATTGGTGCGGGCCCGGCCGCATCATCTCCTTCGTTGCATCCCAAAGAAGGAGACCGTCAATGGATATGGATTACCTGCTCGTCCTCCAGCAGTTTCGCGAGGCCACCGGAAACGTGCTCACGCCCCTGATGGAGTTCTTGTCGCACAGCGTCGAGGGCCTTTGGCCTATGCTGATCATCTGCTTGGTTTACTGGGCGTTCGACCGCGCGACCGGCCGTAGGATCATCGGCGGCTATGCCGGCGGCATCTTCCTCAACGGCGTGCTCAAGCTCACCTTCTGCGTGTATCGCCCCTGGATCCGAGATGCCCGCATCGAGCCCTTCGGCGACGCCAAGACCGGCGCGACCGGCTACTCGTTCCCGAGCGGCCACTCCACGCGAGCGACGGCCTCCTACGGCGGTCTCGCCATCTGGATGCGCGAGCGCGGCCACCGCATCGTCGCGGTGCTTCTGTGGCTCGCGGTCGCGGGTGTGCTCTTCTCGCGCAACTACCTCGGCGTCCACACGCCCCAGGACGTGATCGTTGGCCTTGTGAGCACGCTCTTCTCGCTGTGGGTCGTCCGCAGGCTCGAGGCCTGGACCGACAAGGACCCCAAGCGCGACCTGTACGTCATGCTGGGCGGTCTCGCCATCTGCGCCGTGGCGTGCGCGTACTTCATCCTCAAGCCGTACCCGCTCGACTACACCTCCGAGGGCAAGCTCCTGGTCGATCCCGCGAGCATGCTGGCCGACTCGTCCGGCGGCGTCGGTTTCCTCGGCGCCTATGTGGTGGGCCGTTACTTCGAGCGCCGCGGGTTCGCGTTCGACGAGAAGCTCGCGTTCCGCCCGCGCCTTGCCTGCGCCGTCGTCGCGCTCGCCCCCATGGCAGCCTGGTTCCAAGTCGCCTACCCCGCCATCAAGGCCGCCTTCGGCAAGAATGTGGGCAACTTCGTGCAGTTCAGCGTGCCCGTGCTCTACGCGATGATCCTCGTGCCGCTTGGTATGGCGCTCGTTGCCAAGGCGCTCGAGGGGCGCGGGGCTGAGAAGGTCACTGCCCAGGCATAGCGAATGCCCGCCGCGCTCACGCGGCGCGTTGAAGCCAAGAACCAGCAGAAAATGAACGGGGAGACGCCTTCGCGGCGCCTCCCCATCTTCGTGTTGAGGCCATTTTTGCGCCCGAACCTTCGCGTGCCCACTGCGGCCCGGGGCTGCCCGCTAGCCCACGAGCAGGTCCTCGAACTGGAACGTCTCGCAGTTCACGTAACCGCGGTTGGTGAGTCGCAGCACCGGCACGCAGGGCAGCGACAGGATGCCCATGGTCATGAAGGGCGAGGGCATCGTGCAGCCCATGTCGCGCCACGCCTGCTCGATTCTCGCCACCTTGGTCGCCACCTCCTCGACGGGCAGGTCGCTCATGAGGCCGCAGACGGGCAGCTCGACGAGGGCGAGGACGCGCCCGTCGGCCACCGCGACCTCGCCGCCGCCGCACTCGACGAGCGTGCGGGCCGCGAGCGCCATGTCTTCGTCGTTGTCGCCCACGACGAGCAGGTTGTGGGAGTCGTGGCTCACGGTCTGTGCGAGGGCGCCGTGAACGCCGAAACCCGTGCAGATGCCGAACGAGTGAGTGCCCTCAGCTCCGTGGTGACGGTCGAACACGGCCATCTTGAGGGCGTCTATCTGCGGGTTCGCCTGCAACTTGCCGTCCTTGACCGGAACCTCGATCACGGCGTCCTCGGTGATGGTCGAGCCGCCGACGCCCCCGATGGCGCGCACGCGGCACATACCGTCGGGGCGGTCGACGCGGATCTCGAAGTCGGCGGCGGTGAAGTCGCGCCCCACCTTCATCGTGTGCGTCATAAAATCCGGCCACACGTACGGGTCCACCTCGAAGAGGGCGCGGCCGCCCTCGGCCGCGAGCTCGCCGTCGATGAAAACCTCATCGGGCATGAACGTCTCCAGGTCGGGGAGAAGCACCATGTCCGCGCATTTGCCGGGGGCGATGGAGCCGAGGTCGCGCTCGATGCCGAGCATCGTCGCGCCGTTGATGGTCGCGAACTGCAGCGCCGTCACGGGGTCGCAGTCGACCTCGACGCAGGCGCGCAGGGCGCGGTCCATGCCGCCCTCGTTGAGCAGGGTGCCCGGGTGGTTGTCGTCGGTGCACAGGGCGATGAGGCGCGTGTCGATACCGCTCTCCAACAGTTGCGGCAGGTAATCGGGCAGGCTCAGCCATGCCGAGCCGTAGCGAGCCTGGACGTACATGCCGAGCCGCAGCTTGGCCAGCGCGTCGTCGGGGCCGTTGGACTCGTGGCAGGCCTCGACGCCGGAGGCGATGTAGGCGTTGAGGCCGCGGTCGTACTCGCCGACGGCGTAATGGCCTGTCACACACCCGTCGGCGCGCAGGGTCTCGGCCACCTCGGCCAGCGCGTTCTGCTCGCCCGAGAGGATGCCGGGGAAGTTCATCATCTCGCCCAGGCCCACGACGTCGGGCCAGGTCATGGTCTCGGCGACCTGCGCGGCGTCGACGGAGGCGCCAC
>CAVDQW010000195.1:0-3693 GCA_963610995.1 bacterium | reverse complement strand
CCCCTATAGCGAGAGGACCTCCCCATGACCCCCGACACCTGGAGAATGGGTTATCACCTCATGCCGCCGACCGGTTGGTTGAACGACCCCAACGGCCTGTGCCAGTTCCGCGGCACGTATCATTTCTTCCACCAGTGGAGCCCCGAGTGGCCGACCCCGCGCGCCCGTCGCGGCTGGGGGCACTACTCCAGCGACGACCTCGTGCACTGGACCCACCACGGCATGGTGCTCGACCAGGACACGCCCGACGATGCGAACGGCGCCTACTCCGGCGGGGCCATCGTCATTCCCGGCGCGGCCGCGGACGGCGGCGACCTGCTGCGCCTCTACTACACCGGTAACGTGAAGCATCCCGGCGACTTCGACTACGTCTACGAGGGTCGCGGCGCCAACGAGATCCTGGTGGAGTCCGCCGACGGCTTCGAGCTCGGCCCCAAGGAGACCCTGCTCACCAACGCCGACTACCCCGACTACTGCAGCTGCCACGTCCGCGACCCCAAGGTCTGGCTCGAGGACGGCGCCTACCACATGCTGCTCGGCGCCCGTACCCGCGACGACCTCGGCATGATGCTCGTCTACCGCAGCGCCGACGGCCGCGCCTGGGAGCTCGAGGGCACCGTGAGGAGCGACGAGCCCGTGGGCTACATGTGGGAGTGCCCGGACCGCATCGTGCTTGACGGCCACGAGTACGTCGGCTGCTGCCCGCAGGGTGTGAGCGATTTTGCCTGGTCGGACGGCGTGGACGATCACTCCGGCTACTTCTGCGTGCCGGCCGGCCGCCGCGTCGCCGACGGAGACGCCGTCGTGGCGGCCGCCGACTTCACCCGCTGGGACCACGGCTTCGAGTTCTACGCGCCCCAGAGCTTCGTCGACGAGTCGGGCCGCACCATCCTCGTGGGCTGGGTCGGCATGCCCGAGGCCACATGGGCGGGCCAGCCCGAGAGCCTCGACTGGATCCACTGCCTCACCGTCCCGCGCGTCCTTTCGCGCGGCGCCGACGGGCGCATCGCTCAGTGGCCCGTCGCGGAGCTCGAGGGCCTGCGCGGGGACGCGGTCGACCTGGCCGGCGACGAGGCGACCCTCCCCTGCCGCCGCGCCGACCTCGTGTTCGGGGGAATCGACGGCGACTTCCGCGTGGCGTTCGACGGCGCGCTCGAGGTCCGCGGCGATGCCGAAGGCTGCGAGATCCGCTTCACCGACGAGGCGGTCGCCTGCGGGCGCACCTCTCGCCGCATCGACCTCGAGAAAGTCCGCGACCTGCGCATCTTGGTGGATTCCTCGGTCGTCGAGGTCTACGCCAACGGCGGGCGCATGGTCTTCTCGACGCGCTGGTTCCCCGTCGCCGATAAGCTCTCCGTGACGGTCGAGGGCATGCGCGAGCGCGCCCTCGCCTACCCCATGGCCGACGTTATGGCCGATCTTTACTAACGAATAAACCCCTGGTCGCGAGCGTAAAACTGCAAATGCCGCCCGCATACCCGCCCCACAACGCCCGGCGCCCGAGGCGCCCAGAAAGGATACGCACATGATCGACGTCACCGCCCTGGGCGAGGTCCTCATCGACTTCACCGACGCCGGTACCTCCGCCAACGGCCAGAAGCTCTTCGAGCGCAACCCCGGCGGCGCCCCCGCCAACGTGCTCGTGGCCCTCCAGCGCCTCGGCCGCTCGTCCGCCATCATCGGCAAGGTGGGCGACGACATGCACGGCGAGTTCCTGCGCGAGGTCCTAGACGAGAACGGCGTGAACACCCAGGGCCTCATCACCGACCCCGACGCCTTCACCACGCTCGCCTTCGTCGCCTTGTCCGACGAGGGCGAGAGGAGCTTCTCGTTCGCGCGCAAGCCGGGCGCCGACACGCGCCTGACCAGCGGCGAGGTTGACCGCGGCATCATCGAGGAGAGCCGCGTCTTCCACATGGGCTCGCTCTCGCTCACCGACGAGCCCGCCCGCAGCGCGAGCCTCGTGGCGCTCGCCCGCGCCAAGGCCGCCGGCTGCATCGCGAGCTACGACCCCAACTATCGCGCGAGCCTATGGACCAGCGAGGAAGAGGCCGCGGCGCAGATGCGAAGCGTCGTCGAGCACATGGACGTCGTGAAGATCTCCGCCGAGGAGTGCGCACTGCTCACCGACGAGGCCGAGCCCGCTGCGGCCGCGAAGGCGATCCTCGCCCAGGGGCCGAGCATCGTCGTGGTGACGCTCGACGCCGAGGGGGCCTACGTGGCCTGCGCCGACGGCGACCGCACGGTACCGAGCTTCCGTGCCGAGGCCGTCGACACCACGGGCGCCGGCGACTCCTTCTGGGGCGGCTTCCTCTGCGCCCTGGTGGAGAGCGGCAAGGCGCCGACCGAGTGCGGCATCGAGGACGCGGCGTCCTTCGTGCGCTTCGGCAACGCGGTGGCATCGCTGTGCGTGCGCGGCCGCGGCGGCATCCCGGCGATGCCCTCGCGCGAGGCCGTCGAGGAGCTGCTCGCCGGCGCATAAGGCGTGTCGAATCGCGGCGGCTTAAGCCGCAACCAGACAAGTGTTGCCCATTGAGGGAAGTCGGCGAATCCTCTCGCCGACTTCCCTCTTTTCTTACAGCCGGCACGCTGCTAATTTCTCGCTCAAGGTTGCGCCGTAGAGGGGATGCGCGATGCGAGAGATTGTCCGCCAGATCACCGATCCGCTGGGGTTCCACATCCAGCTCGCCGTGCTTCTTTCCAGCGAGGCGCGGAGGTGGCGCAGTCGCGTGAGCTTCGAGAGCGACGGGCGCACGGCGGACGCGAGCGACCTGATGGCGCTTCTCGCCATGGGCATCCGCACCGGCGAGGCCGTGGTCGTGCGCATCGAGGGCGCCGACGAGGAAACGGCCGCCGAGGCCATCGGCCGCCTGGCCCGCACCTGGTAGGCGCACGCCCCGAATTTGGGCGAGATGGACGAGAGCCTGGCGTCTACGGGGCAAAATATGGGTAAGCAGGAAGGCAATCGAGGGTTTTAGCGTGTAGTTAGACGGCGTCCAGACCGCTGACCTTCGGTCGTGTTTAAGCTGACGGGTTAATCACTCGCGCAATCGCACGAGCGCCTTCCTGCATACGCGCATTTTCGCCGCGCCGGGCAAATCGAGGAGGCAACCATGCTCAACAACTTCTGCAAAGCTCCGCTTTGGGAGTGCAACGCCGAGCTCGTGGAGGTGGCGCAGGGCCGCAAGCCCGCCGACCTGGTGATCCGCCACGCCCGGCTCGTGAGCGTGACCACGCGCGAGGTCCTCGATGACGCCGATGTGGCCGTGGCCTGCGGACGCATCGCCTACATGGGGATCTGCGGCCATACGGCCGAGCACTGCATCGGCCCGGAAACCAAGGTGATAGACGCTGCCGGCAAGTACCTCGCCCCCGGCTACATCGACTCGCACATCCACGTGGAGTCCTCGATGGTCGGCTGCGCCCAGTACGCCCGTGCCGTGGTCCCGCGCGGCACGACGACGATCTACGCCGACCCGCACGAATGCGCGAACGTCGTCGGCCTCGAGGGCGTCCGCGTCATGTTCGACGACGCGAAGAGGGCGCCCCTCAAGTGCATGTTGACCACGCCGAGCTGCGTTCCCGCCGTCACGGGCTTCGACGACTGCGGCGCCTCCGTCGACGCCGCGCAAGTCGCCAAGACCATGACCTGGCCCGACGTCGTGGGCCTGGGCGAGATGATGAACTTCCCCG
>CAVDQW010000194.1:0-2319 GCA_963610995.1 bacterium | reverse complement strand
GGTATCGACGATGGTCCGGGCCCCGGCTGCGACGAGCTCTTCCCGCGTGCGGAAACCCCAGGTGCAGGCGATGCACGGGCAGCCGCATGCGGCGGCCGTCGCCACGTCCACCTCGGAGTCGCCCACGTATACCATTCCCTCGCGGTCGCGCCCCATCTGGGCGAGCGCGGCGTCCACCATGTCGGGCGCCGGCTTCTTGGCGATGCCGCGCGACTCGCACTCGCCGAGAACGGCGTCGAAGCAGGCGGGCATGCGCGAATCGATGATCTGCTGCACGGCGAAATCGGCCTTGTTGGACACGACGGCGCAGCGGATACCGGCCGCCCTCAGCGCCTCGACGCACTCGGGGATTCCCTCGAAGGGGAGCGTGTGGTCGAGCGCGTGGGCGCCGTACCACTCCTTGAACTCGTCGAAGACCTGCTGCCAGAGCTCGCGCGGGGTTCCCTCGGGGACGCTTCTTTCCGTGAGCCTCACGATGCCGTTGCCGGCGAAAGAGATGATCTGAGCTTCGCTGCGAAGCGGCAACCCGAATGCCTCGAGCGCGTGGTTGACGGCGAGCGCCAGGTCGGTGGCGGTGTTGAGCAGGGTCCCGTCCAGGTCGAACACGACGGTCTTGTACGGCATGCGCTACGTCCTTCCGAAAGTTTTTTCCTTAGCCTATCACCCTACGGGTCGCCTGCCCCTCTACTGCTATATGCGATTTCGCGTCAGCGGGCGAGCGCTGGGCGCGTGAGCGACAGGCACCCTTCGCTGCGCGCTGGTGCTCGTTACCTAACAAAGCTTCATGGCCCCGTCCGTCTCACGCGATTTCGCGTCAGCGGGTGAGCGAAGCGAGCGCTGAGCGTGGGACGGGCGGGGCCATGAAGCTCCGTTAACGCGCCGGCCCCTATGGACCGTCCGCTGCCGGTGTTGCCGGCTTGTGACGCGGGCGATGTCTCGCCCGGCCGCCCGCGAACCCGTAGTAAACTCAATCCTCGCGCGAGCCGACGCCGTTTACGCCGTCTCGCCGTCTTCTTGCAGGTCCGCCCGTCACGGCACGGGGCGGAAAAGACGAAAGGAACCCCATGTCCTTCTCCATGCACACCCACACTTGTGGCGAGCTGCGCGCCGAGAACATCGGCGAGACCGTCACCCTCACCGGCTGGGTCTGGCACCGTCGCGACCACGGCGGCCTCATCTTCATCGACCTGCGCGACCGCGCCGGCGTGACCCAGATCTCCTTCGACCCCGAGCACTCCGGCGGCACCGCGTTCCACAACGCCGAGAACGTCCGCTCCGAGTGGCCCATCAAGGTCACCGGCACCGTCCGCGAGCGCCCCGAGGGCCAGGACAACGCTAAGCTCGCCACCGGCCACATCGAGGTGCTCGTCTCCGAGCTCGAGGTCCTGAACACCTCCAAGACCCCCGCGTTCCAGATCGAGGACCACGTGGACACCTCCGAGGACGTCCGCCTGCGCTACCGCTACCTCGACATCCGCCGTCCCAAGATGGCAGCGAACCTCAAGCTTCGCTCCGACTTCACCTTCGCCATCCGCCAGGCCTTCCACGACGCCGAGTTCACCGAGGTCGAGACGCCGACGCTCTTCAAGTCCACCCCCGAGGGCGCCCGCGACTTCCTCGTGCCCTCCCGCCTGCAGCCCGGCCACTTCTATGCCCTGCCGCAGTCCCCGCAGCTGCTCAAGCAGCTCCTCATGATCGGCGGCGTCGAGCGCTACTACCAGGTCGCCAAGTGCTTCCGCGACGAGGACCTGCGCGCCGACCGCCAGCCCGAGTTCACCCAGGTCGATGTCGAGATGTCCTTCGTGGACCAGGACGACGTCATGGGCTGCATCGAGTCCGTGCTGGCCGAGGCCCTCGGCAAGATGGGCGTCGAGATGCAGCTCCCGCTTCGCCGCATCGACTACTGGGACGCCATGGACACCTACGGCTCCGACAAGCCGGATACCCGCTACGGCATGGAGATCCACGACGTCACCCAGATCTTCTCCAACTCCAAGTTCAAGCTCTTCGCCAGCGCCGCCGCCGATGAGAAGCTCTTCGTCAAGGCCATCAACGCCAAGGGCGCCGGCAAGTGGCCCCGCGCGCAGATCGACCGCCTGGCCGACGTTGCCGCCGGCTTCGGTGCCAAGGGCCTGGCCTACATCGCCTTCCGCGAGGACGGCTCCGTGACGAGCCCGATCGTCAAGTTCTTCTCCGACGAGGAGATGGAGGGCCTGCGCGCCGAGATGGGCGTCGAGCCTGGCGACCTTGTGATGTTTGCCGTCGAGACCCGCCTCAAGGCTGACGAGATCCTGGGTGGCATGCGTCGTCACATGGCCG
>CAVDQW010000193.1:0-2538 GCA_963610995.1 bacterium | reverse complement strand
TCTCGACGTCCTCCGCCGGGACGACGAGCCGCAGGCTCCCCTCGGCGCTCGCGGCGAGCAGGGACGACACGTGATCCGGCTTTATCGCCACGCTGATCGAACCGCGCGAGATCGCCGAGGATGAGCCGGAGGCCGCAACGAGCACGCGCACATCGCCCGAGATGACCTTGGTCCCGTCGTCGGAGACCTCGTACGCCACGAGCCGCGAGCCCGCGGCGACGGCATCCGGCAACCCGAGCTTCTCGGTCACGGGGACCGACGCGGCCATGTAGCCCGTCGGCACCTCGGGCATCTGCGCCTCGTCGCGGAAGTTCAGCTCCGAGAGCGGGGCGCCGGCGGCGGCGGGCACCGTCACCTTCTTGTCGAGAACCGCCTCGAGGCTGGTCAGCGCGCCCTCGGGCGCCAGGTCTGCCGCCCAGACCCTCTCGCTCACGTTCTGCTTGCTCACGACATCGCCCGCCTCGAGGGCATCGGACGCCACCACGAGGCTGACCGTCTCGCCGCCGAAGCGCTCGAGCGCCTCCGAGCGCTGCCGCTCGGCCTCGGCGCGCACCTCCTGCCCGTACAGCAGGCAAAGCCCCGCGGTCAAAACCGCGAACGCTCCCGAGAGCACCAATTTGAATCTACGGTTCATCCGCGCCGCTCCTCTCCCTTCGCCCGGCTCGCAGCCAGGGGTTCGTGGGAGAGAAGTCTGTGACAAAATTGCAGCGCCGACCTGCGGGAATTCTTACCAGGCTTACCGCAATCTTCCCGAATTCTTACAGGTGTCTTGCGGCAGTTTTCCCGCGCGCCAACGAGCCGCAGCGCAGCGGCATCGACGCGCTGGTACTAATACTGGTATTACCGAGGGCCGAGCTCCACGGCTCCTCCACAAACAAATACGCCCCACGGGCCCGGATACTCCCAAGCCCAAGGGGCGCAAAGGTCGGCGAAATAGCAGCCGTCATAGCAAACCAAAGCCATCGCAGGCCGCACGCAACCGTCGCCGCGGCCCAGGGCACCACCAACGATACGCGCACCCGCGCTGCCGCGACCCTAAAGCGTCACGTCCGGGTCGAGCGAGGCCGCGCTCACGCGCATCTCGTCGGCGAGCCTCTGGAACGTCTCCCAACGCACCTGCGCGATCTCGCCGGACGCCACGGCGCCCTGCACGGCGCATCCCGGCTCGTGCGTGTGCGTGCAGTCGTTGAAGCGGCACTCCTGCGCCGCCCGCACGATCTCGGGGAACATCTTGGCAAGGCCGCGCTCGTGCCCCACCAAAGGCAGGCTGCGGAGCCCGGGCACATCCGCCACCACACCCGCGCCGGGAAGCGAGATGAGCACGCGCGAGACCGTCGTGTGCCGCCCCGCGTCGTCCTTCTCGCGCACCCCGCCCGTTGCCATCGCATCGTGGCCGAGAAGGGCGTTGAGCAGCGTGGACTTGCCCGCGCCGGACTCGCCCAGGATCATGGAGCAGGTGCCGGCGGGCACGCAGGAGCGCACCTCGTCGAGACCCGCCCCCTCGGCAGACGACGTCACCACGACGCGCACGCCCTCGCCCACGAGCGAACGCACACGCCCGACCTCGCGCTCGAGCTCGTCCGCCTCGCAGCGGTCCGCCTTGGTCAGCACCACGACCGGCTCAGCCCCGCAGCCGAGCGCGAGCACCATGGAGCGCGCGATTCGGTCCAGCAGCACCTCGCCTGCGCCCAGCGCCTGGACAATGAGGATGGTGTCGACGTTCGCCGCAAGCACCTGCCTCTCGCCGCGCGCACGCCCGCGCCAGCGCTCGAACGATGTGCGCCGCGGCAGAACGCGCTCGATCACGCCCATGTCATGCCCCGGCGCCATGCGCACCGCCACGCGGTCGCCCGCGGCCGGCAGCAGCACCTCTTCCTCGCCGCGCGACTTGGCAAAGCCGACGGCGTGCTCCGCGCGGAACACGTCGTCGGCCGTCGCCACCAGCGGAAAGCCGCGGTCGAGCCTCACGACGCACCCCACGTGCATCTGCTCAGGCTCCTCGGCCTCGGCGAGAAACGCCTCGTAGGCGGCCATCTGCGCCTCATCAGGCTCCACCTCGGAAAACGTCGGCACATCCTTCAGCGACTCGACGGCAGGGACGCTCGCGAGCATGGCCTCGGCGCTCGTCTCGGTCGCGGCGCGCCGGCGCTTGTCCCGCTTCGCCCTCGCCCCGGTCGTCTTCTTCGCCTTTGCCTTGCCCACGCGCGCCCCCCAACTCTACTTGCTCAACTACCTGCAGTTTATCGCAAACCTGCGGCGGCCCACGCAAAACGCCCCGCATGCCGCAGGGGCACACGGGGCGAAGGCCGCAAAAATTCTTGCTCAGGCGAATGCCGGGGACCTTAGTCCTCCTTCTCCACGCCGCGCATGATGGCCTTGTAGACCTCGGTCAGCGGGATGATGAGGAACGCGATGCCCAGGGCGGTGAGGATGCCGACGGGCTCGAGCGGTTCGACGCCGAAGAACATCTGGGCCAGCTCCGGAACCATGACCACGATGAGCGTCAGCACGAGCGCGAGGAGGGAGGCTCCCCAGAGC
>CAVDQW010000192.1:0-38724 GCA_963610995.1 bacterium | reverse complement strand
CCCGCGAATGGGGCCTCTGTGGCGGATAACATCAATTATGTAAGGCTTGGAGACTGACCGGAGTTAATTCGATGGCTTAACTGCGAGAACGCTTGAAATCGCGAAGCGAAAAACACAAACGGGGGCCTCCGGAATCGAGCTAAAATTTTCGTAATGCGCGGGCATCGACGTCAGATGAAGATGTCCAGTTCGGAACCCATTATCTCTTGTTTTTGCTCCTCGCCGCACAGCAATGGGGAGCTTTGAAACTGTCGCTCGGTCAGGGTGATCGCGCGAACCCTCCCGCAGGTCGGCAAGCCCTGCTTTATCTTGCGCAAGTGAATATCCCGGCTCGAGCGGCTTTCGGTCATTCTTGTCCACACCCCAGATTGAAGTTCGTAGAAACCTTCGGCGAACAGCAGCTCGCGGAAAAGCCTCGCTTGCTTTCGCTCCCCTCTCTTCTCCGCGGGCAGGTCGCAGAGCAAGAGAATTCTTTGGCGTTCCATCACTCATCGCCGCCCGTCCCGAATTCACTGACGCGGGGCATCGAGAAGAGCTTGGCGTCGCCTTCTTCCAGAGCCCGGGCAAGGCTTTCGACGCACGCCTCGGCGGCGATCAGCACGCTGGTCTCGCGACCATCCATCTCGCAGCCCCGGCGCAGCACGCCCGTGATTTGCTTGCGCGCTCCCCGGCTCAGGTTGCTGGGGTCCTCGCCGGCAAAGTCTATCCCCATAACATGCAAATCGACGATGGGTCTAAACGCTTCGATAAGGTCATCTACCAGGTTGAACTCGTTCTTCTCGTTTGCATGGTGAAAACCAACCGACGTGATGAAGCCGTGCGATACCACATGCCGCGCCAATGTCGAACGCACCACGGCGTAGCCGTAATTGAGCGCCGACGTCAGGGGGCACACGCTGTCGCGCGTATAACCTGGGCTCAGCAGCGAGAAATACACGCGGGCGGCGAGGGCCTCTCGGTTGTTGGGATCGCCCGAGCGCACCTCGCGGGCGATCTGCTCAAGGGCGGAAGAGTCGCCGCCGAGCAGCTCAAGGGTCTTTGCTTGGTTCAATATTTTACGTTTAACGATCGCCTTCCAAAGGGTGTTTCTAAGACCGATTGAGGCGCCTAGCTGCTTTGCCACGATTCCTGAGTAGAGACTGTGCGGCGCAAAAGGGAGCGTAATCGTCGCGGGCATATAGCTCCGCCCGCAAGTCAAAAGCGAGATACCGTTCTGGCCCAGATATGCCAGCGCGGCGGACGAGATCGTAATGTCTGGATGCGAGAACACAATGCACGCAAGGTCCTCCAAGGCGACCTGCGTCGTTGCGTCATCCTGGAGCGCGACCAGCTGACCTTTGTGAACGTGCAGCTCAGCGGGCGAATCGATGGTGAGCGTCTTGAATGCCATGGCATCCTCCTGGATTCGATTTTGGCCACGCGCGCCGGATTATTCGCGTGCGCACACAGTCATCGAGTTTATGCACGATTTAATTCGATTGGTCGGAATAGACGATGGATTGGAAATTGTATTTCCGCAGATAAATGAGGTGTCGGAGAAACGGTCTACTCACGCGTTCCGAATTAAATCGTGCATAACCTCGACGAACGCGCATTGGAGCCTCCGGACACGCTAAAAATCGCCGCCAAGACCGCCCCGCAGGCCGCGCGGCCCCTTCAGCTCCCGCTGCGGAAGCGCGACCCACCCGGCCCGTGCCCCTCTCGAAGCCCCGCCGCGGCAGCGCGACAGCCCTCTCGTTCGCCGCGACCTCGTCTCAGTCCACAGCAACGCCACAGCCGTCCGCGCAGCGAGCCTGACAACACGACGCACTCCACGGCCCCGTCGCAACTGGCGGCAACCACGGCGCGGCGCCACAGCCCCGCCGCAGCACGCCATCACGGCCCCCGTCGCACTCCCCTGCCTTCAACCGCAGCACGTCGCAGCTTCACGCCGAACCGCCGCAGCCCCGCCGCAGCGCCGCGACCGCCCCCATCACAAAGTTTGTTCCTCGATTTCTTGAATTCACCCGATTCAATTCGCTGAATTGGGGAACAAAGGCTTGCGACACTATTTGACCGGTTGCGACAGGCACGTTGCGAGCGGCGGGCACGCGGATCCTCGCATGCCCGCTTTTTGTTGGCGCAACGTCAACAGCCCGCCGCAGCTCACGAGAAAGGACTGATCTATCGGTGACCTCTAGTCAAGACACGGCTCGCTTCCACGTCGAGCACCCCCACCTCGCCATGATGGGCCTCTACCTCGGGGCCTTCGTCGGCATGTTCTCCGAGAGCGCCCTCAACGTCGCGCTCCCCCAGTTCACGCAGGTCTTCGGCATCACCACCGCCCTCGCCCAGTGGATGGTCGTGGGATACATGCTGGTGATCGGCCTGGTTCTCCCCTTCGCGAGCCTGCTCATGAAATGGTTCAAGACCCGCTCGCTCGTCCTTTTTGCGCTCGGCGCCTTCTTCGTCGGCTCGCTGATGAGCGCCCTTGCGCCCACCTTTGCCATCGCGCTCACCGGCCGCGTGATCCAGGGCGTCGGCACCGGCCTCATTTTGCCCATCATGTTCGCCGTCGTGCTCGAAGTGTTCCCGCCCTCGCACGTGGGCAGCGCCATGGGCCTCATGTCGCTCATCATCATGTTCGCACCGGCCATCGGCCCCTCGGTCTCCGGCATCATCCTGGGGTTCTTCTCTTGGCGCGCGCTGTTCTTCATCTTTGCCGTGGTGCTGGCCGTGGCGTTCTGCTTCGGCGTGAAGTACCTGGTCAGCCCCTATGAGCTCACGCGCCCGCCCGTCGACATCGCCTCGTGCGTGCTTTCTTGCCTGGGCTTCGGCGGCCTGGTGCTCGGCTTCGGCCTCTCGAGCCTGCTGGGCTGGGGCTCGCCCGTCGTCATCGGCGCGCTCGTCGTGGGCGTCGTGGCGCTCGTCGTCTACGCGCGCCGACAGCTCGCCGGTGAGACGCCCATCCTCAACCTGCGCGCCTTTAAGAACAAGCAGTTCTGCGTGTCGGGCCTCATGGTGATGCTCAACTACGGCATCACGCTCTCCGCGATGTACCTGCTGCCGCAGTTCGTGCAGAACGGCCTCGGCCTCACGGTGACCATCTCCGGCATTCTTATGCTTCCGGGCGGCATCATCAACGCCATCGTCTCGCTGCTCTCGGGCAAGCTGTACGACCGCGTGGGCGCCGTGACGCCGGCGCGCTGCGGCCTCGTGATCTCCATCATCGGCTCGGGCCTCATGCTTACGACCACCACGAACACGACCGCGGCGTTCGTCATCGTGGCGCACATCCTGCTGATGATCGGCGTGCCGCTGGCGATGTCGCCCTGCCAGACCAACGGCCTCGAGTCGCTGCCGGCCCGAATGAGCGCCGACGGCTCGACCATCCTGAACACGATGCAGCAGGTCTGGGGCGCCATTTGCACCGCCGTGGCCACCGGCCTTCTGGGCGCGGGCGCGGGCGTGGACGCCAACGCCGCGGCCGTCGCCGGCTCGCACCTCGGGTTCACGTTCATCCTGGTGCTCGCCGTGATCGCGCTGATTCTCTCCGTGGGCATGCGCAACGCGAGGGACGCGCAGGCCGAGGAGGCCTCCGCGAGCGAGAAGCACCTCGCCACGGCGTAAGCCGATTTGCGCACACAGCGGCCCCGTTCGCAGCGCTGCCTTAATCATCACAGCTAAGACAACCCGTCGCACAACCGACCGCCCCTTCGCGCCCCGCGGCGCCGGAGGGGCGGTTTTGCGTTGCGGGCGAGCGCGGCGGGGATCGCCGGCGGCGATTCCTGGGCCCGGCGTACGGCTTCGTTGGACATTCGTCGCCGGCAGCAGAGGCGGGGCGCGCAAAGTCGCGAGAACGCGCGATTCATTCGCGGGCAGCCGAGCAGCCGTGGCAAAATCGCCCGCGTTAGCCCAGTTGGCGGCCCGGAAAACCCACGGCCACCCGCCCGACTCAAAATCAATCGCATATTCTCGCGAGTTTGCTTCTCAAGCGGCCATCCGCGCCGAGAAAATGCCGCCCGAAACCGCTCGGCGCCCTTCAAAATCGATCGATGCGGCACCCGATGACCCGAGAGAGCGCTCAATTTGCCCGTTGATTGCATGCTCATCGAGGTTATGCACGATTTAATTCAAAGTAGCTGAGTAGCGAGAAACTCGACCACATCGTTTCCGCAGGTAATTAAGGTGCGGCATCATCAGTCTACTTGCCCAGTCCGAATTAAATCGTGCATAACCTCGATGAGCGCGCGCCGGACCCGTCGAAATCGGCACCGCGGGCCCCAAAACCCAGACACGACCCATCAAAATCGACGTCGAAGCCCCAAAGCCCCGCTGCGGCGCCCCGCAGCCACGCCGCAGCGCACCCAAAACCTGCCGCATGCGCACCGGGCGCTAAGATAGACGCCGGAAAACCCGCAACCGCAAAGGACCCGCCCGTGACAAGCACCGCCGAACCCGCCAAGAAACCCTTCCTCGCCACCACGCCCGGCCTCGTCCTCGCGTGCCTCGGCGCCTGTCTGCTGTGGGGCTCGGCGTTCCCCTGCGTAAAGATCGGCTACCGGATGTTCGGCATCGCCTCCTCCGACGTGCCGACCATCATCGCGTTCGCGGGCGAGCGCTTTCTCATCTCCGGCGCCCTCGTGGTCGCGGGCATGAGCGTCGCGCGCCGCCGCCCCTTCGTCCCCCGCCGCCAGGACTGGGCCCCGGCCGCCAAGCTCTCCGTCTTCCAGACGATCCTCCAGTACCTCTTCTTCTACGTGGGCCTTTCTCGCTGCGCGGGCGTGACGAGCTCCATCATCGAGGCGAGCAACTCGTTTCTCATCGTGCTGCTCGCGGCCTTCGCGTTCCGCACCGAGGCGATGACCAGCAAGAAGGCCCTCGGCTGCGCGCTGGGCTTCGCGGGCGTGCTGATGGTAAAGATGGACGACATCGTGGGCGGCACCCTGAGCCTGAGCCTCGACGGCGAGGGCCTCGTGTTCATCTCGACCCTGGCCGCGGCGATGTCGAGCAACCTGTGCAAGCGATACTCCGCCGGCCACGACCCCGTGCTGCTCTCGGGATGGCAGTTCGTCATCGGCGGCGCCGCGATGCTCGCCATGGGCACCGCGATGGGCGGCCACGTGGCCCCCGCGGAGGGGACGAACCCCGTCACAGCATGGGGTCTCCTCGTCTACCTGGGCTTTATTAGCGCGGCGGCCTACTCCCTGTGGTCGGCCGCCCTGGCCGCGAACCCCGCCTCGCGCGTCGCAGTCTTCGGCTTTATGAACCCCGTCTTCGGCGCCATCCTCTCGCGCGTGCTCCTCAGCGAGAAGGGCGTCCTCGACCCCGGCCTCGCCGTCGTCGCGCTCGTGCTGGTGAGCGTGGGAATCGTTGTCGTCAACCGGCCGGAGCGCAGCGGCGCCGAGGGGTAAGAGAGGCGGGAGCGAGAACACCCTGGTATCCTGGACCAAGCTGTCAACTTGGTTGGAGGATCGATGGACACGTTCGAGGACGATGTAAAGCTTGAGCAGGGGCTTCGCCAAGGATTCATCGATGCGCACGAACCGGTTAGCCCGGGTTTTCGCCCTTATGCCATCACAAACAACAAGGCCGCCGGTAACGACCTGCTTTCGGTCCTCAAGGAACAGCTCTCCGTCTGCGACTCCTTCGATTTCTGCGTCGCATTCGTCGCCGAGAGCGGCCTGCAGCCACTCGTGGAAGTTCTCTCTGAGCTCAAGAGAAGGCACGTCAAAGGCCGTTTTCTCACTTCAACCTACCTCAACTTCAACTCCCCCGACGTCTTCCGCAAGCTGCTCGAATACGACAACATCGAGGTCCGCGTCTACCAAGGCGATCTGCACGCGAAGGGCTACGTCTTCGACCGCGACGGTGTGAGCACCGTCATAGTCGGCAGTTCCAACCTCACGCAATCAGCCATCTCGTGCAACAAAGAATGGAACGTGCTGTTCCGCTCCTACGGCACGGGTGGCGTTCTTCGCTCAATCCGCGCGGAATTCGCCGAGCTATGGTCCAGCGAGCTGACGGCGCGCCTTACCCCCGAGTGGATCGACCGCTACGAAGCCGCCATCCCGCGCGACGCCAAACGCTCCCCTCGTCGCCCCGCCTTCCGCGACGACCCCGCAATCGAGGTCGAGAACAACGGTAAGCACACTCGTGTCACCCCCAACGAAATGCAGAAACGCGCCCTCGACGCGCTCGCGAAGCTCCACGAGCGACAAGACCCCCGCGCCCTGCTTGTCTCCGCGACGGGCACCGGCAAGACGTACCTCTCCGCATTCGACGTTGCAGCAACCAAACCGGGGCGCGTCTTGTTCCTCGTGCACCGTCAACGCATCCTCACGGCGTCGATGGCGAGTTACCGAAAGCTCCTCGGCGGTGCTTACACCTACGGCATCTACTCTCCAGGTATGGCCGCGCCACATCCCACCTGCATGTTTGCCATGTGCTCAACCATCTCGAGGCATCTCGACGAGTTCGATCCGGCCGAGTTCGATTACGTCATCATCGACGAGGCGCACCGAACAGGCTCCGCCAGCTACCAGAAGATCATGGAGCACTTCCACCCGGCGTTTTACCTAGGCATGACCGCAACCCCGACGCGAACCGACGGCTACGATGTCTTTGCGCTGTTCAACCACGTCATCGCGTTCCAGATCACCTTGCAGGATGCCCTGCGCGACAACATGCTCGCGCCGTTCCACTACTTCGGCATCGCCGATCTGGACATCGACGACAAGGCGATCGACGACCTCAACCTCTTCAGTAAGCTCACGTCCGACGAACGCGTACGTCACATCACCGAGAAGATCGAGGAATACACGGTGGCGAAGAGCAGCCGCCGCGGCCTCATCTTCTGCAACCGAAACGACGAGGCGGCCGAGCTCTCGCGTCGCTTCAACGAGCTGGGCTATCGCACCTGCGCCCTTTCCGGCGGCAACAGCGACGCCGAGCGTGACGCTGCGATCGCGCGCCTCGAGTCCGGCGAGCTCGAGTACATCTTCACGGTCGACATCTTCAACGAGGGTGTCGACATCCCCTCGCTCAACCAGATCATCATGCTGCGCCGCACCGAGTCGGCCATCGTTTTCGTGCAGCAACTCGGTCGCGGCCTACGCAAGGCCGAGGACAAGGACTATGCCCTTGTCCTGGACTTTATTGGCAACTACCAGCAGAATTTCTTTGTGCCGATCGCGCTTTCGGGCGACCGAACGTATAACAAAGACAACCTTCGCGCCATCGTCAAGGAAGGCAGTGCCGTCATCCCTGGCTGCTCGACGGTGAGCTTCGACGAAGTGTCGAAGTCCCGCATCTACAAGGCCATCGACGGCGGGAACTTCAGCGCGGCAAAGCTTATCCGAGACGAGTACACGTCGCTGCGAAACATGCTCGGCCGCATTCCGACGCTTGAGGACTTTGACCGCAACGGCGCCATCGACCCACTGCGCATCTTCAAGAAATTCGGGTCCTACCACGCGTTTCTTTCCAAATACGAGCCCGACTACCAAGTACGGTTTACCGACGCGCAGACCAACGCCTTGGAGTTCATATCCCGCAAGCTGACGAACGGCAAGCGCCTCGAGGATCTTGCGATTCTTCGGCTGCTCGTTGAGCAGACCTCTTGCGACATGGCCTCGCTCAAGGTCGCGGCGGAGCGCGTCTACGAGCGGCGGCTTACCGGCGGCGCCATGGCGTCGGCGCTCAATTTGCTCTCGGGTGCCTTCGGCAGCTCGGGGAAGAACGCCGAGCTTGTGGAGCGGGCGGGCGATGAATACCGCCTGACCAGCACTTTTGCCACGGCTCTCGCAAACGACGAGTTCAGGCGCCAGGTTCTGGAAGCCCTGGATTTTGGTGCCGAACGCAACCGAGCGGCATACTCGAACAGCTACAAGCAGACCAATCTGGTCCTCAACGCCAAGTACACCTACGAGGAGGTCTGCTGCTACCTCGGCTGGAAGAAGAACATCAACGGACAGAACATCGGCGGCTATAAGTACGACGCCGGCACCAACACCTACCCGGTCTTTATCAACTACGACAAGGACCCGGACATCTCCGACACCATCAAATACGAGGACCGGTTCGTCAGCGAGAGCAAGCTCATCGCTATCTCGAAGCAACCGCGCGACCTGAATTCCCCCGAGATCCAGCGCCTCAAGGCATGGCCCGGTAACGGCATGAAGACGTACCTGTTCGTCCGCAAGAACAAGGACGACAAGGACGGCGGCAAGGAGTTCTACTTCCTTGGCGAGATGCACCCGACGCAGGAGTACGAGCAGATCAAGATCGCAGGTAAGAACGCTGTTGAAATCACCTATGAGCTCGAGCAGCCGGTCGAGCACGGGCTGTATTCGTACCTCATCAGCAGCATCGAGGACGAGGCGGACGGACCCGGCGCCGCGAGCGAAGCCTAGGCGAAGGTCTTTTCGAGCGCCTCAACAACCTTGACGTCGGCAGGAAGCCAGTCGACGTCCCAGATGTGGTCGGCATCGAGCCACTTCATGTTCTCGTGCTCGGAGTCATTGATCTCGCCGGAGGCGATTACGCAGGTAAAGCACTCCATGACCAGGTGGAACGTGTCGTAGTCGTGCTCGACGGTGCAAAGGCGCTCGAGGCCGTCGATGGTCACGTGCAGTTCCTCGTCGATCTCGCGGACACAGGCCTCGGCGCCGGTCTCGCCGGGCTCGAGCTTGCCGCCGGGGAACTCCCAACCGTCCTTGAACTCGCCGTAGCCGCGCTGGGCCGCGAGGAACTTCTTGCCGTCTTTGATGATTGCCGCAGCTACGTGAACCGTTTTCATGAGTCGCCTTTCGCGTCGTCGTTTACCGGCGATCAGTATACGACCCGCTGGCTCATAGCAGCCCACGGCAACCCCCTCGCGTCACGCGTCGTCGAGCAGTATCCAAACTCCAGACACGCTGAATTGGCGAGGTTTCTGCGATCCCCCTGTGAGATCATTGAATGGTCAATGAAAGGAATCTCATGGCCGCTCAATACGAAACAATCACCCTGGGCATCAGCGATCTTGACCGAATTAAACTTCCCAAGTTTCAACGTGGCTTCGTCTGGAACAACGCCAAGAAGAACGAATTCGTCCAAACGCTTCACAACGGCTTTCCCTTTGGCGCGCTCCTTGTTTATCCAGAAACGCAAGCAGCCAATTCGAAGCTCCTCCTGCTTGACGGCCAGCAAAGGCTTTCGACTATTCAGCAATACAGCAAGAACCCCTTGCGCTTTTGGAAGCCGAACAACCAGGAGAAATATCATCGCTTCCTCGATGAAATCAACTTCATGCTCGACCAGGACAATCTGCTGGACGAGAAGCACTTCGATCGCCTTGTAGATAAAACGGACGACTTGGCTGACTGGGCCGACGACGTGCTCGAAGACAGCGAGGCCCGCAAAAAGGCGCGCAACCTCGTCAAGGAGCTGCAAAGGGAGGTCGCCGAATACGTCGACCTTGAGAGCCTCGGAATCTTGGCCATCAAATTCATCGGAAATAAAGACCGCATCGCAGACGTATTCGCAAATCTCAACAAGGGTGGCATGCCCCTCTCGAAGTATGAGATTTTCGGAGCCGCATGGGTAAATACCGAAATCAGCCTACTGCCCGCCGGCGAGTCAGAGCAGCAGGACGAGATCCTTTCGCTGGTGAAATCTTATTACCTTGACATGGAGATCAACGCTGAGTTTGACCTCAACGACTTCTCAGAAGATGAGCTGAATCGCAATCGCACCATCACGCTGTCTGAGTTCGGCACCGCTCTCGGGGCCTACGTTCAGAGCAAGCTACCGGCCCTTGTTCCGCCCAGCGCATCCGCCAAAAATGAAATTGGATTTGGTCTTCTTGGCGTTGTCACCGGTATCGATAACCGCCAGCTGAATCTCCTAATCAACAAGGTTGACTATATAAAGGAGAATCTCCAGCTCATCCTGGACAAGACGCAGCGGATTTGCTCGGATCTCCAAAGCACGTTCTCAAAACTGGTCAACCGCATTACCGCAGGAAAAGACGCTGATTACATGCTGGGACTCACGTCTTCATTTAAGACGCTCTCATACATTGCTGCACTCTGGGACCTCGGCTTCGAGTCGCAAGAATACATCGAAACCGTGCGCAATATTCCTGCCTACTATGTCTTTGATTTCTGGTCGAAGGTCTGGACCTCCCACGGTGATCAGCGCCTCATCGACTACTATCCGAAATCCGGTGTACGCAGCTATGCCAACAAGCTCGAATACGAGCAGATGATGGACGCGTATCGCCAATGGGCCGCCGACACGACCCCTGGAATCAATTTCAGCAAAGAAGCCAAGGCTCTGACGACGATCCATGCGAACCTTAGCTATCTATCTTCGGCGGTTCCTCACGGCGAAACACTGGAGCTAGAGCACATCATCGCTAAGAAGCACATCAAGGAAGTCGATAACCAAGGCGCAAAGCAGATCTTTGGAGGCTCTCTTGGCAACTGCATGTATTTGCCTCGTCAAGAGAACAACAAGAAGAAGGACAAGAACCTCTACGAGGTAAACGACGACGGACGATATGACAAGCTGATGAGAGAGTCTCTCTATCATTCAAAAGAAGACTTTAAAGCGATTGAACGCGCCCTTGATAGTCACGATTTTGATGCCGTAAATACCTTCATCAGCGCTCGCGGCGAACGCGTTGCGGAGTCGATAACGAAAAAGTTGCTGCAGAACTAGTCCCACACACACAACAACCCCCGGAGCTGGGACACGCGGCTGAAGCCGTCGGTCCTGGCCCCGGGGGTCTTTGTGCTTGTATGGGCCCGCGTGCTGCGGCGCCGAGCGCGAAGGGCGTCATGTGCAGGGGATGTTGGGAATGTTCGGCTTGTAGAACGGGATGTACACGGCCAAGATGTCACCGCCGGTTTCGGCGTAGGCGCCTCCGGTGGAGCCGCCGTTGACATCCTCGAGGGCGGCGTCGTTCAACTGCAGGGTCTTGTCGTCGGCGTTCATGGCGATCTCCTTTGTTTGCGTTTTCGCTTCTTGGGTCGCGGCGATTTCTTGTCGGGACTTTCGCGCGGGTCGCACGCAGCGACGCCGCGCGCAGACCGGACGCCGCAACGTCGCACGCCGCCCGGGAAACCCTTTACCGTCAGCCGAAGTAGATGGTGAAGAGGTCGGGGTTGTCCGTGATGTCCGGAGGAGCGGGGACCTCGGCAGCGCTGTCAAGCAGGACGCTCATGTGCTCGTTGCCGCCGTTGGCGTTCTCGAGAAGCTCATCGGTCAGCTGCAGGTTCTTGTCGTCGGTGTTCATGATGTTCTCCTTTGTTGTTCGGGCGTCGGGATGAGGCGTTGCGATCTAGCAGGTTGCGGCCTTTGCTCGCGCTCGGGTCGCTCGGCTCGAGCGCGGCGGGCCAATTACTACCCTTGTGTGCCGAAGATCGATCTGAAGAAGTCCTTGTAAAGCGTGACATCGCCGGCAAAGTTGTCGTCGGTGTCCGCATCCGCCGCCACCGCGCGTTCGACCGTGGCGGCGTTTGCGGTCGTGGCCGCGGCCATCTTCGCGCCGGCGAGGCGCTTGCGGATGCATGCGGAGCGGCGAATCTTGCCGCCGTTGGCCTGGTCGAGGAGCTCGTCGGTCAGCTGCAGGGTGAGGTCGTTGGTGTTCATGATGTTCTCCTTTGGTTGGTGTGCCTTAACGACAGCCGCATCATGCCGCCCGCCATGCATCAAAAGCGCATCAAGGCCGCAATAAATTTTTGCGGCTCGAAAGGCCGCGCCTTGGTGCGCTGTTGATGCGCTCGCCCCTCCAAGGTGAAGCCAACAACAAACCCACGGGCACGACCCAAAGGCAAAGAGGAGCCCAAATGTTTGATCAGAAGAGCAACCGCAAGTTCACCAACCCGACCGTCGAGGCCAAGGCGGACACCAACAACATGCAGGTCAGGGACCACGAGCTTGACTTCGTCCTCGGCGGAGCCACGATCAAAAACCTAAGGCTCGCCACCGAGAAGGACAACGAGGTCGCCGCCAACCAGAACCTCTTCGTGAGGCTGAAGCCCTCGCTAACAACCTCCAAACCCAGCGATGCGCTCATATAAAGTCGCCGCAACCGCTGCGGTCATAACGCGCAACCAACCGCGCGCCCACCCCTGACTCGGCAGGTGTGGGCGCGCGGCCTTTTGGCGCAACGCCCTCGGCCCGGCGAGTAACTGGACGGGCGCGTCGCGCAGCGCGCACAAAGAAGCGCGCCGTCCTCGCGGGCGACGCGCTTCTTGCTGTTTGCGCTGTTGGCGGGCGGCGGCGCGGATGCCCATGGGCCAAGGTTCGTCCCAAAACCGCTGCACTTTGGGGACTGCCTCCCGAAGCACATGCGCGAGGCTTGCTGGTGACGCATCATTCTTGTATCATTGATACGATTTTAAGGAGGCAAGATGGGCGCAACCAGGAAGATGATCGAGGAACTGCCGCAGCGGTATCGCATTGGAAAGCGGCCGTTGTCGATTCTTCTTGGCTGGGGAGAGCTCACGTATTCGCGCTTCGTGGCAGGCGCCGAGCCGTCCGCCGCCTACTCGCTGTCCATCGAGGAGCTATTTCGCGACCCCCTCTCCTACCGCACGCTGCTCGAAAACAACCACGCGGTCATCTCCGAGGTCGCGTACCGCAAGAGCCTAAAGGCTGTCAACGAGGTCATCCAGCTCAACAACGCCGAGGACCAAAAAATGCTCGAGGTGGCATCGGTTCTCTGCGGGCTTTCCCAGGGGTTTATCGGCGCTATCGAGATCGAGAAGCTCACGTACTTTGCCCAAGGGCTGAGCCTCGTGCTGCTTGACGGCCCACTTTTCACGCTGGAACCGGAGGCATGGGCGGCGGGGCCCGTGTACCCCACGCTCTGGAAAACCTTCCGTGCGGGCGGTGCGAGCGAGGTGTACGGAGACGGTCGTCTCGCCATCAACGAGGGCACCTCGCTGACCGAGGGCCAGGAACGGCTGGCCGAGGCGGTGTGGGACACGTTCGGCGGGTACAGCGGCGCGGTATTGTCGCAGATGACGCACCTTGTGGGACCATGGACCGCCGCACGCAAGCGCGGACGAGCCGCCGACGGCGAAGCCAGCAACGAGCCGATATCTATCGCCGACATGCGGCGTTATTTCGACCAGAAAATACCGTCGGAAGGCACACTTGAGGAGCGCGTGATTGGATTTGCGCAGCGAGAGTACCGCGACCTCAAGGAACAAGAGCGCGGCACGACGGCGCTACCGCTCGCTGTCACAAGCTCGGAAATGTTCTATGCAGGGATCCGCCATGCGCAGGCGCAGGTCGAGCTCGGCGAGGAACGCGACGCAGCCGCGATTCTGAGCGACCTCAGGTCGATGCATGCCCGCTGAGCCTTGGAGCGTTCGAGCGGCGGCCGACTTCGAGGCGGCCTTGAGAGACGAATACGAAAACCGGCTGCTGTCCGAGGGGCTGGATTACGCCGAGTCGCTGCTCGACGAATACGAAAGGCTGTTGAAGAAGCTCACAGAATTCCCCGAATGGTGCCCGCCAATCGATGGCGTCAACGCGCGGTGGACGCGACTCGGACGCTTTGTCGTGGTCTTTTCCACCGATCGCGAGCGGCACGTTGTTCACCTGCTCAGGCTGTATTACCTTTCGTCCGACTGGAGGGCGAAGCTACTCGGCGAATGAACAGACTGGCGCGGCGAGCAACATGCGCAAAGAAGCGCGCCGTCCTCGCGGGCGACGCGCTTCTTGCTGGCTGTGCTGGCGCACTTTCCGTCTGAGGGCCGTCCCCAAACCGCGGGCGCGGGCCCTCTCGCTTAGAGGCGGGCGACGCCGGACTCGCGGGCGGCCTTGGCCACGGCCTCGGCCACGGCGGGAGCGACGCGCTGGTCGAAGGCGCCGGGGATGACGTACTCGGCGCTGCGGTGCTCGTCGTCCACCAGGCCGGCGATGGCGTAGGCGGCGGCCTCCATCATGTCGTCGTTGATGTCGGAGGCGCGCACATCCAGGGCGCCGCGGAAGATGCCCGGGAAGGCCAGGACGTTGTTGATCTGGTTGGGGAAGTCGGAGCGACCGGTGGCGGCGACGGCGGCGCCGGCGGCCAGGGCCTCGTCCGGCATGATCTCCGGCACGGGGTTGGCGCAGGCGAAGATGATGGAGTCGGCGGCCATGGTGCGGACCATGTCCTGCGTAAGCGCGCCGGGAGCGGAGACGCCCACGAAGACGTCGGCGCCCTTGACGGCCTCGGCCAGGCTGCCGGCCACCTTGTTCTGGTTGGTCCAGGTGGCGACCTCCTCCTTGACCGGGTTCAGGCCGTCGCGGCCCTCGTAGATGGCGCCCTTGCGATCGCAGATGATGATGTCCTTCACGCCCATGCGCTTCATCAGGCGAGCAATGGAGATGCCCGCGGCGCCGGCACCGGAGAAGACGACCTTGATGTCGGCGAGCTCGCGGCCGGTCAGGCGGCAGGCGTTGATGAGGGCGGCGCAGGTCACGACGGCGGTGCCGTGCTGGTCGTCGTGGAAGACGGGGATGTCGCAGACCTCCTTGAGGCGCTTCTCGATCTCGAAGCAGCGCGGGGCGGAGATGTCCTCGAGGTTCACGCCGCCGAAGGAGCCGGCAAGCAGCTGGACGGTGCGGACAATCTCGTCCACGTCGTTGGAGCGGATGCACAGCGGGAAGGCGTCAACGTCGGCGAAGGTCTTGAACAGGGCGCACTTGCCCTCCATGACGGGCATGCCGGCCTCGGGGCCGATGTTGCCCAGGCCCAGGACCGCGGAGCCGTCGGTGACGACGGCGACCAGGTTGCCGCGGCGGGTGTAGGTGTAGGAGTCGTCGACGTTCTCCTGGATCTTGAGGCACGGCTCGGCGACGCCGGGGGTGTAGGCCACGGCGAGTTCCTCGGGGGTGGTGATCGGCGCGCGGCCCACGACCTCGATCTTGCCCTGCCACTGCTTGTGCATGTCGAGCGCGTACTGCTTGGCGTCCTCTGCCATTTAAGCTCCTATCTGTTGGGCCGCTCGCGGCGGCATGATTGCCAAATGCACAGTTTAGGTGCCCTGATTGCGGCGAATTTCGACTTATCGGTCTTCGAGCCGAGCCATTACGTCGGCGGTAGGAGTAATTTGACGGTCAAATTGCGGAGTCAGTGAGGTTATGCACGATTTAATTCGAAAGTGCCGAGTAGCCAGGCTCGCTCTCTTTGCATTTCCGCAGGTATTTGAGTTGCCAATTTTGAGGCTACTCGGTCAGATCGAATTAAATCGTGCATAACCTCATCGACTTTGCGGCAATCCGGTTCTTCGCACCAAAAACGACCGCCCAAAGCCGCTCGAGCCGCCAGACACCCTCGCGCGGGCCGGCGTTTCGCGCAAAAATTGGCCATCTGAAGCCCCCCCGAGTGACGGGGCGCCCCAACACAGGCCGCGACGATAACCCGTTGGCCGCCTAAAGCCTCGGGAGCCCCCACCAATCGGTAAGAACTTCCTCCCGCAGCCGGCGTGTCGCCTCCTTTTGGGCCCTCGACACCTCAACGTGCCTGCGCCCGAGCGCCTGTTCCGCCGCAAGAACAAACGCCTCGAAGCGCTTAGGGTCTTTCATCTGCGCATACGTAAGCGGAAGGACCTCGAAGCCCAGTAGGCTCAACGCCGCCGCGCGCTCCGAATCAGACAGATGTCCCTCGGCGTTGTCGTGATACTGAGCGCTCTGACACTCAACATCCAAGCCGTCCGGCCAATATAGGTCGCAATAGCAGCACTCGCGCTCGGCCAGCAGGCGAGCATCCGGCGTAAGGTCGACCCGCTCGTTATGACAAAAACCGCCGAGTCCCGCACCGCCGAGCCGCTTCGGAAAACCCAGGAGCACCCCGGTCTGAGTCTCAAACGGCGAAGCTGCCAGCGGTTTTACCAACTCGAGAGCCCTGAGCAGACGCTTCTTGCCATTGTTGGAATCAGACCGAACGGCCATATCGGTCAGGTCATGCAGCTGCACGAGCGGCGGCCGAGACCACAGCTCCGTCAGTTTGCCGCCCGGCGAGAGGCACGGCCGCCAGTCGCCCACCTCGGGCAGCCGCCCGCGATCGAGCATCTTTTGGAGCTGGGCGGCAACGGGCGCCGGGGCCCGATACACCGCATAGCTCCCGCACAACTCGGACGCGAGCAAGACCGTCCTTTGCAGCGAAGCGGATCGCGCAAGCTGCAGCAATGTGAACGCAGGGCTCGTCACCGAAAGGTCCTCGTCGACCTGGCGCACCGCATACATTGGCAGGGCGCCTCTCCAGAGCGTCGACTTAACGAAATCGGAGCGGCGGCGATCGTTCGCATCATTAACAAGCACGTCGACGGGCAGGTCGGCAAACGGTGCCAAGACCATTTGATATTCGCGGATTGCCCGCTGAATAGCGCCCGCATGGCGCCATGCGGGACCATCGGCGCACGCACGAGTCAAGGACAGGCTCTCCGCAAGGCTTTGCCTAAACGCAAAGAGCTCGTCCGTCCCGATCGCTTCGCGCAGCGCCGGGTGATCCTCCGACCCAGCGGCCAGAAGCAACACGATCGGCGGCGTGCGCCAGAATTGATACGCGGTTGCTCCGCAAACAATAGTCTCCATGCACCGACGTTACCATTTTTGCAGCGATAAGGCCGCCGCAATTAGGTCAGTGAGGTTATGCACGATTTAATTCGAAAGTGCCGAGTAAGCGAGCACATTCTATTTACGTTTCCGCAGGTAAACAGCTTGCCGATTTTTAGGCTACTCGGCCAGGTCGAATTAAATCGTGCATAACCTCAAGTTGTGTGCGCTCGGCGACTGTCCGAGGAGTTCCCGGAGTCGCGGGGCAGCGACGCGACCGCGTCCCCACAAGCCGTCAGCCGCCGCGGCCCGCGCACCCTAATCGTGCGCGGCCATCACATGGCGCACGAAGTACGCAAGGGCAACGACCACCGCGCCGATACCGATACCCATATAGAGCAGGTCCTTCGGGTCGGCGCCGTTGAGCAGACGCCCGAGAAAGAACACGCCCATGACCACGGCGATGACGCTGACCAGCTTCTCCTTGAGCTCGTCGAGCGTATGGACCGCGAGCGGCGCCGGCAGCTTGATCTTGCTGTCGATAAACAGCGAATACAAGCCGATGGACATGATGTACAGCACGATGGCCAGCAAGAAGTAGTCGGCGCACTCGATGTACTCGACGAGCATCGCCTGCATCTTCATCGAGCCCACGGCCACCTCGATGGTGACCTCGACGGTCTGGATAAACGTCGTCACCGCCATGGCGATGGCGGCCACAAACAAGCCGATGACGGGAACCGTGGCCACATAGCGCGTCCACCCCACGAGTCGATGCCCCAGGTCGTGCTTATCTTCATTGGTGTCCATGCGCGCTCCCTCAGCCGGTTGCAATGCTGACGATTTTATAGCTCAAAGAAGCCTCGACGTCCTTGCGTCGCGGCGAAGCAACGCCCGAAACGTCGTCGAGAGCCCGCGAGCCAGCGCTCTCTGGGCGATTTCTGCGCGCTCGTCGAGGTTATGCACGATTTAATTCAGATGGGCCGAGTAGGCCGAAAACCCGTGACGCAGCTACCTGCGGAAACGCAAGGGCCAAGCGCTCGGTTACTCGCTGGGTCCGAATTAAATCGTGCATAACCTCGACTTTGCCGCAAAAACACGCGCTCCCCTGCCCTGCGCGCGCCATGCTCGCTCGCGACGTATACTGATGGTTAGCTTATTTGCGCGTCACCCTACCGAAAGGACAGCACATGAGCGAGAAGATCGCACCCGCAGACACCTGCGTGCTCGTTACCGGCGGCGCCGGCTTCATCGGCAGCCACACCGTGGTCGAGTTGCTCCAGAACGGCTACCAGGTCGTCATCGTCGACGACCTCTCCAACGCCTCCGAGAAGGTCCTCGACCGCATCGACACCATCGTGGGCGGGGACGCCGCCGAGCGCCTCACCTTCTATCGCGCCGACGTCAACGACCGCGAGGCCCTGGAGTGCATCTTCGACGAGAACAAGATCGACCGCGTGATCCACTTCGCCGGCTTCAAGGCCGTCGGCGAGTCCGTGTCCAAGCCCGTTGAGTACTACAGCAACAACATCGGCAACACTCTGACCCTCGTGGACGTCATGCGCGAGCACGGCTGCAAGTCCATCATCTTCTCCAGCTCCGCCACCGTCTACGGCGACCCGGACTCCCTGCCCCTCACCGAGGCCAGCCCCAAGAAGCCGGCAACCAACCCCTACGGCTGGACCAAGTGGATGATCGAGCAGATCCTCTCCGATCTCACCGTGGCCGACCCCGAGTGGAACGTCGTGCTTCTCCGCTACTTCAACCCCATCGGCGCCCACCCCTCGGGCCTCATGGGCGAGGACCCCAAGGGCATCCCCAACAACCTGCTGCCCTACGTCGCGCAGACCGCCATCGGCAAGCGCTCCGAGGTCCACGTCTTCGGCAACGACTACGACACCCCCGACGGCACCGGCGTGCGCGACTACATCCACGTCTGCGACCTGGCCGCCGGCCACGCCGCTGCTCTCGCTTGGATGAACGGTCGCGAGGGCGTCGAGGTCTTCAACCTGGGCACCGGCAAGGGAACCTCGGTCCTCGAGATCATCACCGCCTTTGGCAAGGCGTGCGGCAAGGACGTCCCCTACGTCATCGACCCGCGCCGCCCCGGCGACGTGACCGCCAACTACGCCGACTGCTCCAAGGCCAAGAACGAGATGGACTGGGAGGCCAAGTTCAACATCGACGACATGTGCCGCGACTCTTGGAACTGGCAGTCCCACAACCCCAACGGCTACGCCGAGGACTAGGGGTTAGCAAGAATGACCGCCGCCGATAACGCAGAGAAGAACGTAGGCGCCGCCGGGCGCGAGGGCGCCGCTGCCGCCGTCGCCGCGGGCACGCCGTCCGAGGCCGCGCCCGGCGCGCGCTTCGCCGCCTACCTGGGCCGCGTTCGCCCGCAGATCGAGGACTACCTGACCCGCACGGCGCCCGCCTGCGAGCCCGGAACCGCCGACGCCACCCGCGCCGACCTCGACCGCTACCTCTACGCACCCTTCGCGCGCTTCTCGGCGTCCGGCGGCAAGCGCACCCGGCCGGCCCTGTGCCTGCTCGGCTGCGAGGCCGTCGGCGGCGACCCGACGCTCGCCCTGAGCACCGCCGCGGCCATCGAGAACTTCCAGTCGGCGGCCCTTATCCACGACGACATCGCCGACAAGTCCGAGCTCCGCCGCGGCGAGCCGTGCACGTACATCACTGAGGGAGCGGGCGTCGCCATCAACATCGGCGACCTGGGGCTCTCCGTCGTGCTCGGCGGCGTCCTGCGCGACGAGGCCCTGCCCGCCGCCACCCGCCTCGCCGTCATGGAGCGTCTCTTCCAGATGGAGGAGCGCACCATCGAGGGCCAGGCCCTTGACCTGGGCTGGGTTCGCGACGGCCGCTGGGACGTGAGCGTCGACGACTATCTGTACATGGCCTCCCACAAGACGGCCTACTACTCGGCGGCCATCCCCTTGGCCGCCGGCGCCATCGTGGGCGGCGGCACCGAGAAGCAGGTCGCCGCGCTCGACGCCTTCGGCATGGCGGCCGGCCTCGCCTTCCAGCTGCAGGACGACCTGCTCAACCTGGTCGGCGATGCGGCGGCGCAGGGCAAGGATTTTAGAAGCGACATCACCGAGGGCAAGCGCACGATGCTCGTCGTCTGGGCTCTCGAGCACCTCGAAGGTGCCGAGAAGGACGAGCTCGTGGAGATCCTGCAGGCGGGCGAGACCGACCCCGAGCGCCTCGCGCGCGCCGTCGAGCTCATCGAGGCCGCCGGCGCCGTCGAGCACGTTCGCGCCTACGCGCGCGAGCTCGTGGCCGAGGCGAAGGAGCATCTACGCGGCGTTGAGCTAGACCCGCAGGCTCGCGAGACACTCGTTTCTATGGCAGACTTCTTCGTGGAGCGCGCAGGCTAGCCACCGCTTGCCCGCGCACGCACGCAGTTATAGGAGAGATTTTGATGGAACCCATTCAGGAAGGCGCAACGGGCGCCGCGGTCGAGGACATCCAGGAGCGCCTTTCGTCGCTCGGTTACCGCATCGACGAGGCCGAGGCCGGCGGCAAGAAATTCGGCCGCACCACCGCCACCGCCGTGGCCCGATTCCGCCTCGACCACGAGCTGAGCCTCAGTGAAGTCGTGGACGCCGCGACCTGGTCCGCGCTTGTCGACGAGTGCTATCAGCTGGGCGATCGCACCCTCTACCTGCGCCTTCCCAACTTCCATGGCAACGACGTGCGCCAGCTGCAGGAGCGTTTGAACGTCCTGGGCTTCTCGTGCGGCGACCCCGACGGCCGCTTCGGCGTGCACACCGAGGCCGCGGTCAAGCTGTTCCAGGAGTCGGTCGGCGCGCTGGCCGACGGCATGGCCTTCCAGGACACCTTCGACGCCATCGAGCGTCTCAAGCACGTGTGGGACGGCAAGCCCGCCACGGGCCCGCACCCCACGGGCGCCATGGGCTTCGCGCGTGCCGCGAGCGTGCTGGACGGCATCGGCCTGGCCATCATGGCCGAGGACCCCATCTCCCGAAACGTCGCCGGCCGCGTCCTCAACCTGGCCCAAGCCACGAGCAACAGCTGCGGCGTCGAGGTTATCACCGACGCGAGCGAGGCGGGAGACGACGTCCGCGCGTTCATCACCCTCTCGGCAACGCCGCACGATCCGCACGCCAAGCCGCAGGTCGGAAGCATCGCGCTCGACGACGTGGACACACTGCCGCTGCGCCTGAGCACCACGCTGCAGGGCTCTCGCAAGAGGCCCCGCGCCGCCCGCATCGAGCTCCCCGTCGGCGCCGACCCCAGCGGCAGCTTCACCATGGGCGACGCGCAGACCTACGCCGTGCTCCTGCTCGACGCCATCTGCACCGCCTTTGACGGCCTGGAGCTGTAAAGACGCACCGATAGACGGCTTAACTCGCGCTTGAAACGCCCGGCCCCGCACAACCTCCCCTCAAATCGGGAGATGTGCGGGGCCGTTTTTGATGCCGCGCCGCACATCTGGCAATTTGAGGGGATATTCGCCTGTTTTTGGCAGATGTGCGGCATGGGGCGAAGACGGGCGCCGCACATCCGCCGTTTTGAGGGGCGCGCGCAGGTCGGCAGGCCCCGATCCAAGCAAAATCGCCCGGCAAGCACGCTGCTCGTCGGGCGATTCGTTCCAAGATGGCAGGGGTAGAAGGATTCGAACCCTCATTGACGGCACCAAAAACCGCTGTCCTAACCATTGGACGATACCCCTGTGCGCAGGCCATTGTACCAAGAAGCGCCGCCGCCCGCCCGCGGGGCGCGTAGGACGCGGGGACAGCCCCTTTTGTCTCACGCGATTGCCAGCCGAATAAGACGAAGGGACTGTCCCCTTGTCTTATGCATCTGCGCATTTTACGTAGCCCGTACACGAAGCGACGCCGCGGCCCCTCGTCGGCGAGCGGCTGAGTTATCATTCTGAGCGGTATTTTTAGGGACCCGCAACGTATCGCATATTGGAGGCAAACCGATGCCCATGACCGCGATCATCCTCGCCGCCGGCGAGGGAACGCGCATGAAGTCCCGTCACCCCAAGGTTATGCACAAACTTCTCGATCGCCCGCTGGTCTCGTGGGTTACGCGCGCCGCGCGCAACGCCGGGGCCGACCGCATCATCGTGGTCGTCGGCAACGGCGCCGAGGAGGTCCGCGCGCACCTCGCGTCCGAGACGGACGTCGAGTGCGTCGAGCAGACCGAGCGCCTGGGTACGGGCCACGCCACCCGCGTCGCCATCGAGGCCGCGCACGTCACGGAAGGCCCGGTCGTCATTCTCAACGGCGACCTTCCGCTCATCGAATCCGAAACCATCCGCGCCTTTGCGGACACCGTGGCCTCCGGCGATCACGCCTGCGCCATCCTCACCATGACGCCGCCCGACCCATTCGGCTACGGCCGCATCGAGCTGGCCTCCGATGGCACCGTGGCGCGCATCATCGAGCAGAAGGACTGCACGCCCGAGCAGAGCGAGTCCCTGCTGGAGTGCAACGCCGGATGCTACGCCTTCGACGGCGCGCTTCTTGCCGCCCACGTGGGCGAGATCGGCTGCGAGAACGCGCAGCACGAGTACTACCTGCCCGACATGATCGAGATCCTGCGCGGCCACGGCCACACCACGACCATCACCCACTGCCCCGACTACGTCGAGGGCCTGGGCGTCAACTCCCGCGTGCAGCTCGCCGAGCTCACCGCGCTGGCGCAGGTAAAGATCAACGAGGGCCTCATGGCCTCCGGCGTCACCATGCTCGACCCCAAGACCGTGTGGGTCGGCGCCGACGTGACCGTCGGGCGCGACACCGAGCTTCTCCCCATGACCATGCTCTGGGGCGCCACCAGCGTGGGCGAGGGCTGCACCGTGGGCCCCAACACCCGCCTCACCAACACGACCGTGGGCAACAACGTGCTGCTCGAGGAGGTCGTGGGCGTCGACGTGACCATCGACGACGACGCCACTTGCGGCCCGCGCGCGTATCTGCGCGGCGGCGCGCACGTGTGCGTGGGCGCCCACATCGGCACCCACGTCGAGCTCAAGAACACCGTGGTGGGCAAGGGCTCCAAGGTCCCCCACCTCAGCTACATCGGCGATTGCGAGATGGGCGCCGGCGTCAACATCGGCGGCGGCTCCATCACCTGCAACTACGACGGCGTCCACAAGAGCCGCACCACCATCGGCGACGGCGCCTTCATCGGCTCCGACACCATGATGGTCGCGCCCGTGAACATCGGCGCCGGCGCCATCACCGGCGCAAGCTCCTGCATCACCAAGGACGTGCCCGCCGACGCGCTCGCCGTCGAGCGCAGCGAGCAGTTCATGAAGGAAGGTTTTGCCAGCAAGAGGCTCGAACGACTGAGGAAGGAAGCCTAGATGTACGAGAACCTGTCCGTCCCTACCCCGATCAACACCGAGATCAAACTTTACACGGGTAGCGGCAACCCCGAGCTCTCCAAGAGGATCGCCGACATCCTGCACCTCGAGCTCCAGGGCCTCACCACCGAGAAGTTCGCCAACGGCGAGACCTACGCCCGCTTCACCGAGTCCGTCCGCGGCGACGACGTGTTCTTCATCCAGACCATGGCCGGCTCCAACGTCAACGACCTCATCATGGAGACGCTGATCGTGGCCGACGCCGCCAAGCGCGCCTCTTGCCGCAAGTTCACCGCCGTCATCCCGCACTACGGCTACGCCCGCCAGGACCGCAAGGCCGCCCCGCGCGAGCCGATCACCGCGCGCCTCGTCGCCAACCTGCTCGAGGCCGCCGGCGTGGACCAGGTCATCACCGTCGACCTGCACCAGGGCCAGATCCAGGGCTTCTTCAACATCCCCGTGACCCACCTCACCGGCCTTTACCTGCTCGGCGACTACTTCAAGAAGAACAAGAACTTCGACTGGTCCAACACCGTGGTCGTCTCTCCGGACATGGGCCGCGCCAAGGCCGCCAAGAAGCTCTCCGATTACCTGGGCTGCGAGGTCGCCATCGCCCACAAGAGCCGCCCGAAGCACAACGCGGCCGAGGTCATGGGCATCATCGGCAACATCGAGGGGAAGACCTGCATCGTCAACGACGACATGATCGACACCGCGGGCACCCTGTGCGGCTCCGTCAAGAAGCTCAAGGAGATGGGCGCCGGCGACATCTACGTGTGCGCCACCCACGGCATCTTCACCTCGCCGGCCATCGAGCGCCTTGAGGAGGCTCCCATCGAGGAATGCATCGTCACCGACGTCATCCCGTGCGCCGTGGCCGACAAGCCCGGCTCCAAGATCAAGACGATCTCCATCGCCAACGAGCTCGCCGAGGCCATCTACAGCGTCTACACCAACAACGCGGTCTCCAACATCTTCGGCGGCAACCTCAACCTCTAAGGCACGGGGACAGTCCCTTCGTCTTATTTGCGGGGCCACCTCCACCGAGGCGGCCCCGCTTTTATGAAAGGAGTGGCCGGCCCATGCCGAAGCCGCAAAAAACCGCTGGTAAAGCAGCCACCATAAAGATCGTCTGCGGACTCGGCAACCCCGATGCCGAGTACGAGCACACGCGCCACAACGCGGGATTCGCCACGATCGACCTGCTCGCCGAGCGCCACAGTGTTCGCTACTGGAAGAGCGAGGCGGGCGCCCAAGTGGCCTCCCTCACCTGGCGCGGCGCCGACGGCGAGACGCGCGAGGTGCTTCTCGCCAAGCCGATGAGCTATATGAACACGTCGGGCGGGCCGCTCTCCAAGCTGGCTCGCTCCCACAAGGTGCAGCCGGCCGAGATCCTCGTGATCCACGATGAGGTCGACCTTGCCGCCGGCCAGGTCAAGATAAAGATCGGCGGCGGGCTCAACGCCCACAACGGCTTGCGCTCCATCGCCGACAAGCTGGGCACGCGCGACTTCGCCCGCCTGCAGTTCGGTATCGGCCGCCCGCCCGGAAAAATGCAGGTCGCCGACTATGTGCTGCGCGAGCTCAAGGGCAATTTCCTCGCCGACTTCGAGGACACGGCCCAGCACGCCGCCGACGAGGCCGAGCGCGTCCTCACCGAAGGCGCCAAATAGGCGATACGAACGGATTGGGCTTGGCGCACAAGAGCCAAATTACCCCGCGTTGTCCAAAAATTGAACTTGACGGTCGTTTTTGACGGGATGCCGAAGTATCGGCATCCCGTCAATTCACAAAACCGCAGATAGATGCGTTGTCGAATTTAGGGCTACTTTACGGATCGCGCTAAAACGACCGTCAAGTTCCATTTTTGGACAAACGATCCCAGGCCGTCACACCAATAGGGCCCCGCATCTCAAAACATCCGGCGACTCGGCCGCATCAGAAACTCGTATAGACCTTCCCTGGCACGGCCGACATCCGGCGAACATGGCTTGACCCGAATTCCGAAGCGTTTCTTTACCGCCAGCACAAACGTAGAGAAACTCTCGAACGTCGCAATTTGGTCCCACGTCGCAGACATGGTCTTCACTCCCATTACCTCAAGGATGTTGCGCCTCTTCTGCGTGTGGTCCAAACGATGCCTGCCCGTGTGGAACTCATAGCTGTCGTACTCGATGTCACCGTTGACCGTTGGAAAATAGATGTCTCCAAAATAGAACTGCGATCCCGCTAGGGCGCGGTATTCCTTGCTGACCGGAATCTTCTCGTTGAGCTGCAGCACGGGCATGTTCCACCCGCCCTCCTTCGCGGGCAGAGAGAACATCATTGCCAACTTGACCTCCATGGGCGATGCCGCTCCGTCCACGACATAGCGCAATGCGCGGCTCGCTTTGCAAGCGCCATACGCGCCCGAGCTCCGGTTGAGGAACGACTCAATTCGTTCAACGGACGTCAGCGGCTCGCGAAGACCCGAGAACCTCTGCTTCTCGTCATCCACGGAGAACGCGCCGCACAGATAATCGCCGAGTTCCACCAGCTCTCGAAGCGACAGACAGCTCGCCATCTGAAGAAACGTGAATTCAGGAGAGCTTACGCGCGACGCTCCGTACAGCCCATAGAATGAACCCGGCAAGACAGGTCCGGACCATACATGACAAGCAACGTCTTCCCGATTTCGCTTAGTTGCCTTATCGGAAACGAGCACATGGAGCGGCCTCCGCCCGTCAAACCCAAAGGGAAGACGCGCCTCTTTCAAGTCGCTCGCATTGGCCGTCGCCTCAGCAAGCGTGCTCACCGATTCAATATCGGGAACGCACTCGTCCCCCGACTTCGTAAGCCAGTAACGAACAGCCGAATAATGGCTGAGGTGCAGGGCCATGTTCCCTCCAATCCGCAACGACCAACGATTGGCAGAAAGCCACTGTCCAAGAATTGAACTTGACGGTCAAATTTCGATGAATCTCAAAGTAGCGACCAAAATCACCGTCATAAAACCGCTGGTAATTCGAGTGTGAGTGGAAACAATACTTTGGGAATCGTTCTAAAACGACCGTCAAGTTCGTTTTTCGGACAACGGCTTGTGTTAGAAACCCCCAACGGCGCGATTGGGGCGGCGAACGGCGGCTCCGTTAGGCCAGCCGGGGTCCGTCGCGGTACAATTGCACAGTTTGGAGGCATCGTCCGATTTCGTGGGGGACTCGGCCCGATGCCTGCATGGCAAGAGAAACGCAGGAGAGGAGTTCGTTAATGTACAAGATCCTCGACAAGACGCAGTTCTCGGAGAAGGTGTTCAAGTTCCGCATCGACGCGCCGAAGATGGCCAAGCACGCTCACGCTGGCCAGTTCCTCATGGTGCGCGCCAACGAGACGGGCGAGCGCGTGCCGTTCACCCTCGCGGGCTGGAACGCCGAGGAGGGCTGGGTCGAGTTCATCTTCATGGTGATCGGCAAGACCACCGAGATGCTGTCGACCTACGAGGCCGGCGATTCCATCAAGGACGTCACCGGACCGCTGGGCGTCCCGACCGAGATGGGCGAGGGCTCCGTTGCCGTCATCGGCGGCGGCGTCGGCCTGGCCATCGCATTCCCGGTCGCCAAGCACCTGGTCGAGACCGGCCACGAGGTCCACGCCATCATGGGCGCGCGCACCAAGGAACTGCTCCTCCTTGAGGACCAGTTCCGCGAGCTGCTCGACGACGAGCACATCCACATCACCACCGACGACGGTTCCTACGGCGAGAAGGGCGTTGTTACCGCCCCGCTCGAGCGCCTGCTGGAGTCCAAGGCCGTCAGCCAGGTCTTCTGCGTCGGCCCCGTGCCGATGATGAAGTTCTCGGCCATGACCGCCGAGAAGTACGGCACCCCGATCACCGCCTCCCTCAACCCCATCATGGTTGACGGCACGGGCATGTGCGGCTGCTGCCGCGTCGAGGTCGACGGGCAGACCAAGTTCGCCTGCGTCGACGGCCCCGACTTCGACGCCACCAAGGTCGACTGGAACGACCTTCGCGCGCGTCAGGCTGCATACCGTACCGAGGAGGGCCAGTCCCTCAAGGCCTATGAGGAGGCGAACTGCGCATGCCACAGGTAAATGGTCGTTTTGTCCCGGACATGAAGTCCCCGCGTACCCCCGATAACGAGGAGCCGGCCGCCGAGCGCGCCTGCGACTTCCGTCCCGTCGACAAGGGCTTCACCGAGGAGATGGCTCTGGCCGAGGCCGAGCGCTGCATGGACTGCAAGCGCCCGTTCTGCGTCGAGGGCTGCCCCGTCAACATCAACATCCCCAAGTTCATCGAGCAGATTCGCGCCAAGAACTACGGCGGCGCCCTGGACATCATCCGCGAGGAGTCCATGCTGCCCGCCATCTGCGGCCGCGTCTGCCCGCAGGAGAACCAGTGCGAGGGCAAGTGCGTCCGCGGCAAGAAGGGCGAGCCGGTGGCCATCGGCCAGCTGGAGCGCTTCGTCGGCGACCAGCCCGAGCTTGCCTCCGCTCCCGTCATGAAGCCGAAGAACGGCAAGAAGGTCGCCGTCGTGGGCTCCGGCCCCTCCGGCATCACCTGCGCCGGCGAGCTCGCCCGCAACGGCTTTGAGGTCACCGTCTTCGAGGCCTTCTTCACCGGCGGCGGCGTGCTGGTCTACGGCATCCCCGAGTTCCGTCTGCCCAAGGCGGTCGTCAAGCGCGAGATCGACGGCCTCGAGGCCATGGGCGTCAAGTTCGAGTACAACTCCGTCGTGGGCAACATCACCAACGCCGAGGAGCTCTTCGAGGAGGGCTTCGACGCCATCTACGTCGCCACCGGCGCCGGCCTGCCCAAGTTCCTCAACGTGCCCGGCGAGAACCTCCCCAACGTGTTCTTTGCCAACGAGTACCTCACGCGCGTGAACCTGATGAAGGCCAACAACTTCCCCGAGTACGACACCCCCACCAAGCACGGCAAGAACGTCGTGGTCTTTGGTGGCGGCAACGTGGCCATGGACGCCGTGCGTACCGCCAAGCGCCTGGGTGCTGAGCACGCCATCATCGCCTATCGCCGCACCGAGGACGAGATGCCCGCCCGTCGCGCCGAGCTGCACCACGCAAAGGCTGAGGGCGTCGAGGTCATGCCGCTGGTGGCCCCGCTGGAGTTCGTCGCCGGCGAGGACGGCACCGTGTGCGCCGTTCGCGTCCAGAAGATGGAGCTCGGCGAGCCCGACGCCTCTGGCCGCCGTCGCCCGGTGCCCATCGAGGGCGCCATCGAGGAGATTCCCTGCGACGTGGCCATCTCCGCCATCGGCACCAACGCCAACCCGTTTGCGGCCAAGATCGGCGGCGAGATGGAGCTCAACAAGTGGGGCTACATCGTGGCTGACGAGGAGACCGGCCAGACCACTGACCCGCGCATCTGGGCTGGTGGCGACATCGTTACCGGCGCCGCCACGGTCATCCTGGCCATGGGCGCCGGCAAGAAGGCCGCCGCGAGCATCACCAAGTCCCTGGTGGGCGACGCGGAGTAGCCGCAAGTCGGCAATAGCCGAACGCTAGCAGCGAGGGCCCCGGAGCCGAACAGCTCCGAGGCCCTTTTCTTGTTGCGACCCTGCCACATGTGACAGTCATTGGTGGCAGGCCCGGCAGCGCCCTCTCCATCACGGGCAGCAGCCGGCAGCAGGCAATAGGACGAACGCTCGCCCTGCCACGGGTGACAGTCATTGGTGGCAGGTGGCGCCGCTCTCCCCCGCCGCGGTCGACGGCCGCCGGCGATAGGACGCGCGCCTGCCGCCAATGACTGTCACCCGTGGAAGGTCCCGGCAGCAGGCGATTGCCTGCCACCAATGACTGTCACCCGTGACAGGCGGCTAGCCGTTGTACGGGGGCATCGGCTGCCAGTCGGGGTCGTGGAGGATCTTCTTGGAGTCCTTGTAGCCGGCCCAGAGGCGCGCCCAGCCGCTCTTGAGGTGGCTGCGATCCACGATGAGGATGCGCAGCAGCTCCTTGGCAAAGTTCGCGATGGTGCCCACCGCGTACAGCACCGGGTTGTACTCTCCGTAGATCTTGAAGTAACGGGCCAGGTAGCCGCGGTTGCGCGTGATGTAGTAGCGCGTCATGTCGGACGTGGAGTTGAGCTGGCGCACGTTGCCGATCTCTTTGTTGGCCACCTCGCGACGGCGGCTCAGCACGTAGTCGGGCACGTAGTACACGTCGGTCACCTTGCTGGCCACGTAGCCGAAGCAGGCGTCGTCAAGGTAGATGAAGAAGCGCGGGTCGGGCAGGCCGGCCTTCTGCACCACGCGGCGAGAGAAGAAACTGCCCTCGAAGCACAGGACGTTGCAGAGTTTATATCGCTCGCCCTCGCGCCAACTATCGCGCGAGAAGGGGTTGTAGATGGCGAGGCCGGGCCAGAAGCGGTGCTGCCAGAAGAAGTGGCCATTGTCGAAGTCGCGGCGCAGGCCCATGATGGCGTCGGATTCCTCCGACCAGCGCGCGAGCTTCTCGAGGCCGTCGGGCTCGATGGCAACGTCGTCGTCCATGACCCAGAACCACTCGGCACCCAGGTCGAAGGCCCGCTTGACGCCCGCCGAGAAGCCACCGGCGCCGCCCGTGTTCTCCTTCATGGGCACGTAGACCACGCGAGAAGTGCCGCCCTCGGCGTCCGGGTCGTCGGTCGTGGCGCCCCAGAGCTCGTCGAGCTTCTGCCCGAACTCCCCCACCATGCGGCCCGTGAGCTCGGAATTCTCGTTGTCCACCACCACGACGCGCCACAGCGGGACGCTCGATGCGCAGATGGATTCGAACAGTTGGGCGAGCAGCTCTTGACGCTTGAACGTGACGATGACGATGGCGGGGCGCTTCATGGGGAAGACGGGTCCAATCGGGTTCGGGGGCAACTGCCCACGGCGGTAACTGCCTTATTATAGGTTACGGCTGCAGGCGCGCCCTTGCCGAGGCCCATCGGCCCGCCGAGACCCGCGGGCGCTGATCGGTTGGCAACGAGAGGGCGCAGGACCGGTGGGCTCAACGCTTGAGGAATCCGCGCGTCACCCAAGGCGCCTCCACCGCCCGCAGCCGCAACACAGGCTCTCTCGCCGCCAACGCACGTCCACTGAAGGAGTATCCATGAGCAGCAACGCGCCGACCGTCTCGGTCGTCATCCCGATGTACAACGTGGCGTCCACGCTCGACCAGTGCCTCGAGACCATCGAGAAGCAGACCTTCACTGACCTGCAGGTTATTTGCATGAACGACGGCTCGACCGACGACTCCGCCGCCATTGCGCGCGCCCACGCGGCCCGCGACGGCCGCATCGTGGTGGTCGACAAGGCCAACGAGGGCTACGGCGCCACCATGAACCGAGGCATCGCAGCGGCGAGCGGAAAGTGGGTCGCCATCGTGGAGCCCGACGATTACCTGGACCCGACGGCGTTCGAGAAGCTCGTGGCCTGCGCCGACGGCGTGACAGCGGCGAGCGGCAAGGGCGTCGACGTCGTGCGCTGCGCGTACTGGCGCGTCTTTGAGGACGCAAAGGGCGGCGAGACCCGCGCGGCGTGCCCCTACATCCACCGCGTGAAGCCTGCGTCGCAGCCGTTCTCCGTGGGCGACGGCGTCGAGCTGCTGCTCCACCACCCAGCCATTTGGGCGGGCATGTATCGCCGCGAGTTCCTTGAGCAGCGCGACATTCGCTTCAAGGAGGTCCCGGGGGCGGGATGGACCGACAACCCGTTCCTCGTGCAGACCCTCTGCGGAGCCGGCGAGGGCATCGCCTACGTTGACGAGGCCCTCTACTTCTACCGCGAGCACGATTTCAACGACGCCGAGGCGCTCGCCAAGAAGAGCCCCGCCACGCCGCTGACCCGCTGGAACGAGATGATGGACGCCGCCGAGGGCCTGGGCGTCGACGACGTCCGCGTGCTCGACGCGCTCGCCCTGCGCGGCGTCAACTACGCAACCATCACGGTGAGCGCGGCCGGCATGGACGACCCCGACGTGCGCGAGCTCGTGGAACGTTCGATGGCTCGGCTGGAGCCCGCGCGCGTCTTTGCGCTGCCGGCGCTCTCGAGTGGCGCCAAAGCGATGTTTGCGCAGGTAAGAGGCATTGAGGTCCCGAAGGAAAACAAGGCTTCGCGCTACGGGTACCTCGCCCGCGAGGCCGCTTATCGCGTCCGCACGAACGGCCTCGGGTTCGTCGTGCAAAACGTCAAGAAACGACTGAATCGTCTGTAGCGCCGCAAGGCCGCGACCAGCGACTTATTTGCGGATTCAGCGGCACGGGCAGCGGGTTCCCGCATGACGAGGCGTCGCCGAAGGCCCGCATCGCCGCGCACCGAGGCGCTTCCAGGGGCGGACTGGTGGAGGCGACGACGGGCCCTACTCACAAGTAGAACCCCGGCGACCAGCGAGTGCTCTGGCCTCCGGGGTCTATCTAGCTTTTGACAACCAAGCGACGCGCCGATGATGCGCCGACGCGTTAAGGCGTCTCGGCAAAATATGCCGCTCAGCCCAATTCGCGCGCCGAGCTCAGACGCAGGCCAGACCTGCCTCTGCAGGAACCACCTCTACAGGAACGCGTCCGGCGTCAGCGTCGCCGGTGCCCCGCGGCGCAGCGCGCCGAGCAGGCGCGTCTGGATAATCGCCAGGCGCACGTTCTGCGACTTAATGGGACCTACCAGCGCTTTTGCGGCGCCGTCGTGAGGCTCGGCCACGTTTGCCGCGAGCCTCGCGCGCTCGCCGGAGATGAGCGCGCCAACCGTCTGGCGCACGGCCTCCGGCTTCTCCGAGCCCTCGCCGGTGCCGGCCGAGCAGGCGGCCTCCACACACAGCGAGAGCATCTCGAGGTAACGGCCGTTGAGCATCGCCATGCTCGCCGGGTCGCCCAGAAGGCCCCAATCGCTCAGCAGGCCGTGGACGTCGCCGTAGCCCGCCTCAATACGCGCGAACAGATCGCGCGCCGCATCCGTGCCGCTCATGCGAGGCAGCTCGCGGCAAACCCTGTATCCGTCGCCGACAAACGCCACGCGCTCAATGCGCCGCAGGTAATCGGCCGTAAAAGAATGGTCGTTGCCCGTCTCGGCGTCAAAGCGGCAGTGCTCGGAGACGACGCGGTCGCGCACGAACAGCTTGCCGGTCGCGGGCATAAGGCGGCCAGCGGCAAAGTGACGCCAGGCATCGGCGCGAAAATCGTGCTGGGTCAGGTACTGGGTCTCTTCGTCGTCGCAGTCCATCTCGAGGCTGCGGTTGCCGCAGTCGAGCTCCGCCGACACGCCACCGACGACGAGGTCGGCGTGGTACTTCTCTGCAGCATCGACGAGTTTTTGAAGGTAAACGGGCTCGATCCAAGCATCGGCGTCCATCACAAAGAGAAACTCGCCGCGCGCGTCGTCGAGCGCGAGGTTCAGCGCCTCCTCGCGCGGGCACTCGGGAACATGTGACACACGAACGCGGATGTCGCGCTCGGAGGCAACGTCCAGCAGCCGCGCGGTCCCATCGATGGAGCCGGCGTCGACCACGACCACCTCGGCATTGCGCAGCGTCTGGTTCTGGATACTGTCCATGGCGCGGCGCAGCGTTTTCTCGGCGTTGCGAGTGCACATGAGCACCGAGACGGTGGGCGATGTCGGGGAGAAGTGCGTCAATGAATACCTCGTGCTAGCTGCCCTTGGTTGGGCGCGGTCACCTTTTCTAGGCCATTATCAAGCCGAGTTATGCACTCCCTGTGTTCCCCCGTCATGCACCCGAAATCACCAGATATTCTTCAGCACCCTTGATAAGACAAAGGGACAGTCCCCTCGTCTTATTCCGCTTCGGCGATAAGACGAGGGGACTGTCCCTCTGTCATACGGGTTGCGCAGTTACTCGTTGCTGACGAGCGTGCCGAGGTCGGCGCAAAGGCCCGTCTTGTCGATGGCCTGGTAGCCCGTCTCGTAGGTGGAGCCGTCGTCGGCCTGCGCGGTGTCCGCGACGGTAGGCGACTCGTAAACGTCGAAGCTCTGCACGCCGCCCGCCTGCGAGATCTTGTTCGCGAGCGAGACCAACTCCGCCGCCGTCATGTCGGTGCGGATCTGCAGGACCAGGTCGAGCGAATCATCGAGGAGCTTGCTCGAGTCGGTCCCGGCCAGCGCCGCGACCCTCGACGTCACGTCGGCCGTCGAGACGATAACGTGCGAGAACTTGACGTTCGTCGCGGTGTTGAGCGGAGCCACGCACGCCGACGGGCCGGACGCCGCGCACAGCTCGGCAAGAGACGCGGCCGAGCCGGTGGACGACACCTTGACCGACGCCGGGATAGTGACCAGGTCCCCGGTAACGCTCGAGGCGTCGTCAGGGTCGTCCTCGCCGGCGGCGTGCTCGCGGATAACGAGCATCTGCGCAGAGGTAAGCTGCGTGCCCTTCTTGACGTCGTCGTTATTGGCAACGGTGAGCAGCAAGATCTTGGTGAAGGTGTCCTTCGAGATTGAATAGCTGTCGTCGGTCACGCTCATGGACGACTGCGCGGAGATCTGCTTGCCGAGGGTCGAGTCGTCGAGGCGGACTTCCTTGCTCACGCGGTCGGCCACATTCGAGACGATGAAGAACAGCGCCACCGCCACGACGGCGATCACGACGCCGCCGATGATGTTCGTGTACGGCCCGGGGGTGGACACGTCGGTGCGCTCAAAACGCTCGCGCTTCCTAAAGAGCATGAATACCGCCTTCCCACGCGCCGACGCGCGCACGATTTCTCTTTACAACAGGATACCGAACGCGACGGCAACAAGACCCGCGACAACCGAGGCAACGTAAACCAACCCGGTGATGAGCAGGTTCTGGCGCGGATTGTCGTTCGTGCGCCACAGCACGAGCAGGCCGACGCCGCCCGAAGAGAGCAGGCCGGCGAGCATGGGTCCGGTACCCAGCACTCCGTCGATGAAGAGCTCGGAAATGGCCACGCTCGCGCCGCAGTTGGGGATGAGGCCGATAAGAGCCGATAGGAACGTTGCGCGCACGGGATGGTCGGCGAGCAGGCCGGCGATGGCGTCCTGGCCCACGCCCTCGATGATCAGGCCGAATGCGAAGGTGATGAGGAAGATGAAGGCCGTGACCTGCACCGTGTGCACAAGCGCGCAGCGCACGATGCCCCAGATGCCGTGCCCGTGGTGATGGTGGGCGCCGTGGGAGTGGGCATCGACCGCGTGGTCGTGATCGGTGTGGTCGGCGTGGTCGTGGTCGGCGTGGTCGTGGTCGGCGTGGTCGGCGTGGCCGTGGCCACCGCAGCAAGATGCGCCGGCTGCGGTCTCCTCGTGCGCATGGCCGTCGCAGCGCCCAAGTTCATCGGCAGCCTGGCCCTGGTCGTGACAGCAGTGACCGCAGCACTCCCCCTCGCGCATCTCCTCGTCATCGCATTCCTCGTCGCAGTGGCAGTGCTCCCTCTCGCAGAGCTCGTGAATGTGGACGTGGCCGTCGCCGTTGTGGTGGGATTCGCGCAGGACGAAGTCGAGCCCGAGGCCGCAGACGATGCCCAGAACCACCTTGACCAGGATGATCGCCCCCATGCGGCTCGGCTCGGCCCGGTGCGCCACGAACACCGGGATCATCTCATCGGAAGTGGAGAGAATCACCGCGACGAGGGTGCCCGCGGTAACGACGCGACCCGCAAAGAGCGTGGCGGCCATGGCGGAGAAGCCGCACTGCGGCAGCGCGCCCAGAACAGAGCCGACAACCGGCCCGGAATGGTCCGCGCGCTCCACGATGGCGCGCACCTTGGCGCCGGCGGCGTGCTCGAGGGCCTCCATCGCCAGGTACGTGACGAGAAGGAACGGGATGAGCTTCAGCGTGTCGAGGACCGAATCCTGAAGCACATCGATAAACAAATCCACAGGTCAAAGCCTTTCTATCAATCAAACGGGAGGTGCCTGCATTGGGGACAGCCCCTTTTGTTGGCCGCACCCGCAAAGGGGCTGGCCCCAATGCAGGCGCTCAAAATATGACGAAGGGACTGTCCCCCTGTCTTATTGCCAGTCGGTGAGGGAGCCGGTCGGGTAGTCGACGCCGACGAACGTGAGGCCGCAGGCGGGGGCACAGGGGCCGGCCGCGGAACGGTCGCACGCAGCGAGGGCGTCGGCCACCCACGCCGCGCCGCGGTGCCCGCGCCCGACCTCCACGAGCGTGCCCGCGATGGTGCGGACCATGTTGTGGAGAAACGCATTGCCCTCGATGTCGATGCACACGAGGCGCTCTCCGGCCTCCTCAGCCTCCGTAACGCGCAGGCTGGCCACATATCGGTGCGTGGGCTTATCGACCGCGGAGGTTGCCTTACAGAAGCTCTTGAAGTCATGTTCGCCAACAAGGCACTGCGCGGCGGCGTCCATCGCCCCTGCATCGAGCGAGCCCTTGTACCACCAAGCGTGGTCCCACGCCATCACCGGGCGGGCGTCGCCCGCCGCGATGCGGTAGCGGTAACGGCGCGCCTCGGCGTCGAAACGAGCGGAGAAGTCGGCACCGCCGCGGTACAGGCCGATGATCGAGAGGTCGTCGGGAGTCAGCGCCACGAGGCTGCGGCGCATGCGGTTGCCGGCAAGCACGAGCTCGCCCGCGCTCACAGGCACGCTGACGTACTGCGCGATGGCGTGGACGCCCGCGTCGGTACGCCCCGCGCACGTAAGCTCGACGGGACGGCGCAGCGTCGTCTCGAGCGCCCGGCGCAGCTCGCCGGCAACGGTACGCTGGGCGGGCTGCTCGGCAAAGCCGGCAAAATCGGCCCCGCGGTAACCCAGCTTGATGACCAGGGTGCCCGCTGCGGGCACCTCCCCCACCAGAGGGGTCTCTCGCGCAATGGGTTCGCGCACGTACGAACTCATGAACACATCCTCCGAAATCATCAAAAAAGGGCCCCGGCAAATGCCAGGGCCCTTGAGCTCTTTTTGCAAAGAGAAACCACTTACTCGGCAGTCTCCTCGGCAGCGGCCTCCTCGACGGGAGCCTCAGCCTCAGCGGCCTCGGCCTTGGGAGCCTCGACAACCTTGGAAACGGTGGTCTTGGCAGCCTTGACCTTGGGGGTGCAGGGCTCGGTGACGAGCTCCATGAGCACCATCTCGGCAGCGTCGCCCTTGCGGGGGCCGAGCTTCATGATGCGGGTGTAGCCGCCGTTGCGGTCGGCCCACATGCCCTGAGCGGCCTTCTCGAAGACCTCGCGGACGACCTCTTTGTCGTTGAGGTAGGCGATGGCCAGACGACGGGAATGGATGTCGCCCTTCTTGGCCCAGGTGATGATCTTGTCAACGTCGCCGCGGATGGCCTTGGCACGGACGTCGATCGTCTTGATACGGTCGTTCATGAACAGGGCACGAACGAGGCTGCGCTTCATAGCCTTAGTGTGCGCAGCGTCGGTGCCGAGCTTCATGCCCTTCTTCTTGTTGTGACGCATTTTCTGCTTCTCCTAAGCGTTCGGGCGCGCGTTAAGCCTTGAGCGAGAGGCCCATGGTCTCGAGCTTGTCCTTGACTTCCTCGATGGACTTAACGCCAAAGTTTCTGATGTTGAGAAGGTCGTTCTCGGAGAACTCCACGAGCTGACGCACGGAGTGGATGCCGGCGCGCTTGAGGCAGTTGTAGGAACGGACGGAAAGGTCCAGGTCCTCGATCTGCTTGTCGAGCTCGACGTTGTCCTCGACGGTGCTGGTGGTGAAGATCGAAGCGTCCTCGACGGGCTCGTCCTCATCGGCCAGGTTCATGAACGCGGTCATGTGCTGGTTGATGATGTTGGAAGCCTCGACGACGGCGTCGCGCGGCGTGATGGAGCCGTTGGTCTCGACCTCGAGCACCAGGCAGTCGTAGTCGGTACGACGGCCGACGCGGTAGTTCTCGACGACCTTGGCGCAACGACGGACGGGAGAGTAAAGGGAGTCGACGTGAATAACGCCGATCGGATCGCTCTCGCGCTCGTTATCCTCGTTGGACACGTAGCCGCGGCCCATGCCGATGCGCATCCTCATGGTGAGGTGGGCGCCCTCGGAGAGGGTGCAGATGACGTGCTCGGGGTTCACAATCTCGAACTCCGCGGGGATGTCGAAGTCGCCAGCCGTAACGGTCATGGGGCCGTCGACCGAGATGGAGGCCTCCGCCTCGGTGCCGGTGCCCATGGAGCGGAACACGAGGCCCTTGACGTTGAGAACGATGTCGGTGACGTCCTCATAGACGCCGTCGACAGTCGTGAACTCGTGCTGCACACCGTCGATGGCGATGGCCTCAACGGCAGCGCCCTCCAGCGACGAGAGAAGCACGCGGCGCAGGGAGTTGCCCAGGGTATCGCCGTAGCCACGCTCGAGCGGGGCGACGGAGATGCGGGCGAGCCTGTCGCTGATCTCCTCTACCGACACCTGCGGTCGGATGAATTCGGACATTGATACCTCCAAACAGGGTCGGGCTTACTTGGAGTAAAGCTCGACGATGAGCTGCGCGTCGAGATCGAGATCGATCTGGTCGCGGGTGGGGACCTGAAGAACGGTGCCCTTCAGCTTCTCGATGTCGACCTCAAGCCAAGCGGGGACGGCCATGTGCTCGGAGGAAATCAGGGCCTCCTTGATGGGGAGAAGGTCCTTGTACTTGGGGGCGACGGCGATGACGTCGCCGGCCTTAACCTGCGCGGAGGGGATGTCGCAGCGGTGGCCGTTCACGGTGATGTGACCGTGACGGACGGTCTGACGGGCCTCCTTGCGGGTGCGGGCGAAACCAAGACGGAAAACGACGTTGTCGAGACGGCACTCGAGGATGCTCATCAGGTTGTCGCCGGTAACGCCCTCACGCTTAAGAGCGAACTCGTAGTAGCGGTGGAACTGCTTCTCGAGAACGCCGTAGATGAACTTAGCCTTCTGCTTCTCGCGAAGCTGAACGCCGTACTCGCTCTCCTTGCGACGACGCTTGGGCTCGCGGTGAGAGGTCTTGTTAATCCCCATCACAACGGGGTCGATGCCGAGCTGGCGGCACCTCTTAAGGACGGGAGTCCTATCAACAGCCATTATTAAATCCTCCTAGAGCTACACGCGACGACGCTTGCTCAGACGGCAACCGTTGTGCGCGATGGGGGTCTTGTCCTGGATGCCCGAAACCTCGAGGCCGGCGGCCTGGAGGGAACGGATGGCGGTCTCGCGGCCGGAGCCGGGGCCCTTCACGAAGACGGCGACCTTGTGCAGGCCGTGCTCCATGGCTGCCTTAGCAGCGGCCTCAGCGGCCAGCTGAGCGGCGAACGGCGTGGACTTACGGGAGCCCTTGAAGCCGACGGTGCCACCGGACTGCCAGGAGATGACGTTGCCCTGGGGGTCGGTGATGGAGACGATCGTGTTGTTGAACGTGCTCTTGATGTGGGCCTGGCCCACAGCGATGTTCTTACGCTCGGAACGGCGGACGCGCGTGTTGCGAGCGTTCTTCTTCTGCGCCATGTTCTATCCCCTACTTCTTCTTCTTGCCGCCGACCTGACGCTTCTTGCCCTTGCGGGTACGAGCGTTGGTCTTGGTGCGCTGACCGCGGACGGGGAGGCCCTTGCGGTGACGGAGGCCGCGGTAGCAGCCGATCTCCATCAGGCGGGCGATGTTCTGGCGGGTCTCACGACGGAGGTCGCCCTCGGTCGTGTAGTTACCATCGATGAAGTCGCGGATCTTGGTGACCTCATCCTCGGTCAGATCCTTGACGCGGGTATCGGGGTTAACGCCGGTCTCGGCGCAAATCTTGGTGGCACGGGTGCGACCGATGCCGTAGATGTAGGTAAGTCCGATCTCGACGCGCTTCTCGCGCGGGAGGTCGACGCCGTTAATACGGGCCAACTTGGTGCTCCTCTCTTAGCCCTGACGCTGCTTGTGGCGCGGGTTCTCGCAAATGACGTAAACCTTGCCGTGGCGACGAATGA
>CAVDQW010000191.1:0-7621 GCA_963610995.1 bacterium | reverse complement strand
CAACATCCCCGTCGGCTGCATGATCGAGATCCCGCGCGCTGCCGTGACCGCCGACGAGATCGGTGAGTACGCCGACTTCTTCTCCTTCGGCACCAACGACCTCACCCAGATGGGCTTCGGCTTCTCCCGCGACGACGTCGAGAGCACCTTCATCCCGCAGTACCTCGCCAAGAAGATCCTGAAGACCAACCCGTTCGAGACGCTCGACACCGGCGTCGCCAAGCTGGTCAAGATGGGCGTCGAGGGTGGCCACAAGGCCAACGAGAAGATCGTCTGCGGCGTCTGCGGCGAGACCGGCGGCGATCCGGACTCCATCCAGATGTACTACGACCTCGGCCTCGACTACGTGTCCTGCTCGCCGTACCGCGTGCCTATCGCCCGCCTCGCGGCTGCTCAGGCCAAGATCAAGTCCAACGGCGGCGCCCAGAAGCTCGCTTAGTTTCTTGATCTGCGCATAGCGTTTGTGTAGGGGAGAGGGACCTTCGGGTCCCTCTCCTTTTGCATTGTGGGAGACTAAGACTCGGTAACGTATTCGCTCCGGAGGGTGGTCTATGTCGCGTCGCGGCTCCGGCGGCGGGGGATGCCTCGTCGCTTTCTCGCTCGTCTTCGTCCTCGCGTGCGGCGGGGTGTTTTTCCTCGTGGCCACGGGCAGGCTTTCGAGCTTTTTCGGCGAGCGGCGGTCCGCGGCGTCGGCGCAGGATGCCGCTGCGGGCGACGGCAAGGAGCTCGAGCCGAAGGATTTTGCTTCTTATACCTGGGAAGAGCTTCGGCAGATTGCCTCTCTCATTGAAAACTCGGGCTCGGAAGAGACGGGTCTCGCAGTTGCCCGGAAGTACGGGATCCTGGCTTCCGACGGAACGCTCAACGACTGTGAGCGGCAGGTTGTCCTGAGCGACGGCAGCGCGGGCCTTTGCCGCGTCGTGGGGGTTCTTGCGGACGACCTGGCCGACGGTTCCGGCAAAGCGGGGCTCACTTTTATCATGAGCGGCCTTGGCTCTTCAGAAATGAATCCTACCGCGACCTGCGACGGGGGCTGGGAGGGCTCCGAGCTCCGAGGTTGGCTCAACTCCGAGGGGCTGTCCCTTCTTCCCGAGGACCTGCGGGCGGGCGTCAGGGTCGTCTCCAAATTGTCCAACAACGTCGGCATCACCAGCGATCCCGCGTCGGTCACCTCCACCTCGGACTCGCTTTGGCTCTTCAGCGCCTCCGAGATCTACGGGAGCATCTCGTGGTATGAACAGGAGTACGGCAGCGGCGTTATCTACAACACCGACTACACCGACTTCGCACCGTACAAGCAGATGATCAACTCCGAGGGTTCGCAATACCTCTATTTTGCTCAGAACGGCGTTGCCGACCGCTCCGAATACGCGGCCGTCTCGACCGTCCTCGGCAGCCTGTCGTCGAACTTCTGGCTGAGGAGCGCTTACCCTCTCAGCATCTCGGGCACCGATGACGGGCAGTTTTACCAGGTCATGGCCTCCGGTTATCCCTCCACGGTTGCGCTCGCGACGCAGAGGAACAAGATTTTGGCCGGTTTTTGCCTTTAGTTGTGAATTTTCTTGATGCCGGGGCCGGGCTCGTTTATAGTTTCTCCTTGTGTGTAAGCCTATGTGCCGTTCGAAGATGCGTCGGCACCTCTAGAGACAAGGAAAGACAATGGATTACATTCGCGCCATCGAGCGTCAGCAGATCCGTGAGGACATCCCCACGGTCAAGGTTGGCGACAACGTCAAGGTCTACTACAAGATCATCGAGGGAGAGCGTCGCCGCGAGCAGGTTTTCCAGGGTGACGTCATCCGCATGAGCGGTTCCGGCGCCCGTGAGACCTTCACCGTCCGCAAGGTTTCCTTCGGCTGCGGCGTTGAGCGTACCTTCCCGCTTCACAGCCCGAAGATCGCTAAGCTCGAGGTCGTGCGTCACGGTAAGGTCCGTCGCGCCAAGCTCTATTACCTCCGCGATCGCGTGGGCAAGGCTGCTCGTATCCCCGAGAAGCGCTAAGAGCATTTATTCGCTCGTTTGGGGCCGTCCGTTTGGGCGGCCCTTTTTATGTAGGGAGAGACCATGGCATCTGCACGTATCGGGCTGTCTTCGGCAAAGGAGATCGCGGCCCTTCTTTCCGACGCGCCGGAGGACGAGGCGCGCGAGATGATCCGGCGCTATGCCGACGACCCGCGCAAGCAGGTCCAGAAGGCCGTCGCCTCTGCGGAAAAGCGACTCGAGAAGGCGCAGGCCGAGCGTGCGCGCGTCCAGGGGATGTACGACCTCCAGCGCGAGATGGGCGGCGACGGCATCGTCCTGGGCGTCGACGAGGTGGGGAGAGGGTCCATCGCCGGCCCCCTCACCGTTTGCGCCGTTGCTCTCCCGTACGACCCGGTTATTCTTGGGATCAACGATTCGAAGCAGCTCACTCCCGCCCGGCGTGAGGTGCTTGCGGCGCAGATCGCCGACGTGGCGCTCGCGATCGGTACCTGTCACATCGAGCCCGCCTCCATCGACGCTGTCGGAATGGCCCAGGCGCTGCGCCTGGCCATGAGCGGGGCCATCAAAGATGCCGGCTTGGAGCCCGACTGCGTTCTCATCGACGGCAACCCCATGCATCTGCATCCCAAGGAGAAGACGCTGGTAAAGGGCGATGCGAGGATCGCCGCGATCGCAGCCGCGTCCATCGTGGCAAAGGTGACGAGGGACCATATCATGATCGCTTACGACGAGGAATACCCCGAGTATCACCTCGCGGAGTGCAAAGGGTATGCATCGGCCGATCACATCGCCGCGATCAAGGCCCACGGTCTCACGCCTATCCACAGGTTCTCGTTCTGTGGGAATTTCTTGGAGACGCCCGCGCTCTTTTAATCTGCGCGTTTTTGAACAGGCCCACTTGTTTTCAGATGCGGTGCTCATTCCAACTGCCCGTTGTTGAAAAGTAAATTCCGAACGGCGCGAACGCGGAAAGAATTCCGCGAGTTTGCCGTAAGGTAGCGGTGAGTCTGCGGTAAGTCGTGTTTGCAATCCTCTCCTCCACGTTTCGTTGGCGGAAGGAGAGCTTATGTGTGGCGAGCTGGAGTATGTGCCGGATGTTGTGTTCGAGGAGAGCTACGACACCCCGATCGAGGGCCTCGGGGTCTCAAGGTCGTTTTTTCTCTTGCCGAAGGAGACGTACGCATCTCCTCGTCCGGTGAGCGAGCTTACCAATCGCGAGATCGGGACCCTTGGCGAGGACTTCGCCGTAAGGTTCCTTGTCGACCAAGGCTACGAGGTCCTCGAGCGCAACTGGCGCTGCAGGAGGGGAGAGGCCGATATCGTCACCGAGAGCCCCGACGGATCTTTGACCTTCGTCGAGGTCAAAACACGGCGCTGCGGGTCGACCTTTACCGATTGCGCGCCCGAGGAGGCGGTGACCGAGGCCAAGCAGGAGCGCTACGGCAGGCTCGCGGAAATTTATCTCCAGGAACACCGGCTCAGCATGCCCGTTGCCCTCGATGTCATATCGATCATCCTCGATGACGACGGCCAGTCGCGCCTGCGCCTTATCACCGGCTCGATCTTCCTCGACCGCTGATGGGCTCGTCTGTCTCGGTGCGCACGGCCTTCATCCATGGGATCGAGGCGCTTCCGGTTACGGTGGAGGTCAGCACCACCGGCGGCATCCCGGGCTTTGTTTTTGTCGGCAACCCCGACAAGCAGATCATGGAGGCCGGGTCTCGCGTTCGCAGCGCCATCGGCAACTGCGGCTTCGAGATCCCGCAGGTGCGCTTCATCATCAATTTATCTCCCGGCGACACCAAGAAGACGGGGACCGGCTTCGACCTGCCCATCGCCGTGGCGGTGCTCATCGCTTCCAAGCAGATCCCGCCCTCCGTTGCCGACCAGGCCATTTTCGTGGGCGAGCTCAACCTTGACGGCTCCGCCGAGCCGGTCCGCGGCGCCGCGGCGTTTGCCCTGCTCGCGGCTCAGTCGGGGCTCGAACTCGTGGCGTCGAGGGCCACCTCGGCCTCCGGACCGTACGCCTCGAATATCCTCGGGCTCGAGTCGATATCGCAGTTGAGGCTGGGGCTCTCCTGCATGCATCCCCTCTCCGCGCTCGTTTCCGCGGTCGGGTACGAGTCGGTTTCCGAGGGGCTCGACTACGCAGACGTGATGGACCAGGAGATCCCCAAGCGCGCGATGGTCATAGCGGCCGCCGGAAGGCACGGCGTGCTCATGGTCGGTCCTCCCGGCTCCGGAAAGTCGATGCTGGCCAAGAGGCTCCCGACCATCCTTCCTCCGCTATCGGCGGAGGACCAGGCCGAGGCGCTGCTCGTCCACTCCGTGGCGGGTCAGCCCACGGAGTCCATAGCGGCAGGGCTCCCGCCGTTCCGGGCGCCGCACCACACTGCTTCGCCGGCGGGGCTTTTGGGCGGCGGCCGTCCTGTGCAGCCCGGCGAAGTCTCTCTTGCCGACAAGGGCGTCCTGTTCCTTGACGAAATGCCTGAGTTCGCGACGAACGTGCTCCAGTCGCTCAGGCAGCCCATAGAGGAGCATGTGATAAGGCTTGTGCGCGCAGACGGCGTCTACACCTTCCCATGCGACTTCCAGCTCGTGGCCGCGGCCAACCCCTGCCCGTGCGGGCACCTGGGCGATCCCGGGCATGAGTGCACTTGCAACCCCGCGGCCATTCAGCGGTATCAATCGAAGATCGGCGGGCCTCTCATGAACCGCATCGACATCGTGTGCGACGTGGCCCGGCCGAGCGAGAAGAGCGTTATACGTGGCGGCAAGGGCATGGGTTCCCAAGAGATGCGCGAGCTCGTGATCAACGCGCGCGAGTTCCGTTCCTGGCGGCAGGCCCGCGAGGACGGCGTATCGGGCCCCGGCGGAGCCAGGCTTGAGGACAAGGCGCAGCGTCTCTTCGAGGATTATGCGCAGCGGCTGCGGCTCGGCGGCCGCGCGATCGTGAGGATCGCGACCGTCTCGCGAACCGTCGCAGACCTCGGGGAGCACGAGCTGGTGCAGGAAGACGACGTGATCGAGGCGCTCGGCTTCAGGTCGCGCGCGACGCTTTAGGAGGGGGAGCTCATGGCGATTGACGATACCTGCTGGGAGCTGCGGCTCGGGGAGGAAGGCTATCCTTCTCGGCTCTTGGAGCTGGCGAACCCGCCCTCGGTGCTTTACGGCAGGGGAGACCCTTCGTGCCTCGAGGGGGCGTATCTCGGGGTCGTCGGGGCGAGAAGGGCCACGCCCTATGGCCTTTCCATCGCGGAGATGGCGGGCCGCGTGGCGGCTTCGGGCGGCGTCGGCGTCGTCTCCGGCGGCGCGATGGGCTGCGACGCCGCGGCGCAGAGAGCCGCGCTCGACTGCGGGGCGCGAGTGGTGGTCGTTTCCGGCGTGGGTGCCGACTGCGTCTATCCCGACACCTCCCGCGACGTGTTCGAGCGCTGCGTCGCCGAGGGCGGCGCCGTGATCTCGGCGGAGCGGTGGGGCTCGCCCCCGAGGCGCTGGGCTTTCCCAAAGAGAAACGCTCTCATAGCCGCCCTTTGCCGAAGTCTTGTGGTAACGGAGGCGGGCTATCGGTCCGGTACCTTGAGCACCGCCGATGCCGCGATCGAGCTCGACCGCTCCGTGTACGCGATACCGGGTTCGATCTATTCCGCGAACTCGAGGGGCACGAACATGCTCATCTCTGAAGGGGCGCAGATCATTTGGGACGAGCAGGCGCTCGAGAACGCCATTGCGCTCGACTTCGGATTCCTCATCATGCAGAAGGAGGAGCAGGCCGAGGCGGATCCCGTCATGGTCGCCCTGATCGGATGCCCGCTGCGTCCCGAGGAACTTGCACAAAGCCTTGGCCAAAACACTCTCGTGGTCATGCGCATGTTGGCAGACTACGAGGCGAGAAACCTCGTGGAACGTTTGCCTGACGGCAAGTACTCGCCCTCGCGCGCCTACTTCTTGGGTAACAATAGGTAACGTTGAATCGGCGCGCCCCGGGTGCGGAAAGGAACAGGTCCAATGCTTCAAACGGTCACGGTGGTCGGCGCAGGGCTCGCGGGCTCTGAGTGCGCTCTGCAGCTCGCTGAGAGGGGAGTGCGCGTCCGTCTCTTTGAGCAGAGGCCCGCCCGGACGTCCCCCGCCCATCACACTGACCGCTTCGCGGAGCTCGTCTGTTCCAACTCGCTCAAGTCCACCAAGCCCGACTCGGCCGCCGGGATCCTTAAGGCTGAGCTCGGGCGCATGGGGTCGTTCCTGCTCGAATTCGCCCGTCAAGCGGCCGTTCCAGCGGGCGGGGCCCTGGCCGTCGACCGCGACGTCTTCTCCTCGCTCGTGACGCAGGCCGTTGAGGGCAACCCGCTCATCGAGGTCGTTCGCGAGGAGGTCTCCACTATCCCCGAGGGCCCGTGCGTCATCGCCGCGGGGCCTTTGTGCTCGGACGCCTTGTTCGCGAGCGTCGAGTCCGCCGTCGGGGCGGGCCACATGTCGTTCTTCGACGCGGCGGCGCCGATCGTCGATGCCGAGACCATTGACCGCGACGTCGTTTTCTCGCAGTCTCGCTACGAAGAGGGCGCGGGGGATTACCTCAACTGCCCGATGAACAAGGACGAGTACGAGGCCTTTATCGACGCGCTGCTCGGCGCCGAGCGCGTGATCGCGAGGGACTTCGAGCAGAAGGACCTCTTCTGTGCCTGCCAGCCTGTGGAGGAGGTCGCGCGCACGGGCCGCGACGCCATCAGGTTCGGCGCCTTGAAGCCCGTGGGCCTGACTGACCCCAGGACGGGGCATCGCCCCTGGGCGGCGGTGCAGCTGCGCGCGGAGAACGCCTCCGCCGCGGCCTACAACCTCGTCGGATTCCAGACGAACCTTACCTGGCCCGAGCAGCGCCGCGTCTTCCGCATGATCCCCGGCCTGCAGAACGCCGAGTTTTTGCGTTACGGCGTCATGCATCGCAACTCCTTCGTCGATTCGCCGCACGTGCTCGACCGGACCTTCAAGATCCCCGGCACAAGAGCCCGCCTTGCCGGGCAGATCTGCGGCACCGAGGGGTACGTCGAGGCCATCGCTTCCGGCCTTCTCGCCGCCTTGAACACGTACGCCGAGCTCAAGGGCGCGCCCGAGGTGCGCCTGCCCCTTACGGGCAGCTTAGGCTCGCTCGCCGACTATGCGACGGACCCGAACACGAGGGACTACCAGCCCATGCACGTGAACTTCGGGATCTACCCGCCGCTCGCCGAGCACGTGCGCGACAAGGCGAAGCGTCGCCAGGCCTATGCGGACCGGGCCGCGGCGGACCTCGAGGCGTACTTGGCGACCCGGGGGGACCTCGACATCCGATGACGGGCCTCGACGACTGCATCGACGCGTATTGCGCGCAGCTTACGTGCGTGCGCAGTCTTTCCGAGAACACCGAGCGGGGCTACGAGGCCGACCTTCGGGCGTTTTCGCGGTGGTGCGACGTGCAGGGTGTCGACGCGCTCTCGATTACCCATAAGGAGCTCCGCTTTTATCTCGGTTATCTTTCTCGCGCGCGCTATGCGACGACCACCATCAACCGGCACCTGTCCGCGATCCGCGGGCTTTACGCCTGGATGGGGTCCCACGGGTATGAGACGGGCCAGGCCGCGGCCGCGGTGGCGAGTCCCAAGAA
>CAVDQW010000190.1:0-28075 GCA_963610995.1 bacterium | reverse complement strand
GATGAGTAGGGTGAGCCGCCCATTGATGAGAAGTCCGCGGTCATGTTGGGGGCGTCGTCCTGGGTCGCAACCTCAGGAGCGTCAACCACGGTGGTCTTGGCCTCGTCGGCCGGAGTCGCGGAAAGGACCGCTCCGCACACGGGGCAAACGTTGACGTCGTCGTTGATCTGGGCACCGCACTGCTTGCAATAACGCATGATAGTCTCCTTTAGTCTGGAGTTGATAAAATACTTCACGATTTTGGGAGAATTCCCGCAATCGAGAGGTGCGAACTTTACGGCTGCAAGATGCGCTTTTCTAAAAATCGTTTCTACTGCATTGCGAAAGCGAGAAATAATTTCTTGCTTCGTTTTGCTGAGTCGCGATCGAAAGAAAAACCTTCTTGAGTCGGTCGAGCGGGTGGAGCGTATTTGGTTGTTAGAAAAAGTTTTGGGAGCCCGTCGAGAAACTCTTTGTTCTCTGGGAGCAATGCAAATGTATCACGACCGGGCGTTGTGTCAAGCGAGAATCGCAAAATAGTTTGCAAGCGAGACGGTAAATTTTGCCACATCGCATGCGAATGCATAAGTATCGTAAAAGAAATAGCGTCAAGCCGCAGGCATTCGACTCGACGCTACATTAGCTTGCCACCGCAGCCATTCTTAGAATTTTCTTCTTCAGGCACCGCTTTAGCCTGCTCGGCACGAGCCAAGCGCCCCTAAAAGCAAACGCGCCCGGGCGGCTGAGCTACCGCCGCGGGCGCGCTTCTTGCAAACCCTTGACCGTCGCGGGGTTACCGCGCTAATTGATGTACTGCGAGCCGATGGACTTCTCGTAAGCCAGGATCGTCTCGGCATTCTCCTCCAAAGTCCTAAGCTACACCGCTTGTTCGGAGTAGCGCCCGGAGTTCGCGCGGTACTCGTCCCAGGACGCAGGGTCCAGCCCCTCGAACAGGTAGCCGTGCGCGCGGGCGGTGATCATCTTGCGCCGCAACAGGACCTCTCGGAAAACTGCTCGCAGATGCGCAGATAGATTAAAAGCGACGCCACGGTCGCGCCAACGTCGATGAGGAACGCGGGCTGGCGATAAGACGAAGGGACTGTCCCCTTGTCTTATTGCTTAGTCGATGGTCGGCACGAACTCGCAGGTCTCGGTATTGAAGCCATCGCCCAAGCGGCCCTGGCAGAACTCGACGCACCAGGCGCGCGAGAAGCCCGAGCAACCCGAGTCGTTGCGGACGGCGTTGGCCGCGGCGAGCTCCTCGGTGTAGTCGACCAGCTTGTACGTGGTGAGCCCGGGGCCGTAGATCTTGTGCGTGACGAGCGGGGTCAGGCGCGCCTCCTCGACCTCCACACCACCGGCCGAGAAGTCGAGGGTCACGCGGCCGAGGCTGCCGATCATCGAGTCCATGCGCGACATCGTGGAGACGAAGTTGCCGAGCGACCAGTACACCGGCACGACGCGGCCGTCGGCGGCCTCGAGCCACTCGCAGGTCTGCATGACGTGCGGGTGGTTGCCAAAGATAACCGTGGCGCCGAGCTCGATGAAGCGCTGGGCCCATTCGCGCTGGTAATCGTTGGGGCTCTCGGTGTACTCCTCGCCCCAGTGCGGACACACGATGATGGCCTCGGCACCCGCCGCCTTGGCCTTGGCGAAGTCGGACTCGACCTGCTCGTCGGTGAGCATGCGCGTGCACCAGGGGGCGTCGGAGGGCAGGTCGATGCCGTTCGTGTCCTGCGTGAAGTTGAGGATGGCAACCTTGTGGCCGGAGAGCTCGATCACCGGGACGACGGCCGCGGCCTCCTCGGAATCGGCGATGCCCGTGACCACCGTGTCCGGGAAGTTGGCCCGCCAGTACGAGAGCTCCGACTCGATGCCGGTCATGGCGCGGTCGAGCACGTGGTTATTGGCGTGGAGAATGACGTCGAAACCGGCCTTGACCTCGGCGTCGGCGAACTCCTGCGGGCTGTTGAAGCTGGGGTAGCCGCTAAACTCGAGGCTCTCGCCGCCGAGGATCGTCTCCTGGTCGAGCATCGAGAGGTCGAGGGCCTGAATGTCGTCGCGCACGTGGTCGAAGAGGGCGTCGTAGTTGCGGGTGCCGTCGTCCTGGACGCCGCTTTTCCACACGTAGGTGTGCACGAGGATGTCGCCGACCATGCCGATGGTCACGGTGGCGTCGGGGGCCGTAGTCGCGGTCGCGGCGCTGTTGGCGGCAGCGGCCTCGGCGGCGCCCTCGGTGCCGCGGTCGTAGACGGTCTCCTTGGTGGCCGCGGGGTCGCTCGCGGTGGAGCCGGTCTTGGCGGATGAGCAGCCGACGAGAAGCCCGCAGCCGAGGGCGGCCACGAACGAGCGGCGGGTAAGGTTGGCGTTTGTCATCGGGTGCTCCAAGGTCGGTGTGCTTCTTGCAAGACGGGCAGGGCTGCGAGGTGTGCGATCGAGTCAGGCGGCACGACCGCGCGAGATCGCGAGCAAGGCGCCCCAGGTCAGGCGCCAAGTCAGGCCAAACGGCGAGAACCGAACGCCGCGTGCCGAGCGCGAGAGGTGGACGAACAGCGTGAGCGAACGCCCCCGCGCCGGCGCGGCCCGCGGTGCTCCTAGAACTCCGCGTTGCCCACGGTGCGCGGGTGCGGCAGGACGTCGCGGATGTTGTCGACGCCCGTGAGGTACATGACCAGGCGCTCGAAGCCCAGGCCAAAGCCCGCGTGCTTGCAGCCACCGTAGCGACGCAGGTCAAGGTAGTACTTGTACTGCTCGGGATCCATGCCCAGCTCGCGGATGCGAGACTCCAGCACGTCCAGGCGCTCCTCGCGCTGGGACCCGCCGATGATCTCGCCGATGCCCGGGACCAGGCAGTCGGCCGCGGCCACGGTCTTGCCGTCGTCGTTCAGGCGCATGTAGAAGGCCTTGATAGCGGCCGGATAGTCCGTGACGAAGGTCGGGCGCTGGAAGTGCTCCTCGGTGAGGTAGCGCTCGTGCTCGGTCTGCAGGTCGCAGCCCCAGCTCACCGGGTACTCGAACTTCTTGCCGGCGGTCTGCGCGTCTTCCAGGATCTTGACGGCTTCGGTGTAGGTCACGCGAGCGAAGTCGGAGCTGGCCACGTGGTTCAGGCGCTCGAGCAGGCCCTTGTCCACGAACTTGTTGAAGAACTCCATCTCGTCGGGGCAGTTCTCGAGCACGTAGTTGATGGCGTACTTGAGCATGTCCTCGGCGCAGGCCATGTCGCCGGCAAGGTCGCAGAAGGCGAGCTCGGGCTCGACCATCCAGAACTCCGCGGCGTGACGGCGAGTGTTGGAGTTCTCAGCGCGGAAGGTGGGGCCAAAGGTGTAGACGTCGCCGAAGGAGAGCGCGAAGTTCTCGGCCTGGAGCTGGCCGGAAACCGTGAGGTTGGCCGCGTGGCCGAAGAAGTCCTGGCTGAAGTCCACGTCGCCCTTCTCGGTGCGCGGCAGGTTGTTGAGGTCCAGGGTGGTCACGCGGAACATCTCGCCCGCGCCCTCGGCGTCGGAGGTGGTGATGATCGGCGTGTTGACGTAGACGAAGCCGCGCTCCTGGAAGAAGCGGTGGATGGCGAAGGCCGCCACGCTGCGCACGCGGAAGACGGCGCGGAAGAGGTTGGTGCGGCTGCGCAGGTGCTGCTGGGTGCGCAGGAACTCGCGGGTCTGGCGCTTCTTCTGCATGGGGTAGTCCGGCGCGGAGGTGCCCTCCACGTTGATCTGGGCGGCCTGAAGCTCGAAGGGCTGCGGGCGGTCCGGGGTAAGCGAGAGCTCGCCGGTGAAGGAGAGCGCCGCGCCAACGGACTGGGCAATGGTGGAGTCATAGAGCTCGTCGCCGAGCTTCTCGCGGTTGACCACGACCTGCAGGTCCTTGAAGCAGCTGCCGTCGTTAAGGGTGACGAAGCCGAAGTTCTTCATGTCGCGGATGGAGCGGACCCAGCCGGCGACGGTGACGGTCTGGCCGCCGAGCGCGTCGGCGTCGGCGTAAAGACTTGCGATAGTGTTGCGATCCATGGGACCCCCTGGCTTGGCATAGATATTTGACCTGTCTACGGTACCCCAAAGGCCCGCGAGCGGCTAGAATCGATGCAGCATAAGACCCTGAACGGCAGGAGGCCGCCCATGGAACAGTACAAGCGCGAGTTCATCGACTTCATGGTCGAGAGCAACGTCCTCAAGTTCGGCGAGTTCACCTTGAAGAGCGGCCGCAAGTCGCCGTTCTTCATGAACGCCGGCGCTTACGTTACCGGCTATCAGCTTAAGAAGCTTGGCGAGTACTACGCGCAGGCGATTCACGACAACTTTGGCGACGACTTTGATGTTCTCTTCGGGCCGGCGTACAAGGGCATCCCCCTGGCCGTCGTGACCGCCATCGCCTACCACGAGCTCTACGGCAAGGAGGTCAAGTACTGCTGCGACCGCAAGGAGGCCAAGGACCACGGCGCCGACAAGGGCAACCTGCTCGGCTACCAGCTGGCCGACGGCGACCGCGTGGTCATGGTCGAGGACGTGACCACCTCCGGCAAGTCCATCGACGAGACCTACCCCAAGGTCATGGATGCTGCTAACGTCGAGATCAAGGGCCTTATCGTCAGCCTGAACCGCATGGAGGTCGGCAAGGGCGGCGTCGTTACCGCCCAGCAGGAGATCCAGGAGAAGTACGGCTTCCCCGTGGCGAGCATCGTGAGCATGGCCGAGGTCGTCGAGGCGCTCGACGGCAGCCTCATCACCCCCGAGCTGCACGCCGCTATCGACGAGTACTACGCCCAGTACGGCGTGAAGTAGCGGCAATGAGCGCCGGGCGGCGCTGCCGCGCCCAAAATCGCCCGTCCCTGAGGCCGTCCGCCACCCGCGGGCGGCCTTTTTCATGGCTCACCTGATGCTCGACGAGTTTATTGGTGACTTGCGCAAAATCTGCCAGTACGAACTCGCCAAAGGACTGCATTTGCCCAGTTGGCAGATTGCCAAAGCGCCATCTATATCGGTCGAATTCGCACAAGTCACCAATAAACTAAGCGAAGGGTAATTCAACCCACCCAACGAGCACTTCGGAGCGCAATTTCGAGGCGGCGGCCTGAAGTTTTGCCGTCTTCGGCTTGCGCTCTCTCCCGAGCACACTGCAAACCGCGTCTACGACCGCATCCCACCGACGACTATCGCTCAGTTGGCCATAGGTAATCGGGAGCACGTGATATCCCATGAGCTCCAAAGCGGTAATTCGTTCCGAGTCTTTCAGATAACTATGCCCGCTGTCATGGTGAGTCGTGCTCTGGCACTCAATATCCAAGCCCTCATCCCAGACAAGGTCCCCATAGCAGCGCTGCTTTCCAGCAAGGATTTTCGCCGTCCCAGAAAGTTCAATCAACTTGTTGTGCTCGAAGTCATCGAGTTCCTCGCCGCCAAGCCTTCGGGGATAACCGAGCAGAATCCCCACCTGGACCTCAAAAGGAGAGGCGGCGCCGGGATGAACAAGCTCTGCCGCACGCAACAGCCTTTTGCGGCCCCTGTTCGAATCGCTGAGCTCAGCTTGAGAAATCAGCTCATGAACGTCAACAAGGGGCTCGCGTTGCCAAAGCGCGGTCAACTTACCCGCAGGGGTAACGCCTGGGGACCATCCACCGTACGAGAGACTCACGCCACGGTTGTATAACGATTGCAAGGTGCCCCGAATCGGCTCGGGCGCACGATAAACCGCGAACGTCCCACACATCTCACTTGCCATCAGAACAGTCCGCGTCAGCGAACACTTCGCTGCCAGTTGCTGCAGCGTAAACGCAGGAGACGTAACAGACAGCTCGTCCGTGATCGAGGACGTTGACCCGCTGATAAGGTCCCCGCCCCAGATATGAGTTTTGATTGCCGTCGAATGATGCATTTCGTTAGGCGAGTCAACAAGAACATCTACAGGAGGCTTCAGGTTGGGGGCAAGGAGCATCGAGGCATCTCGTACGATTTGCGAAACCTCGCCCGTCTTACGCCACTTCGCGCCGTCCGCAAATGAAAGCCGGCAAAGCGCCAACCGTTGAGCCATGGAATTTCTTAGTTCGTACAGCTCGGCAGTCGTCAAGAGCCGGCGCAGCGTCGAATCGTCTTCCGGCGCAACAGCCAGAAGCTTAACGATCGGCGGAATGCGCCAATACTGAAACGCCGATATGTCGCAGAGCGCAATCTCCATTCGGCAAGGCTATCATTCAATGCAGAATTTCAGTTGCCGTTAAGGATGGACGGCGCGCAGATTGCCCTGAGCGGCAGCACCAAGCTATTCACTCAGTTTATTGGTGACTTGTACGAATTCGGCTCCTATAGATGGCGTCCCAGCTATCAGCCAACTGGGCAAACGTCAATCATTGACGCGTTTGTACTGAAAGATTTTGCGCAAGTCACCAATAAACTCGTCGAGCAAGAAAAAGGGCCCGGCAGCCGTGAGGTTGCCGGGCCTTGGAGCGCGGATCGCGAAAGGACTGCGGGCGAAATTTACGCCTGGTGGGCGTAGTCGACCTCGCCGCGGCGGGCGGTCGCCTGCTCCCAGTCGCGGGTACCCTCGAAGACGTCCTGCTTGTAGGGGTTGCGGCCGAGCTTCTTGGAGCGGTACACGATGTATGCGATGGCCGCGATGTTGGCGATAAGCGCCAGGATGGAGACCACAGTAGCGGCGGTCGGGTCCAGGTTAGAGTGCGTCACGAAGACGGACTCCTCCTGGAAGTACGGGAAGACCTGCGCAAACATGCACCAGATGGCCAGCGTGAAGGCGCGGTTCTGGATCCAGCCGCCCTTGTTCCAGAAGAAGTTGGCCACGGTCGGGGCAAGCAGCAGCGCGAAGCCGCAGTACCAGGAGTGCGTGGGCAGGCAGTTGTAGGTGTAGCAGAAGTTCCAGATGTCGTAGGCGATGATGTAGACCCAGGTCATGTCGGGCCACAGCATGTCGGACTTGTCGTCGCTGGCATAGACGCTCCACCAGCCGGTCATGCAGAAGATGTTGATGATGCCGGCGATGCCGTTGAACACGTTGTTCCAGCCCGCGAGCTGCGTGGCGCCCTCGGAGGTCACCCAGGTGCTCTCGCCCAGGGCGAGGAAGTGATAAGCGCTCTCGAAGTCAGAGACGACGGCGATCATGATGTTGATGGCCACGATCAGGAACGGGTAGGCGCGGAACCAGCGGGCCTTGCCGATCTTGCCCCACTGGTACTTGATGGCAATGAAGCCCCAGCAGCCGGCCAGCGCCGCGTACACCTTGGCGTAGTGGAACCAGCTGTTCTGGTAGATGTGGGTGGGGTTGGTCAGCGCCCACTCGGCGCCCTGCGAAACGCCGAATGCGATGGCGGCGCAGTAGATGGTCATCGCCAGCGGGCAGATGCCGAAGATAAGAGCCGCGCCGATCTTGGTGCGACGACCGATCTCGTTGGCCACGATGAGGCCAACGAACACCATGGCCCAGCCGAGCCAGTGGTAGAGGGTATTGGACCCCCAAACGTCGAACAGCATAGGAACCTTCCTCTCCTTGCGCGGGACCGGCGGCCCCGCCCTTTATTCCTTGCGCGCCCCCGAAAGGTCGAGGTGCAGCGTATCCGCAATCAAATCCGCAAGCACTTCATCGCTCGCGCCCGGATTCTTACGCAAAAAACCGATTAGTCCGAAAACCAACAGATAGAAGCTCTCGTACACGTGGCCGATCTCGATGGTGTGGAGCCGCGCGTAATCCGAGGCGGTCTCTTCAGTGAGGTAGCGCGCGATGACCTCGGAGCTGCGCTCAGCAAACCGCAGGTAAAGCGACGCGTTCTCGTCCTTGAGCAGCATGAGACGGAACGCATCTCGCTCAAAGAGGAGCCCCCGCAGCAGCCGAACGCTGGCCTTAAGCGCGCCAGCGACGTCGCCTTCGATGCGCGACTCGTTCCAACGGTGGACCTCGGCCTCGAAGCCGTCGACATAACGGTCGAGCAGCGCGTCGGTGACTTCTTCCTTGCAGCTGAAGTAGTGATAGAAGAGGCTGCGCGTGATGCCAGCGGCGTCGGTCATGTCCTTGACGGACGTGCGCTCGATGCCCTTGCGCTCGTACAGCGAAAGGGCCGCCTGAACGATCTGCTCGCGGCGCCTGCTCGCGACCGAGGACTCTTCCATGTCACCTCTCCCAGCTCAAAGCGTTGACGGGGTGTCAACTTCTTGAGCATAACTTAAGAGAGGCAACACGTGCAGCGAGAATCCGTCAGCGGCGGCGAGAGGAAGGGCCCGCCTGCCACGGGTGACAGTCATTGGTGGCAGGTGTCCCCCACTTCAAGCAACATAGCGCCTGCCGTTGGTGACAGTTTCCACGTCGCAAGGGAATCCGCGCCTATGCAACATGACCCGTTGGCCCGTCGCGCCGCTGTGGGGACGTGAGATGTGGGACGCGGCGACTGTCACCAATGACAGGCGCCCAACGCGAGGGAAAAATCTCGCCACCTGCGGCTCGCCTGCACTTGGTGACAGTCACTACGCGCACACCGGGCTCGGGTTCGCTTCGTCGGCTTCATGAATCGGCGACGTGCTTGTGCAGCAACCTCGCATGCACGTAGAAACAGCCACCAACTGCAGGCGCCCCGGAACGACCTGCCACCAATGACTGTCACCGGTGGCAGGCGTCCCGGGCTAGATGCGGTCGACGAGGTCGGCGAGGGGCTTGCGGACGGCGTGCATCGGGCCGGGCTCGACGTCGTCGGCCGGGTAGCCGATGGGGAACATGGCGATGAGGTCGTAGTCGGCCATCTGCGGGAACGCGGCCTTGAGCGCGGGCTCGTCGAAGTAGCCGACCCACGTGGTGCCCAGGCCCAGGTCCTGCACCTCAAGCATGAGCTGCGTGGCCACGATGCTCGCGTCCACGTCGGCGAAGTTGCGGCCGTCGGACTTGCGGACCCACGCCCCGTCGGCGGCGGCGCCCACGACGATGAAGACCTTCGCGCCGAACCCGAAGCGCGTCGTCTCGTTGATGCGCGCCACGGCGTCGGCGTCAGTCACGACCCACGCGTGCCACGGCTGCCTGTTCACCGCGGTGGGCGCGCAGACGGCCGCAGCCAGGACCTGCTCGATCTTCTCGGGCTCGACGGACTTGTCGCTGAACTTTCGGCAAGAGTAGCGCTCCTGGGCGAGGGTGAGGAAGTCGGTCATGGCGAGGTCCTTTCTTTGCGGCGGGGTGGGCGCGGGTTGGGACGGCGCGGGATGGGCGCGGGTTGGGACGGCGCGGGATGGGCGCGGCGGATCGGGCGGAGCGTCGCCCGCGACGTGAGCAGCAAAGCATTGCGCGCGTCTGCCGGCGAGCGAAGGCGAACGGAGCCCTGCAAGCATCACGGCACCGCGGGCTCGCCGTCGGAGCCCTGCAAGCATCACGCCGCCGCAAGAGAACGACGCCGAGCCGCCCGCATCGGCTGACCTGCAAAGTATACCGCCGCGCTAGAATGGAAGGCCGCAAACAAGCACGCCACGACGCAAAGGGCGCCCATGTCAGAAGCAAACGCAACCACAAACGCAACCACGAACGCAACCATCGACGCGACCCCGGTCGACGACGGCCCGAACGGCCACGGCTCGCTCGGCCGCCTCATCCCCTGGCCCGACGACGAGACCTATCCCAACATCCCCGCCGACGAGGCCCTCGAGATCTTCCTCGGCTGGGTCGAGTCGCGCGGCATCGAGCTGTGGGACCACCAGGAAGAGGCCCTGCTCGACCTCGCGGCCGGCGACCACCTCATCCTCGGCACCCCGACCGGCTCCGGCAAGTCGATGGTCGCCCTCGGCCTCGCCTTCATGAGCGTGTGCACCGACCGCCGCAGTTACTACACCGCCCCCATCAAAGCCCTGGTCAGCGAGAAGTTCTTTGACTTCGTGGAGCTCTTCGGCAAGGAGAACGTCGGCATGATCACCGGCGACGCCTCCATCAACGCCGACGCGCCCATCATCTGCTGCACCGCCGAGATCCTGGCCAACCAGGCCCTGCGCGAGGGCGAGAACTGCGACGTGGGCTGCGTGGCCATGGACGAGTTCCACTTCTACGCCGACCACGACCGCGGCTGGGCCTGGCAGGTCCCGCTGCTCACCCTCCCCCACACGCAGTTCCTGCTGATGAGCGCCACCCTCGGCGACACGGCGGGCATCGAGAAGACCCTGGCCGACCACACCGACCGCCCGGTCGACGTGCTGGCCGACGCCCCGCGCCCGGTCCCGCTCTCGTACGAGTTCGTGGACACGGCGCTCGAGGGCACGGTCGAGCTTGCCCTGCGCGCGGGCGACGCGCCGCTCTACATCGTGCACTTCTCGCAGGACGCGGCGCTCAAGTCGGCGCAGTCGCTCGCAAGCTACGGCGTCTCGACCAAGGAGCAGCGCGAGGCCGTCAAGGCCGCCATCAAGGGCACGCGCTTCACCACCACGTTCGGCAAGACGCTCCAGCGCCTGCTCGGCTGCGGCGTCGGCGTGCACCACGCGGGCATGCTGCCGCGCTACCGCCTGCTCGTCGAGAAGCTCGCCCAGCAGGGGCTTCTTCCCGTCATCTGCGGCACGGACACGCTGGGCGTGGGCATCAACGTGCCCATCCACACCGTCGTGCTCACGGCGCTCTCCAAGTTCGACGGCCGGCGCATGCGCCACCTCAACGCGCGCGAGTTCCATCAGATCGTGGGCCGCGCCGGTCGTTCGGGATTCGATACCGAGGGCCGCGTCATCGCCGAGGCCACGGAGTTCGACATCGAGAACGCCCGCGCGCTGCGCAAGGCCGGCGGCGACCCCAAGAAGGCCAAGCAGAAGAGCCGCGCGAAGAAGCCGCCCGAGGGCTACGTGGGCTGGTCCAAGCAGACGTTCGAGAAGCTCGAGGTGAGTGTGCCCGAACCGCTGCGCCCGCGCATGAAGGTTTCTCATTCTATGGTCCTTGCAGAGGTTGAGCAGGGCGGGGACGCCATGGCGCGCGTACACAAGCTTGTGGACGACTCGGCTCAGCCGGACGCGGAGAAGGTTGCGCTGCACCAGCGCGCCGACGAGATCATCGCCACCCTCATGGACGCCGGCGTGGTCACGCGCGAGGAGGAGACGGACGAGAACGGCCAGACGCGCGTGGTCTTCTCCACGACGGTCGACCTGCCCGACGACTTCGCGCTCGACCAGCCCCTCTCGCCGTTCTTGCTCGCGGCGCTGGAGCTGCTCGACCCCGAGTCCGAGACGTACGCGCTCGACGTCATCTCCATGGCGGAGGCCACGCTCGAGGACCCCGGCCAGATCCTGCGCGCCCAGCAGCGCGCCGCCCGCGACCGCGCGATGTCCGAGATGAAGGCCGACGGCATCGACTACGACGAGCGCATCGAGCGCCTGCAGGAGGTCACGTGGCCCAAGCCCCTCGAGGAGCTGCTCGAGCCGGCTTTCGCCGAGTACTGCGAGAAGGTTCCTTGGGCGCGCGACTTCGCGCTCTCCCCCAAGTCCGTGCTGCGCGACATGGTGGAGACGGCGAGCGACTTCAAGGAATACGTGGGCCGCTACAACATCGCCCGCTCCGAGGGAACGCTGCTGCGCTACCTCTCCGAGGCGTACCGCTCGCTCGACCGCACCGTCCCCATGGACAAGCGCGACGAGCGGCTGGAGGATATCATCAGCTGGCTCGGCCTCGTGGTTCGCAGCGTGGACTCGTCGCTCGTGGACGAATGGAGCGCCGCGGGCAGCTCCGACGGCGTCGATGTGGCGCCGCCCGAGGAGAAGGACGTCGTGGTGCGCGACCGCCGCGCGCTCACGCTGCTCGTGCGCAACGCCCTCTTTGCCCGCGTGCGCCTGGCGGCGTTCGGCTCCACCGAGGAGCTCGGTCGCCTCGACGGCGACTGGGGGTATCGCAAGCCGGTGTGGGAGCAGGCGCTCGCGCGCTTCCACGACGAGCACGAGGAGATCGTGCTGGACGGCGACGCGAGGTCCGCGGCCTACTACGAGATCGACGAGTCCGACGAGAAGCGCGCCCGCGAGGACGGCGGCCACGTTTGGCACGTTCATCAGGTGTTCCGCGACTCCGACGACGACCGCGACTTCGGCATCTGGGCCGACGTGGACCTCGACGCCACGCAGGAAGAGGGCGCCGTCGTGTTCAGCAAGTACCGCGTCGGCTTCGTCGACGACTAGGGCGAATTTTCTGGAAACGTCGCGACGGCCTGCGGCTGGTGACTGGCTCGGTTGCGCACGCGGGTCCCGGCCGCTGGCGGGTGTCGATTAGGGCCGTCGGGCCGTCGCGGCGGGGTGAGATGTGAGCAAACGTGCCTGTCACCAGGTGCGGGCCCCGGCGACGCAGGGCTCGTCTGCAGAAACGTTGCGATGGCCTGCGGCTGGTGACTGGCTCGGTTGCGCACGCGGATTCCGGCCGCAGGCACGTGTCGATTAGGGCCGTCGGGACCTCGCGGCGGAGTGAGGTGTGAGCAAACGTGCCTGTCACCAGGTGTGGGCCCCGGCGACGCAGGGGTTCGCGCTGCAAGGGTAACGGGCCTGCAGATGGTGACAGGCACGGTGTGCACATCTCCCGCGACCCTGGCTCGCAGACGAACGATTCGCTAAACCGACCGCAGCTCAGCGACGCGTGCACACCGAGCCAGTCACCCTCAGCAGGCCATCGCGGCGTTTTCGGGTAACGAGCCAGTCACCCTCAGCAGGCCATCGCGACGTTAACGCGCGCGGCGACGGGCGATCGCTCGCCACGCGGCGAAGGCGACGACGCTCGCCGCAGTTGCCGCACAGCCGATGGCCAGCCCCGGCGTCACGTACGTGAACTCGACCACGTGCTCGCCCGCCGTCAGGTCGACGCCGCACAGGCCGCCGTACAGCGCGCGGACCTCGGCCTTCTCGCCGTCCACGGTCACGGTCCACCCGGAATCGTAGGGGATCACGGTACAGAGCGTCTCATCCGAATCCGCCGAGAAGCTCAGCTTCACGTGGCCGTCCTCATAAGTCTCCACCTGCGCGGCATTGGAATCGAGCAGCGCGAACTGGCGCTGCAGCTCGTTCAGGTCGAGCGTCTTTGCCACCACGAGGTCGCTTGCCGAGGAGCTCAGCAGCACGCGCTCCGAGGGCCTGCAGTCCACGCCGGGATAAGCCACAAGGCCGATCCTCAAGGTCTGTCCGGCACTGTATTCGCCCACGTAGATAACGCTGTTGTTAAAGTTGCCGCCCACCGAGCACTTGTAGTTCTTGTCCACGTACACGTCGCAGGGGCAGCGCAGCGTGGACATGATGGGAACGTGCAGGTAGAGCGGCCCGTCCGACGTGACGGTCACCTCGAAGACGCGCGTGTTCTCGCTCGCCTCATCCACAAGCTCTTCCACCGTCGCCTCGGCATACACCCCGTCGGCGGCCTCGCCCGTCATGTCCGCGAGCATCGCCGCCTGGTTGGCGAACGGGTCCTTAACGGGCGAGAAGCCCTCCCACTGGCTCACGTTACCGTATGCGTAGAGCTCGGTCTGGTTGTCGAACTCGTCCGCCGAATCGGACGGCCAATTGATGTTGCCGGCCCCGGAACGGATGCCGTAGGCCGCAGGCATCGCCGCGGTATTTCTCCACAGCTTGTAGGCCCCCGCCTTGCTCGAGATGTCCACGTCGGCCAGCTTCTCGGAAAGCGCCGGCTGGTCCAGTCCGATGCCGTAGTCGATGCCGAAGAGCGCGTCGGAAAGCGTCATCGGCGCATTGTAGTAATAGCCGAACACCTCGTTCGTGGCGCAATACCCAAGCTTAGAGAGCAGGTCGGGCATGCCCGCCGACATCGTGGACGTGTACTCCTCCGGGCTCGAGACGCCCATGAGGAAGCCCTCGGTGGTGGTCACGTTGTTGTTGCCCTCGCCGCGGAAAGTGAAGCCGTTCGTGGCCACGCGCACGTTGGCGTCGCCGCCCTCGCCGCTCGGGACGGAGCCGTAGAGGTCCTCGAGCTCGCTCACGTAGCTGCCCCAGTCGCTCACGTTGCGCGTGTAGTGCGAGAACACGCTGTACGCGTCGTAGGTGACCTCGGCAAACGTGGCCGCGCAGGCACACGCAAGAAGGGCGCGGGCGGGCGCGCGGCGGCTCTCGCCGGCGAGCCAAACAAGGGCGCCGTAGGCCAGAAGCAGCACCGCCGTGAGCACGAGCCCCTTGGGCGCGACGGCCCACCCGCCCTTGTAGAGCCGGTAGCCGCACACCGCGGCGCACACGATTGCGCAAGGAGCAGCCGCCGAGACAAGCGCGAGCTTCCGGCGCTCGGCACCCTCAAGCTTGCCGAGCGACTCCCACCCGAGCGCCGCCACCGCGGCCATCGAAAACGACGCCACGTAGGCATACCTGAAGTAATACGAGGTCACGTGCTTGAAGCACGACCAGATCTGGTCCGGGCCCCAGAAGCACATCGAGAACAGCACGACGCACAGCAGAAGCGCATGGAGCACCCGTTCGCGGCGCGGGACGCGGCGGTTCAGCAGGTAGGCAGCCACGAGCACGACCGCCAGCTCGCCCGTATAGACCGACGGCATGACGTCCCAGTCGCTTCCCGGCGTGGCCGTCACCGCGAAGCTCGAGAACAGCTTGAGCGGGTTCAGGCTCATGGCCAGCGTGATGACTCCGTCGAGCGAGTTCGTGCCCTCCTTGGTGCCGAGCAGCCCCAGAATCGCCGGCAAGAATAGCGCGAGGCTCGCGCAGAGGCCGAGCACCATCGTGGCGCCGTAGCGCAGGCCCTGCCGCACGCGGATCTGCCCGCGCGGCTGCGCCAGCCAGCACACGAAGAAGTAGAACACCGAGAACAGGCAATTCATATAGCCCGTGTACCAGTTGAACAGGACCGTGCCGGCCACGCTGAGGAACAGCGTGAGGCAGCTGCCGCGGGCCACGGCGCGCCACGTCCCCAGCGCCACGAGCGGCAGCATGATGAAGCCGTCGAGCCACATGATGTTGCTGCACTGCGCCACGGCCCAGCCGCAAAGCGCGTACGCGACGGCCAGCGCCACGTGGATCGCCCCTGAGCGATGGCGTTTACGCAAGAACGAATAGCAGGTCAGAGCCGCCGTGGAGAGCTTCGCCAGCGTAAGGATGCTCAGCAGCTGCGGCACGTGCTCGGCGTCGAAGAACCACGCGAGCAGGTTGAACGGGCTCGCCAGGTAGTACGCGATGGTCGACGCCATCCCCTCGCCCATGCCGGCGCTGAAGGAATACGCGAGCGACCCCTGCCCGTGCATCACGCGGCAGAGCCAGCCGAAGAGGCCGACGTACTGGATGTCCATGTCCCAGATGGCGACGGAGAGATCGCCGAACGGCCAGATGCCGCGGCCGGCAAAGGCGATGCAGAGCGCGACGAGGGCGAGAACGGGCGCCGCGAAGTACTCGTAGCCGCGGCGGGCAATAAGCCAATCGGTTGCCTTTTTCATGCTACGCATCAGCTCCGGCGGCGGCCGCCAGCTCCGCGGACCGCAGCGCGTCGTGCTCAACGTCGCGCCCCTCTCCGCAGCTGAACTCGACGAATCCGGGCAGGTCGGGGTTCAGGCACAGCTCCGGTGCGGCCACGCGGCCCGGGTGGAAGAGCAGCTCAAGGGCGCAGCCGCGCTTCTCGGCGACGTCGCGCAGATGCGGATAGACGGCCGAGACGCGCTCGGCGTCCATGTGGCCCGAGAACGAGAGGCCGCAGAACACCGCGGACTTCTCCTCGAAGGAACCGAGCCCCGCCGCCTCGAAGGCGCGACGGTCGCGGCCCCACAGGTAGTTGAGCAGGCCGCGCTTGACGCGGTTGATCGGCTCGATGGAGCCGGCCACGCCCGCCGCCTTGAAGGGCGACGCCGGCTCGGCGGGAATGCGCAGGTACTCGAGGTCGTACTCGGGCCGCGACGCCACGGCAAGAACCCCGCGGAAGACCGCCGGAATCAGGTGCGTGTGCTGGTGGCCGTCGAGGCGAAGCGCCCCCGCAAGCTCCGGGAAGCGCCTGACCACGCGCTCGACCTGAGCCGCGGCCTCTATCTCCACCTGCCGCGCGAGCTCCGCGCAGTGCAGCGCCGAGTTGGCAAGAAGCCCGCCGTAGCCGAGCTTGAACACGCCCCGCTCATCGACGAGCATCGGGATCTGGGCGGGATCGGCCACGCAGGGCCCCTCCACGAAATTGAGGTGAACACCGACGCGCAGGCTCTTGGGCCGGCCGTCGAGCAGCTCCGCGCACTCCTCGAAGTGCGGCGAATTGGCCAGGATGGAAAGCGAGTTCAGCAAACCATGACCGCCCGGGACCCCCGAGCAACACTCCAGGATCCTCTTGGACTGGTCAAGCGTTATGCCAAAATCGTCGGCATGGAATATGACGACCATTCAGGTGCTTCTCCTTGTTATGCGCTTACTATGCTTCCCCCAAAGCATTGGCTAATATTATATGGAATGCGCCTGAACCACGCCTAAACCAACCCATCGCCGGTCAACCAACCTTAGCGAGAGGCGCGCTGGAGGATCAATGGACCTATCGGTAATCATCCCCTGCTACAACGAGCAGGAGTGCCTTTCTATGCTGTTCGACCGCGTGACCAGCGTGTTCGGCGAGGCGGGGCTCGACTACGAGCTCGTCTTCGTCAACGACGGCAGCAAGGACCGCACCTGGGCGCTTATCAGCGAGTTCGCCGCTTCGGGCCGCGCGCCGCACGTGCAGGCCGTCGACTTCTCGCGCAACTTCGGCAAGGAGTCCGCGCTGCTCGCCGGCCTCGTCCGCGCCGGCGGCGATTGCGTGGGCATCATGGACGCCGACCTGCAGCAGGAGCCCGAGACGCTGCTGGCCATGTATCGCGAGCTCATGGCCGACGACGAGCTCGATTGCGTGGCCGCCTACCAGGCCAAGCGCCACGAGGGCGCCGTGCAGGCCGCGCTCAAGCGCATGTTCTACCGCACCTTCAAGGCCATGACCGACGGCTGCGACGACATGATCCCCGGCGCGTCCGACTTCCGTGTCTTCCGCCGCGACGTGGCCGACGCGCTTATCGCCATGCCGGAGTACTACCGCTTCAGCAAGGGGCTCTTTGCGTGGGTCGGGTTCAACACGAAGCCGTTCGCCTACGAGCCGTCCGAGCGAGCCGCAGGCACGAGCAAGTGGTCGCTTCGCAAGTTGATGGCCTACGCCCTCGACGGCATCTTCGCCTTCTCCACGGTGCCGCTGAAGATCGCCACCGGCGTCGGGTTCCTCTCGTCGCTTGCGGCCATCGTGTACATCTTCTTTGTGATGTGGGACGCCTTCGGCCTGCGCAACACGCCCGACGGCTACCCCACCATCGTCTGCCTCATTCTGCTGCTCGGCGGGCTTATCCTGCTCACGCTGGGCATTGCCGGCGAATACCTGGCCCGCATTTACATGGAGGGCAAGGGCCGCCCGGTCTTCATCGCGCGCAGGACCATCTCGGCGAACAACGGCGAGGTCAAGCGCGGCGGCTTCGAGCGCAATTAGGGCGCAGCGGGCGCTCCGCCCGTTGAGAGGGCCCAGGAACGCAAGGAGCCGTAATGGGGCGGTCAAATGCAAGGCTGCCGAGCAAACGGCAAATTCAGAGAACAAACCCGCAGGTCAGAGGCTTGCGGGTTTTCTTTGTATCCGGCAATCCGGGTGTTGGTCGCCCGCATACGCGCTTCGGCGCGCCCGAACGCGGGCCAGGTCGCCGAACATGGCGTGGAATCGCCGAAGCTCCCCCGCGGCCGGGCGACGGACGGGTACGTTACTATAGATAACTCGAAAAATCGCGCGAACGGCAGGAGCGAAGCATGTCCGACGAGCTCGAACAGACCAACGACCCCATCTTCCAGCAGGAGCAGGAGCATCTCTCCAAGCTCTACGCAAAGCTGCTCGAGATGCGCGACGCCATCGGCGAGGACCTCGAGTCCAACCACAAAGGCGCACGTCAGGACCTTATCGACATGTCCGAGGAGGTTCGCCTCGACTTCGGCGGCGCCGACGAGACCATCGAGACCCTGGCCGCCATCGAGACCCTGAACTCCGTCATCGACGCCTACAACCAGTACCACGACTTCAACGTGGACAAGCTCCGCCGCGTCATGCTGCTGCTCATGCAGCCTTACTTCGCCAAGGTCCGCCTGCAGATGCGCCCGGGCCGCCCCGCCCGCGACGTGTACATCGGCGCCGCCGGCATGACCGACGAGCACTCGATCCCGCTGGTCGTGGACTGGCGCAGCCCCGTGGCCGAGACCTACTACAACCAGGAGATGGGCGAGACGAGCTACGACGTCGACGGCAAGACCCGCACCGTCAACCTCGAGCTCCGCCGCCAGTTCGACATCGTGCGCGACAAGCTCAACATGTACTTCGACACCACCGTGGCCATCGAGGACTCGCTGCTGCTCGGCGCCCTCAAGAAGCACCACTCCGAGAAGCTGCAGGCCATCACCGCCACCATCCAGCGCGAGCAGAACAAGATCGTGCGCCACGAGGACGTGCCGGTGCTGCTGGTCAACGGCATCGCGGGCTCCGGCAAGACGTCCGTGCTGCTGCAGCGCATCGCCTTCCTCCTCTACCGCGAGCGCAAGACGCTGAACCCCGACCAGGTCTATCTCTTCACGCCCAACAACGTGTTCGAGCACTACATCGACACGGTGCTGCCCTCCATGGGCGAGGCCAACCCGCAGGTCTTTACCTGGCGCGACTTCGTGGACGCGCAGGGCGCGGGTCAGCGCGACGCCGGCGAGAAGACCGACCCCGCCGACCTGCGGCGCATTGAGGCCGCCGTTAAGGACCTCGTCATCGAGGCCGACGACCTGCGCGAGATCCGCGTGGACGACGAGGTGCTGCTCAAGCCCTCGCAGATCGAGGGCGCGGTGCGCAAGTTCGAGCGCTTCGGCGTGGGCGGGCGCTTCTGCGCGCTGGTGACCGACGAGCTGCACGAGCGCCTCGAGCGCCGCTTCACCGCCATGTCCAAGGACGAGGAGCTGCAGGAGAAGATCGCCGGCTTCGACCTCGACGAGCAGGTCCACTGGTTCGGCGAGACGGTAAGCCCCGAGAACGAGGAGGAGAACGCGAGCCTCGCCCGCCGCTACGTGGAGCAGCGCTTCGCCGAGGCCCACGACCGCATCGACGACCTGAGCTGGCTGCGCTTCGACCGCATCGGCATGAGGCTGCTGGGCGCGCAGGCGCTCTCAGCCACCGAGTGGCTCTACCTGCGACTTTGCATCACCGGCTCCGGCGACAAGAACGCCCGCTACGTGATGATCGACGAGGTGCAGGACTACACCGTGGCGCAGCTCATGGTGCTCGCGCGCCACTTCTCGCGAGCGCACTTCCTGCTGCTGGGCGACGAGCACCAGGCCATCTTTGAGGGGACGGCGAGCTTCGCGCAGATCGCGGAGGTCTTCGAGGAGACGCACGGGTCCGTCGAGGAGTGCCGCCTGCTCACGAGCTACCGCTCGAGCCCCGAGATCACGGCCATGTTCACGAGCCTGCTCGAATCCGACGAGCAGCTGCAGCTCACGAGCGTCCACCGCAGCGGCGTGGCGCCCGTCGTGCGCGAGCTCGACGGCGACGACGTTAATGCCTACGTGGCCGAGCTGCGGCGCATTGCCGAGGAGGCGGCCGGCGACGAGGGGCTGACCGCCTTTGTGGCCGAGAGCGATTCTCGCGTGAGCTGGCTTTCCAAGCAGCTGGGCGACGCGGTGAAGGTGCTCGGCAAGGACTCCGACCTGCCGGCCACGGGCGTCGTGCTGCTGCCTCTTCGCGTGGCGAAGGGCCTCGAGTTCGACCACGTGGTGATCCCCGACGCGCAGGCCGAGGTCTATCCGGACACGCCGCTGAGCCGCCGCCGCCTCTACACCGCCATCAGCCGCGCCATGCACCGCGTGACGGTCCTCTCCCAGGGCACGATGACCCCGCTCGCGCGCAACTGGTAACGGGCTGCGCCTGCCATTGGAAACAGTCACTACGTGCACATCTCACCGGGCCGAAAATCGCCGACGGACCGATTGGCCTCGCGCTTGAACCCCGGGTTCGCATGCACGTAGTAACAGTCACCAATGGCAGGGCTGCCAGTGGTGACTGGCTTGATGTGCATGTCCCGCTCTTTTGGCGGGCAGGCCTGCCGGTGGTGACTGGCTCGATGCGCATGCGCGGGAGAGGTTAAGGCGGGACGCCGATTCATGGAGCCGACGACGCGGGGGCACGGCCGATGTGCGCAGCGTGCCTGTTACCAATGGCGGGCCGTACGGGCCGGCAATTGGTCTCGACCCGCGACGCCAGCCACTGGTAACAGTCACCAATGGCTGGCGTTAGGCCTCGACGAGCCCGCGAACGCGGTCGAGGAAGCCGAAGTGCTCGTTGGCGAAGTTCACCACGTTGCCGGTAATGAACACTGTGACGATGGTGCCGAGGCCGACGCCGCGCAGCTCGCCGAAGAGCAACAGGCTGAGCGAGACGGACGCCGCCACGAGCACGAGGTCGAAGACGACCTTGACCGATCCGAGTTTCTTGCCGAGCGTGTCGGAAATGGCGTACACAATGCCCTCGCCGGGAACAAACACCAGGTCAGGGGCGCACTCGATGGCGATGCCGCATCCCAGCACGCAGCAACCGAGCAAAAGCAGCGCGATCTGCGCGGGGATGGACGTCGGCGCGAGCCACCCGAACGCCGCCATCGAGACGCCGAGGCAGGAGCTGAACACGATGTTCACCGGGATCTGCAGCAGCTGGATCGGGAAGAAGCGCTTGCCCATCAGCACGATCTGTACCGCGATGAAGACCATGTTCATGATGAACGTGCCCACGGCGAACGGCAGCCACGTGAACTGGAACGACAACACGTACGGCACGCTCGAGATCTGCGACGTGCCGAGGCCGGCCTTGGTGATGAGCGCAATGCCGCACGAGTTGATGGCGAGGCCGAGGCAGAACCAGAAGAGTCGCTTGCCGAGGTTGTTCGTGTTGAGTCCGTCCATGTGGTCCTTGTCTCCCCTTTGCTGAGCCCGACGTGTCGCTTCCGTCGACGGGCAATAATTTACTAATTTATTTGGCATCCGCATGCGACGCGATGGCCGAGAGCACCCGTTCGCAGGCCGCGAGGTCATCGGCCGACACGCCGGCCGTGAGCTCCGCGTCCGTGGCTAGAATGATTTGCTTGGCAATAAGCGCCTGCTCACGACCTTTGTCCGTAAGCCAAACCAGGCTCGCGCGGCGATCCGTCTCGCTGGCCTCCCGTCGCACGAGCCCGGCCTTCTCCATGCGCGGAAGCAGCGACGCCATGGTCGATTTATCGATAGCGAAGCCGCGGCAAATGTCGCGCGCTTGGCTGCCGTCGTGCTCGAGCAGGTATTCCAGCACCTTGGGCTGGCCCGGCGTGAGGCCGAGCTCGCCGGTCTGGGCCTGAATGCTGCGGCTCGAGACGTTGAACGCCTTGAGCAGCAAGAAATGCAGCTCGTCGTTGACCATGGCCCTCCCCCTCTTCAGAATCATCGCCCAAAGCCTCGGTCATATTAGTTTGCCTTCAAACTGTTTGCAAGCAAACCAACGACGCGTTCGAGGTAGCGATACAATTTCTTCACCTATTTATCAACCGCATGCATTCCGGGGAGATACCATGCGCGACAACCCCGACTACCAGCGGCCGAGCAGGTCAACGGCCGGCAAACGATACTCCGCGGCCGATCGCCAGGCCCGCGCAGATGCACGCTCGGCCGCACACGACCACGCACGGCCCGCCGCCGCCAACCGGCGCAAAGCCGCCGCTGACGATTCGATCTCTGCCCACAGCGCGAGAGGCGCTCGTACCAGCGCGGCCGCAGGCAATGCCCGCCGCGCCGCGGCAGCCGACACGATGCGCCCGCCAGTGAGCGAGCGTCACCACGTCGACTACGAGGAGCCCGCCGCCCCCGCGCGGCCGCTCGTGCCCGCGCTTATCGCCATGGTGGTCGTCTTGGTCCTCGCCGTCGGCGGGCTTATTTCCTCATGCGCGCCTTCTGGCGCGTACGGCGCGGGCGCAAACGCCGAGGCCGATGCCCAGACGGCAGCCGCATCCCCCGCCACCGTCCACTTCGTCGCCGTGGGCGACAACCTCCCCGAAGAGCAGATCGGCGCCTACGCCGACGCGCAGGCAGGCACGACCGGCGACGGCGAGTACGACTACACGAGCATCTACGAGAACATCAAACCCATAGTCGAATCCGCCGACCTCGCCTACGTTAAGGAAGAGACGCACTGCGGCGGGGACGACATCGGGCCCAAGGGCTACCCTTCCTTCAACACTACCGATTCGATGGCGGACGCCCTGGTAGACACTGGTTTCGACCTCGTAGGCTCCGCTTCCAACCACTCCTACGACTGGGGCTACTTCGGCGCGAACGACCACTCCTGCGAGCTGTGGAAGACCAAGGACGTCGTGTTTACCGGCACCGCCGACTGCGCCGAGGACGCCGCCAAGATCGCGACCATCGAGCGCAACGGCATCACCTTCGCGCTGCTCGACTACACCTACGGCGTCAACGGCTACGAGGAGTCCGACCTGCCGAGCTACGCCGTCAACTTCATCGACAAGGACCGCATCGCCTCCGACGTGAAGAAGGCCCGCGAGCAGGCCGACGTCGTGCTCGTCGCCATGCACTGGGGCACCGAGAACCTGATGGAGGCCGACGAGACGCAGCTCGAGTACGCGCAGTACCTCGCCGACCTGGGCGTTGACGTCGTGCTGGGCTCGCACCCGCACGTTATCGGACCCCTGGCCTGGGTCGAGGGGTCGAGCGGCAAGAAGACCCTCGTGGCGTACTCGCTCGGCAACTTCCTCTCGCGCCACGAGTCGCCCACGCCCAAGAACGAACTCGAGGGCATGCTGAGCTGCGACTTCGTGCGCGGCGACGACGGCACCGTGGCGGTGCAGAACGTGGTGTGGACCCCGCTCGTCAACCACACGGACGGCGAGACGTTCCGCATCTACACCCTCAAGGACTACACCAACGAGCTCGCCGCGCAGGATTCCGCCTTCGACGGCCTCGAGGACCCGGTCGCTTGGCTCAAAGAGACGAACGCTGAGGTCGTGGGCAGCGACTTCACCATCGACGTGTAAATAAACCCCAGCTAGAAGGAGCAATCGTGAGCGATTCCCTCTCCCCATACACGAGCGGCGCCAATGCGGGCGCTGGAACCGGCGCCGACACGCCCAAGCCTCGCCGCCGCATCGCCATCAACGCGCCGGTGATCCTCGCCTTCACGGCGGTGAGCTTCGTCGCCATGCTCTCCAACTACCTCACCGGAGGGCTTGCCAACCGTTTGCTCTTCATCACGCGCCACGGCTCGCTGCTCAACCCTTTGATGTGGCTGCGCATGTTCACATACGTGCTCGGCCACTCGAGCTTCGAGCACTGGCTCTCCAACTTCCTCATCATCCTTATCGTCGGCCCCATGATCGAGGAGAAGTACGGCAGCAAGCGAACGCTGCTGCTCATCGCCGTGACGGCCTTCGCAACCGCCGCGGTGAACAACCTGCTCTTCAGCACCGGGCTCATCGGCGCCTCGGGCGTGGCCTTCGCGCTCATCCTGCTCTCGAGCTTTGCCAGCTACGAGGAGGGAACCGTGCCCGCGACCCTCATCCTCGTGGCCGTGCTCTACATCGGCCGCGAGGTCGTGGCGGGCCTCACCGCCGACAACGTCTCGCAGTTCGCCCACATCGCCGGCGGCTTCATCGGCTGCGCCGCGGGCTTCGCGATGAACAAGGCCGCCGCGAACGACGCGAAGTAGCTTTCCTTTACGCCCGCGGGCGCGTCGAGACGCCGCCGGGAGTCCGCTCCGTCCCGTAGTCGGGCTTCTCCGCCGATAAAAGAGCCCGTCTCCCCTCGTTTTGCCAGATGTGCGGCACTCGAGCGGGCGGCTCAGCGCACATCCAAGATTTTGAGGCGGATTTCCCCTCTTTTTGGCGGATGTGCGGCGCGTGCCTTCGGCGGCCGCCGCACATCCGACGTTTTGAGGGATAGCGAGTATGCTATTGAGCGTTTTCCACCGGTTCGCAGACCGCAAAGGGGCTCGCATGGCAACAAAGATCCGCAACGTCGTCTTCGACATGGGCAACGTGCTCATGCGTTTTGATGGGCCGTACTTCTCAGCGCAGTTCACGAGCAATGAAGAGGATGCCGCCGCGCTCAACCGCGCGCTCTTCGGCAACCCGACGTGGAGCCTGCTCGACTCCGGCACCGTGAGCTACGACACCATGCTGCGCGTCGCACGCGCCCACCTCGACCAGCGCCTATGGCCGAACCTCGACGCGTGCTTTGCCGGTTGGGCGGCCTACTCCTCCCCCATCGAGGAGACGAACGCGCTGGCCGCGGAGCTTAAAACCAAGGGCTACGGCATCTACCTGCTGTCCAACGCAGGAACGCGCATCCACGAGCAGCTCGACCACATGCCGGCATGGGACCTCATGGACGGCGCCGTGGTCTCCGGCTGCGAGCGTATGATGAAGCCCGACCCTGCGATCTACCAGCTGCTTTGCGAGCGCTACGACCTCGCGCCCGCCGAGTGCCTCTTTGTGGACGACAACGCGGACAACTGCGAGGGCGCCCGCATCGCCGGCATGCAGGCCGTACACTACACAGGAGACGTCGCGGCCATTCTTGCCGCATTGGAGGACTAAACATGAAGAACGTTACCGAGAAGATCAAGGGAATGGCGCTCTGCCTCGCCATCGCGGTCATCGCATGGGTGTGCGGCACGCAGGTGGAGGTCGTCGGCGGCCCTGTGTTCGGCATCCTCTTCGGCATGCTGCTCGCGGTGGTGCTGCGCGGGCGCGACACCGCGGCACTGCAGCCCGGCGTCAAGTTCACCTCGAAGTACATCCTGCAGGCAGCCGTGGTCTTCCTCGGCTTCGGGCTCAACCTTTCGCAGATCGCGAAGGTGGGCGTCACGAGCCTGCCCATTATCGCGTCCACCATCTCCACGTCGCTTATCGTTGCGTTCGTGATGTGCCGCGCGCTCAAGGTGCCGGGCAAGATCGCGACCCTCATCGGCGTCGGCTCCTCCATTTGCGGCGGCTCGGCCATCGCGGCCACGGCGCCCGTGATCCGCGCCGACGACGAGGACGTGGCCCAGGCCATCTCCGTCATCTTCCTGTTCAACGTCATCGCGGCGCTCATCTTCCCGACGCTCGGCGGCATGCTGGGGCTCACAAACGAGGGCTTCGGGCTCTTTGCGGGCACGGCCGTCAACGACACGTCCTCCGTCACCGCAGCGGCCGCGGCCTGGGACGGTATGCATCCTGGCGCCAACACGCTCGACGCCGCGACCATCGTCAAGCTCACGCGCACGCTGGCCATCATCCCCATCACGCTCGTGCTCGCCGTGTGGCAGATGCGCGTCGACCGCCGCGCCGGCGGCGAGGGCGGCAACACCTTCAGCCTGCGCCGCGCGTTCCCCACGTTCGTGGGCCTCTTTGTGCTGGCCAGCGTCGTGACCACGGTGTTCGCGCTGCCGTCTGCCGTGACGGCGCCGCTCAAGACCCTCTCCAAGTTCCTCATCGTGATGGCAATGAGCGCCATCGGACTGAACACCGACATCGTCAAGCTGGTGAAGAGCGGGGCTAAGCCTATCGCGCTCGGAGCCTGCTGCTGGGTCGCCATCGCGCTCGTGAGCCTCGGCGCCCAGCATCTACTCGGCATCTGGTAGGCGGCGCGTCGGAACCCCCGAGAGCTCTGCCAAGGCGATTCAGAATCGGCGATAGACGTAAGCGACCGCCCGGAAGTGCCGAAGCTCGGCGCCTCCGGGCGGCGTCATGTAAGTCGGCCACATAGCCAAGTGCGGGAAACAACCAAAGGCCCCGCCTGCGCCCAAGGGCCCGAAACACGCCCGCAACCGAACGTAACCAACATCTGTTGCGGGGCGCAAAAGGCCTTTAACACTCGGCTCCTAGGATTCTTAGGTGTTAAACGTTGCGGAATCGACCAAGGGGCCATATGGAGACGAACAGGACCAAAGCGCCGTTCGACCGGCGTGTCCGCAGGACCCGCGCCGCCATCAAGGAGAGCTTTCTTTCGCTGTGCCGCGAGAAGGGACTTGAGCAGATAACGGTCAAAGAGGTCATGTCGCTGGCAAACGTGAACCGCGCGACCTTCTATGCGCACTTCGCGAACCTCGAGGAGCTCGCGGCGGCCATCGAGTCCGACACCGCGACGGCCATCGCCGCCCGCTGCGAGGAGGCGCTCGCCGGAACGGGCAAGGTCGACGCGCCGGAAGCCTGCGGGATCCTGTGCGACGCGCTGCTCGACGACCCCGAGTCGCTCGCATGGATCGCAGGCCCCAAGGCGACCGGATGCGGCCGCGAACAGCTCCGCGAGCTGGCGCGAGCCCATTGGGGACAACTGCGCCAGTCAAACGACGACGGCCTTGTGTTCGACCTTCTCTTCGACGGTTGCGTGGGCCTCGCCGGACAATGGTGCGAAGACCCCGACGCAATCAATAAAGACGAGGTCAAGGCTGCGATTTGTGTCGCTGCCGAACGACTCGCGGCTTAAAAGCCCCGCGCAGAGCGCCTCCCCCACGCTCTCGACGCGATGCCCAGAGAATCCCCCGAGGCGGTATGCGAATCGCAGCCCCGGGGGATTTTCTTTGCTGTGGATGCGCCGACGCGAACGACTTTTACGTGATTTGGTCCCGTTGCGTTCGCAGCAGCGTCCGTTCGGGAGCGCCGGGTCGGCGATGCATTCGCACAACGTCGCGAGCCCGGGGCCTGGGCGGACCGCTCGCACCCCGGATCAGCCGTGTCATCGTCCGCAGCGGGCGGACGGGCCCCGGCGGGCCTCTCCTTGGCCTCAAATCATCGCATGTCCGACTTTTTCCACTTTAAAATTGAAATGACCAAGTAGCCGAATTTTCAACACGTCTCTCAACTGGGCAAACGTCGCGGACGCACCCGTGGCTACTCACCAAATCCAATTTTAAAATGGAAAAAGTCGAACTTTGCTCGATGCGAAGTCGCAAGAAGCCTCGGAGGCCACAAAAACGGGCCCCGCATGCGCGGGGCCCACCCACTCGGCTTCGATTTTTTGCGCCTCGACGGGCGGCCGCGCCTACTTGATGTCGCGCTTGGTGAGGATCTCCTGCGGGATAAGGCCGCAGCCCTCGATGACGGCGCGCGCATAGTCGGCCGCATCGGGCGTGAGGCCATCGCAGATCACCGACGTGTTCCCCACCTCGATGTTGATCTGCCCCGTGCGCTCGTTGTTCTCGGGGTCCGGGAAGCGCTCCATCGCGCGGTCGCACATGAGCTGATAGGCCGGCGTAAAGGGCTTGACCTCGAACTTTCCGTCGAGAAGCGCCTGCAGCTTGATGAGGATATCCAGGCCGGCGCGGTCGATGTCGCCCCAGTAAAGAACCTCGTAGGTCTCGGCGTGCAGGGTGTCGAGCAGCAGGTGCAGGCGATTCTGCTCGAGCACGGGCATGCCGCCGCCGAGCACGACCGCGTGGATGCGCTCGCCCAGGATCTTTGTGGCCCCCTCCTCGTACATGAGGTCGTGCACGTCGAGCCACGGGTCCAGGTTCTCGGTAACGAGCACGCGCATGTGCTTGCGGCGGATCGGCGCATGGAAGACCAGGTCGGCCTTGGGCATGGGGCGGTGGCGGATGAGGTCCTCGACACCCATGGAGCGCAGCAGCTTGAAGCCGTCGGAGCCGTACTCGAAGAACTTCTCGTCGCCGCCCATCTGGTAGGCGAGCTGACGGCGCGTGACGTCGCCGATCATGGTACCGCTGACCACGAACTCGTTGAGCGCGAGCAGCTCCTTCTCGTAGAGCTGGAAGGCGCCAGGGTGAGAAAGAAGCCAGCCGTTGAGCCAGAAGCGCTGGTCGAGCTGCACGATGCGGGCGCGCAGGTCGGCCTCGGTCTGTCCGCCGCGACGGATGTAGGGGACCTCAGCGAGGGACTTGCCTTGCTGCTTGGGGTTGCCGTTCTGGCCGCGGCCGTTTCCGCCGCGGCGCCCGCGGCCGCGGGAGTTGCGCTGGGAAGAAGCGGCGTTCTCGCTAGCAGCAGGGGCATCGGCAGCATCCGCAGCGTCCGCGGCAACCTCGGCGTCGGAGTCGATGGGCTCAGTGGGGACGTCTTCGGCAGCATCGGTGACGACGGGGGCGTCCTGCGCCGCAGCGGGCTCGGCAGGCGCATCGGCGGCGTCTGCCTCGGAAGACTGAGGAG
>CAVDQW010000189.1:0-4635 GCA_963610995.1 bacterium | reverse complement strand
AAGAAGATGGCCATGAGGAAGTCGTTGACAAAGGCCTCGACCGTGATGGAGGCGCAAAGCGCGCCGAAGCCGAGGGTGAGCGGCTGCGCGAGGAAGTGCTCCACGGCCTCGTAGGCGGGGCTGTTGGCCACCACGAGGGCGAGCAGCGCCGCCGCGACCATGACGGCGGCGGCCACGGTGCCGTTGCCCGTGACCTTCTCCCGCGCGCTCTTGCGCTGGATTCGCTTGATGACGGTCGGTTCCTCGTAGATGGCGCTGACGTTGGCGTTCTTGGGCATGGTCGCCTTTCTGCAACGGGGCCTCGCGCAGGCGGCGAGGCCGGGTTTCTCTCCGGGCGACCAGCCGTCTAATCGGCGAGCGCCAGGGTCTGTTCCACGTAGACCTTCGCCGCGAGGGACGCGACGGCGGCTTCCAGCACGCGGGCGAGCTCGGGGGCCACTTCGTTTCCGTCCTCGTCGACGGGACGGATATGGGGCTCCATGACCGGGGCCACGAAGTCGGCCCCCACGGCGAACTGCTCGGCGAGCGCGCGCTCCAGGGCCGCGAAGACCTCATCATAGAGCGCGCCCGCGTCCACGTGCGATTCATCAATCATACCCATGATGCGCGACAGCTGTGCGATGGAGTAGACGCGCTTAAAGGCGCAGATGAAGAGCAGGGCCGCCACGTGATCGACGGTGTAGCGCTTGCGTCGCGGCGCCAGCAGGAGCTTCTGCTTGACGTAATTGTTCACCATGGACCCGGTAATGACCTGCTCGTCGGGCAGATACATAAAAGCGAGCTCGTCGGCCACGAGCGTGAGGACCTGGTCGAGGTAGAGCTCGATGCGCGGCAGCTCGGAGACGCGATAGATATGCGCGGAGGTCATGCGCCGGCAGAGCGCCTGCTTGGCGAGCTCGGCCGCGGCGTCGGCGGTCACGATGCCCGAGGCCACGGCCAGGGCGCGAGACCCCTCCTCGTACTTCTTCGCTTGCTTGGTGCCCATAACGGCCCCTTTCAGCCGCGCCCGGCCGTTGTAATGGTTTCTCCACAAACAGAGTATCTAGTATTCAAAACTAGGTCTGGCATTATTATGTATTAAATCACGGTATGACCACGACGTGCCGCCCCGCGCGGCTTATGGGAGAGACACCATGAACGACCAGCGCATCGCAGTGCTCACCGACACCGGCTCCGACTGTCCTCCCGACTTCGTCGCCGCACACGACGTGCGCGTCGTTCCCCTGCGCATCAACTACTCCGACGGCTCGACCTTTGAGAGCGGCGTCGACATCACGACCGACGAGGTCGTCGCGCGCTTCGAGCAGGAGGTCCCCAAGACCTCGCTCCCCTCGCCCGAGCGCATCAGCGATGAGCTTATCCGCGCAAAGAACGACGGCTACACCTCCGCCGTCTTCGTGAGCATCTCGTCGGGCCTCTCCGCCACGTGCGAGACGGTGCGCATGGTGGCCCGAACCATGGACGACTTCCCCGTGGTCGTGGTCGACACGCTGAACATCGGCGTCGCCGCCGGCATGGTCGTGATGGAGGCCGTCCGCCAGATCGAGGCGGGCGTGCCGCTCGGCAGCCTCGAGCGGACCCTGGGGCTCGTCGCCAAGAACACCAACGTCTTCTTCACCGTGCGCGACCTCGAGTTCCTTCGTCGCGGCGGGCGCATCTCCGAGACCATCTACAAGCTCGGCAGCGTGCTGAACATCAAGCCGGTCCTCACCTGCGACGAGGACGGCCACTACGCAATGGCCAAGAAGGCCCGCGGCTGGGAGCGCGCGCTCAACACGGAGTGCAAGCTCATCGAGGACCTGGCGGCCAAATACCCCAAGGTCAGGCTCGCGGTGAGCTGCACCTCGGCCTGCGCGGACCTCTACGACGCGATGGAGCAGGCGCTGCGCGAGCGCGTGAACGTGCCCGTGGTCGAGGTTGTTCGCAGCGAGATCAGCCCCGCGCTTCTCGTCCACACCGGCCCCACCCTCGTCGGCGTCGCCGTGCAGGGACTCTAGCTGCGCAGATAAGCACGCCCGCGCCGAGACGCCCCTGCGCATACCGTAGATACGTCGAAGCCCCGTTGCCGACCGGTTCCGCGACGGGGCTTCTGCATCATGAGATGATGACGCGCTGGGTCGTTCCCAAAAGATCGGTCTACTGCTCCGCGACCATCTTGGCGACAATTGCGGCGCAGTCGCGGGCGGCCTTGGTCTCGAAGGTGTTGTAATCGACGACCTGGTCCTTGCTGCCGGGCTTGTCGGAGATGGCGCGGACCACGACGAACGGAAGGCCGTTGAGATAGGCGGCCTGGGCTATGGCGCAACCCTCCATCTCGCAGCAACGGCCGCCGAAGGTGGACACGATGCGCTCGCGCTGCTCGTCGGTCGAGATGAACTGGTCGCCGGAGGCCACGCGGCCCTCGAACACGTGAATGTCGGGCGCGACCTCGGCAGCAGCGGCGACGACGCCCGCGCGCATGCCCTCGTCGGCGGGGAACGCCAGGGTGCCCAGGCCGGGAACCTGGCCCGGCGCGTAGCCGAGCGGCTCAACGCTGAAGTCGTGCATGACGCAGTCGGTGGAGACCACGAGGTCGCCCACGTCGATGCTCGAGTCGAGCGAGCCCGCAACGCCGGTGTTGATCACGCGGTCGACGCCGAAGCGGTCGGCGAGGATCTGCACGCAGATGCCCGCATTGACCTTGCCGATGCCCGACTGGACCACCACGACGTCCGCGGCGCCGAGCTTGCCCGCGCAGAAGTCCATGTTCGCAACGCTCGTGGTCTCGAACTCGCCCATCTGCTCCTTGAGCAGGGCGACCTCGGACGCCATGGCGCCGATTATACCTGTCTTCATGTTGCTCTCCTCTCCCCCGCCGCAGCGGGGCACGCGATGTTATGCAGGGTAGCTCATGTGAGCGTCGTCGATGTCCTCGAGCGTGTTGGCGAGGTAGCGGGCCGCCCACCAGTGGGCCTGGTTGAGGTCCGCGTCGTGCCAGTTGCCGCACTCGGCGGGCTTGGCGCCGGGGATCTCGCCCTCGAAGTCGCGGGCGAACTCGAAGCAGCGGCGCACGAGGTCGACGACGTCGGGGGATGCATATTCGCCAAAGAGCACCAGGTAGAACCCCGTGCGGCAACCCATCGGCCCGAAGTAGACCACGCGGCTCGACCACTCTGGGTCGTTGCGCAGGAAGGTGGCGCCGAGGTGCTCGAGGGCGTGGACGGCGCTCGTGTCCATGACCGGCTCACGGTTGGGCGCGGTGAGGCGCAGGTCGAAGGTGGTTATGACGGCGCCCGTGGCGGGGTCGCGGTCGACGCGGCTCACGTAGACGCCCGGCTCGAGCGTGAGGTGGTTCACGGTGAAGCTGGCGATGAGGTCCATCAAGGGTCCTTTCTCTTCTTGGCGCCGAGTCGGCGTTAACGGCGCAGACGGTTAAACGAAGCGCAGCTAGAGCGCGTTAGCAAGCCACTCGCGGCCATGGAGCTCGTGCACCACGCGGTTCTGCACGCCGGCAAAACCGACGCCGTCGGCCACGTGCAGGACGATCACGCCCTCGGTGCCGTAGGCGGTCATGCCCGTGAAGTTCACGCCCGTCTGGAAGCGCGGGTCGAGGTCGTCGGCGCAGGCCGCCTCGACCGTGGAGCGGATATCCGCCACCACGGCGTCGAGGTCGGCCGTCGGCGCCACGGCGATGCTCACCTTGCAGACGCCGGCATTCGCGTCGTCGAGGCGCGTGAGCGTGGTCTTGTTGAGCACCGAGTTGGGGATGACGTCCACATTGCCGCCGCGGGAGCGCAGGGTGGTCGACCGCCAGGTCACGTCGGTCACCGTGCCGCTCGTGGAACCGACGGTCACGTGATCGCCCGGGCGGATGACGCGCGCGAGCATGAGGCCGAAGCCGCCGATGATGTTCGAGATCGTGTCCTGCAGGCCGAGCGAGATGGCGACGGAGACGACGCCGAGGGCCGTGACCAGCCACGTGGGATCGACGCCGAAGACCGGCTTCAAGATGGAGAGCAGCGCGAACGACCAGATGATGATGCGCAGCATGTTGACGAAGATCGACGCGTTGGGAATCTCCGCCGCCTCGAAGATCTTATTGGTGAGGCGCACCACGACGCGCTGAACCACCGAGGCGATGATGACGGCGACGGCGATGATGACGGCCTTCATCACAGCCACGTCGAGCTGGGAAAAGAGCAGGTCCCCTATGTTCATTCGCATCTCCTTCCATATGGCGTGCGTCACCTTTGGTTGCCACGGATGACCATCACCGATGGCAGCCAAAGGCGACGGTCATTCTTGGCGGCCAAATGGGACACCCGTGCGCGGACAGCGGCCTAGCCGACCTTGACCAGCGGCGCGAAGCCCTTGAGCAGCTTCTTGGTCTTGCCCGTGCGGGTGAACTTGACCTCGATGGTATCGCGCTCGACGCTGAGCACGACGCCGGGGCCGAACGTCTTGTGAGACACGCGGTCGCCCTTGGCGAAGTTCGCGTTGGCGTCGGCCGCAGGGCGCGGAGCCGGCGAGACAGCCGTCTCGGAAGCGCTGCGGGAGGAGCCGCCCACGCGGGTGCGGGAGCCGAAGGACGAGCCGGTTGCGCCCGAACCGCTGCCGCTCCCCGAGCCGGACGCGCGCCCGGAGCCGCTCCAAGAG
>CAVDQW010000188.1:0-2086 GCA_963610995.1 bacterium | reverse complement strand
CCTGCGGGGCGCACGCCGGGCGTGACGATCCAGGCGTCGGGACCCAGCAGCTCGCGCATCTCGGCGGCCTCCTGCGGGGAGCACACGATGCCGTCGGCACCCGCGCCGTAAGAGAGCTTGGCGAGGCGTGCGACCTCCTCCTTGATGGGAGAGGTGACGCCGATGGACTCGAGCGCCTCCTGGTCCATGCTCGTGAGGACGGAGATGGCGACGAGCCGCGTGCGCTCGCGACCGGTGAGCTCGGCGGCCTCCTCGGCGCCCTTGCGGGCGGCCTCGATCATGGCCGCGGTGCCGAGGCCGTGGATGGACAGGATGTCGGCACCCGTCATGGAGGCGGAGCGCACGGCGCCCTGGACCTGGAACGGGATGTCGTGCACCTTGAGGTCGAGGAAGACCTTGAGGCCGCGCTCGTGCATGGCCTCGACGATGCACGGGCCCTCGGCATAGAACAGCGTCATGCCGACCTTGACCCAAGTGGCCTTCTCGCCGAGAAGATCGGCGAGCTCGAAGGCGCGCTCGCGGCTGCAATCGAGGGCGATGATCACCTTGTCGGAAGCTTCTTCGTAGCTCAGCATTCCACGGCTCCAATCAGCTCGTTGATGTCGGAAACACCCTGCTCGGCTGCCCATGCGGCAAGGCCGTCCACGATTCTTGACGCGGCGCAGGGATCGTAGAAGTTAGCGGTGCCCACGGTGACGGAGGTGGCGCCGGCAAGGATCATCTCGGCCGCGTCCTCCCAGGTGGCGACGCCGCCCATGCCGTTGATCGGAATCTTGACGGCCTGAGCCGCCTCCCAGACCATGCGCACGGCGATGGCGTGGATGGCGGGGCCGGAGACGCCGCCGGTGGGCTTGGAGAGCATGCTCTTGCGCGTGTGAACGTTCAGGTGCATGCCGTTGATGGTGTTGATGAGGCACAGGGCGTCGGCGCCCTCGGCCTCGATGGCGCGGGCGATCTCGGGCACGCGAACCGGCGCCATCTTGACGAGCAACGGGCGCTTGACGCGGTCGCGCACAGCGGAGACGACCTCGGCCGCAGATTCGGGCGTGCCGCCCACGAGCGCTCCGCCGCGAGCGATGTTCGGGCACGAGATGTTCATCTCGACGCCCGAGCACCAAGGCGCGAGCTCCTCGATCTTCTCGACGGCGGCCACGTACTCCTCGACGGAGTGGCCGGCGGCCTGGAGGATGACGCGGCACCCGCGCTCCTCAAGGCCCTGGAGGTACTCTCCGCACTTGTCGAGCATGCCCGCGATGCCGGGGTTGGCGAGGCCGACGGTGTTCATCATGCCGGAAGGCACCTCGCACATGCGCGGCTCGGGGTTGCCGGTCCAAGGCACGGCCGAGCAGCCCTTCGTGGTGATGGCGCCCAGGCGCGAGACGTCGAAGAAGCCCTCGAACTGCCAGCCGAAACCGAAGGTTCCGGAGGCGGTGTTCACGGGGTTCTGCATCTGCACGCCGCCGAGGTCGACGGCCATGGAAACGTTCTTCTCGCTCATTACCACGCCACCTCCTCGGCGTCGAAGACGGGCCCGTCCATGCAGCAGGACTTGTAGGTACCGTCGGCCATGGAGACGTTGCAGGTGTTGCACGCGCCGAACGCGCACGACATCATGCGCTCCATGGAGACCTGGCAGGCAACGCCGTGCTCGGCGCACATCTTGGCGATGCCGCGCATCATGACCTGCGGGCCGCAGGTGTAGACGGTGTCGTAGGAGCCGTTGGCAAGAAGGCCCGCCAGAGCGTCGGTGGTGAAGCCCTTGATGCCGGCGGTGCCGTCGTCGGTGGTGACGAGGGCCTGGCCTGCGCCGAGCTCGGCCAGCACATCGGCGCCCCAGACCTTCTCGGCGGTCTGAGCGCCGAGGATGCCGTCGAACTCGACGCCGTTCTGAGCGAGAAGACGCGCCGCGGCAACGGCGGGAGGCGCTCCAACGCCGCCGCCGATGACGATTGAGCGACCCTGGCCCTCGCGCACCGACCAACCGTTGCCGGAGGGGCCGAGCACGGAGCTCTTCTCGCCTTCCGCCATACGCGCGAGCGCGCGGGTGGCGTCGCCCACGAGGGCGTAGACGATCTCGATGGTGCCG
>CAVDQW010000187.1:0-44800 GCA_963610995.1 bacterium | reverse complement strand
GTTTCTACGTGCATGCAAGGTTGACTAACGAGCACGTCGCCGACCCATGAAGCCGGTGACTCAACGTCGCCGCCGATGTGCACGTAGTGACCGTCACCAATTACGGGCGCCGCAGACCGAATACGAAGCACCTGCCACCAATGACTGTCACCTATGGCAGGCCCTTTACGTGCGGATATGTTGCTACCGTTTACTCCTCGCGGCGGAAGGTGCGCTTGAGGAAGAGCGCCGTGGCGGCGATGAGGGCGCTGCCGGCTTCGGGCGCCCGCAGGGCCACTCGAGGCGGCGCACAAATAAAACCTCGGGCCCATGGTCGAATCGGTGACGACTTGACCATGGCCCGGGGTTTGAAAGATTCATTGCCCGATGTTGTCGGCTAGCGTCCCTTAGCGTCCGCTTTCGCGCACCAGATCGGCCAGGTGAGCGGCTGCGGCGGCCACATCGTCGGCGTCGGCGCGCCAACTCCAGTTTCCGCCTGCCACGCCGGGGACGTTCATGCGGGCGTCGTCGTCGAGGCCCAGCACGTCCTGCAGCTGCAGCACGGCCAGGTCGGCGTCGGTGGCCAGCACGTCGCGGGCAAGGCGGTCAGCCAGCTCAGCGGCCTCGTCGCCCTCTACGCCGAAGCGCGACTTGACCCATCCGAGCAGGGTCTGGTTGTCGTGCGTGCCGCCGTACACGATGGTGCCGGGCTTGGGCTCGTAGCCCTCGCGCACGTCGCCGTCGCTGAATTGCATGACGTCCATGCCGGGGATGCCGGTCTCGGCCACGAGCGAGCGAACCGCCGGCGTAATGACGCCCAGGTCCTCGGCAATAAAGCGCAACGGCCCGAACTGCTTGTACGCCGCGCGGAAGAGGTCCGCGCCCGGGCCGAAGTTGAACTCGCCCTCGCAGGCCTTCTTGCCCTTGGGGATCGAGTAATACGAAGAGAACCCGATGAAGTGGTCGAGGCGCACGTAGTCGTACACGTCGAAGGCGCGGCTAAAGCGGCACAGCCACCAACCGTAGCCCTGCTCGCGCAGGACGTCCCAGTTGTACGTGGGGTTGCCCCACAGCTGGCCCTCGGGCGCGAACGCGTCGCCGGGGGCTCCGGCCGCGGCAGCCGCGTAGCCGTCCTCGTCAAGGTTGAAGATGTCCGGCTCGGCCCAGGTGTCGGCGGAGTCGCCGCAAACGTACATGGGCATGTCGCCGATGATCTTGATGCCGCGCTCGTTGGCGTAGGAGCGCAGCTCGCTCCACTCCTGGTCGAAGGCGAACTGCAGGCGCAGGTGCTTCTGAACACCGTCCTTGAGCTGTGGGCCGTTGGCCAGGTCGGGGTTGAAGCGACGGTACTTCTCGGGCCACTTCTGCCACTCGACGGGGCCGAGCAGGTCCTTGATGGCCATGAAGCACGCATAGCTCGTGAGCCAATACTCGTTCTTGTCGAAGAAGCGCTGATACTCGTGGGTCTTCTCGCACCCGTCGAGGGCGGCAAGTGTAGCCTCCTCGCCGTTCTCGAGAAGCGCCGTGGAGCCGGCGAAGGCGCCGAGGCCCGCATACGGCGAGCCGAAGCTGTCGGGCGGCGTCACGGGCAGCACCTGCCAGTGGCGCACGCCGGCCTTGGCCAGCCAGTCCACGAAGGCCTTGGCCGGCGCGCCCATGGTGCCGGGCTTGCCACCGTTGGGCACCGAGGTCACGTGGCAGAGAACGCCCATGCCGCGCTCGAGCGGCTGCTGGAGGCGCTGCTCCTTGTGGAAGTGCAGGATCGCCGTGCCGAGAGGCCAGAGGAACACCTCGGCCTGGCCGTGCTCGACCTTGGGCCCCATGCCGCTCACCACGTCGCTCACGGCCTCGTCGACCATGGGCACGCGCACGGTGTGGCTGTTGGAAAGGCTCGCGTTGGCGAGCACGCAGACCTGGCTGCCGTCCTCGCCGCGACGCCAGAAGCCGAAGACGTCGTCGCCGCTGCTGAACGGCTCGAACTCACCGTCGGTGAGCACCGGGAGCGTCTTGCGGATGCCGATGGAGTTGCGCACGATGTTGAAGCAGTCCTTGCGGCCGCCGCCCCACGGGAAGGTCCCGCGGTTGAAGGGGTCGCGAAGGCCCTCGAGGCCCAGCTCATCGCCGTAATACACGCACGGAACGCCAGGCAGCGTCATCTGCAGCAGCACGGTGAGCCACAGGCGGCTCATGGCAAGGCCGGCCTGGCCCTCGGGCAGCTTATACGCCGCGCGCTCCGCCTCGCTCATGGAGTCGGGGTCGGGCGCGTTGCCCAGCATGGTGAAGAGACGTTCGCGGTCGTGGCTGCCCAGCAGGTTGAGGCAGCTGCAGAACGCGTCGCGTGGGTAGTTCTCGCGCAGCTGCTCTAGGCGGGCGGCCAGCTCGGTCGCGCCGATGCGCCCGCACACGAAGTCGAGCAGGCCCGTGCGCAGCGGGTAGTTCATAACGCCGTCGAGCTCCTTGCCCTCGAAGTACTGGCGCAGCACCCCGTAGGCGGTCTTGTTCGACGCGTCCTCCCACACCTCGCCGATGAGCACGCCGTCTTCCTTCTCGGCCAGGATGGCGTCCTTGATCTGCGCGATGAAGTCGTCGGTCAGCTCGTCAGCCACGTCCATGCGCCAACCGGCGGCGCCGGCGCGCAGCCACTTGCGGACCACGCCGTCCTTGCCGCAGATAAGCTCGTGGTAGTCCTCGCTATCGGCACGGAACGTCGGCATGTCCTGGTTGCCCCACCAGCCGGCGTACGTATCGTCGTCGTTGAAGCTGAACCAGTCGGCGTACGGGCTCTGCGCGCCGTCCTTGTACGCCTGCCAGGCGCCCGGCTCGTCGTAGCACTCGTCGCGGTTGAAGTACTTGGAGTCGCGGCCGCAGTGGTTCCACACGCCGTCCAGAATGACGGAGATGCCCATCTCGGCGGCCTCGTCGCACAGGCGGCCGAAGGCCTTCTCGTCGCCGAGCATGGGATCGATGCGCAGGTAATCGGCCGTGTCGTAACGGTGGTTGCTCTGCGCCTCAAAGATCGGGTTGAGGTAGATGACCGTCACGCCCAGGCCCTTGAGATAGCCGAGCTTCTCCCGCACGCCGTCGAGCGTGCCGCCGTAGAAGTCCCAGCGGGCGATGGCGAGGTCGGTCTCGGACTTGCGCTTGTACGTAACAGGCGTGTCCCAGTCCTCGACGAGCACACGCTCGGGGCCGTTCTGGTGGTCCTCAAGCGCCTTCTCGGCAAGCTCGCGCCAGCCCTCGCCGCGGTTGAAGCGGTCGGGGAAGATCTGGTAGACGATGCCGTTCTTGTACCAGTCGGGCTGCGTCGCGCGCGGCTCGAACACAGTGAGCTGAAACGATGGCGGGTCGCCGTAGGCGAAGGCGCCCTCTCCGGTCGTCCAACCGGGGCGCGCACCGTAACGCCAAACGGCGCCGTCGGAAGCCTCGATGTCGAAGCTGTACCAGACGACGCCCGTCTCGGCGGGCTCGTAGTCCACCGAGAAGTGCAGGTGATCGCTGTGTTCCTCGCCGTGCATCTCGATGAGTTGCTCGCCGTGGGCATCGGTCCACACCCTCAGCGTGCAGAACGTGACGTCGTCGTCCCAAATATCGATGCCAAGCGTGACGACGCCGCCCAGTTGGGCGGCGCCGAATGGAGTTCTATACTCCTTCTCTGAGGTAACGTGACGTGCTCTCAAAGGTTACCTATCTCTCCTCTTGTTATACCGAATGATCTCCGGGTGGAGCCAGTGGTAAATGTCCATGTAATCGTTCGCGGCGCGGCGCCAGCTGAAGTCCGCGCTCATGGCATTATCCACCAACTTGTTCCAGGCGTCCTTGTCGGTCCAGAAGAGTTCGCATGCCCCTAACAAAGTGTCGGCCATCTCGTCGGCGTTCATGTTGGCGAACGAGAAACCCGTGCCCTCGCCGGTGAACTTGTTGTACGGGGCAACGGAATCGCGCAGGCCGCCGGTCTCGCGCACCACAGGCAGGGTGCCGTAGCGCATGGCGATCATCTGGGAGAGGCCGCAGGGCTCGAACTCGGACGGCATCAGAAGGATGTCGCCGCCCGCGTACATGCGGTGAGAAAGAGCGTTGTCAAAGGCGATCTTGGCGCACATCTGGCCCGGGTACTTGGACTGGAAGTACTTGAAGGCCTCCTCGTGGTCGTGGTCGCCCGTGCCCAGGATGACGACCTGAACGCCGCGGGACATGAGGTGATCCATCGAGTAGCGCACCAGGCCGAGGCCCTTCTGGTCGGTCAGGCGGCCGATGGACACGATGAGCGGACGGGTGGGGTCCTGGTTGAGGCCGCATTCCTCCTGCAGCAGGCGCTTGCACTCGGCCTTGTTGGCCATGTCGCCCTGCGAGTAGTTCGCCGGGATCATGGAGTCGGAGGACGGGTTCCAGATGGTCTGGTCGATGCCGTTGAGGATGCCGGAAAGGATGTTCTGGCGGCGGCGGAAAATGCCGTCCATGCCCTCGCCGTAGAACGGCATCTGCAGCTCAGCGGCATAGCTCGGGGACACGGTGGTGATCCAGTCCGTGTAGCACAGGGCGCCCTTCATGAAGTTGATGGAGTCCTTGTCGCAGCGGAGCTGATCGGCGGCGGCGGGGATGTGCGCCAGGCCCAGAATCTCGTCGAGGACCTTATCGCCGTACTGGCCCTGGAACTTGACGTTGTGCACGGTGAAGACGGTCTTCACGTTGTTGCACTGCGGCACCTCGCGATAGAACTCGCGCAGGAAGACGGGGCAAAGCGCCGTCTGCCAGTCATTGCAGTGCAGCACGTCGCACTCAAGCTCGGGGACGCGCGCGATGGCCTCGCAAATTGCCTTGGAGAAGAAGGCGTAGCGCTCGCCGTCGTCGAAGTAGCCGTACAGGCCGTCGCGACCGAAGTAGTCCTTGTTGTCCACGAAGTAGAAATCAAGGCCCTGAAGGGTGAGCTTCTCGATGCCGCAGTAAATGGAGCGCCAAGAAAGGGGCACGTAGAAATCGGCCACGTGCTTCATGCGGTCCTTGTATTCCTGCGGGATGGTGGCATAGAGCGGGGTGATCACGGCGGCGCGGGCGCCCGCGTGCTTGAGGGCACGGGGGAGCGAGCCCGCGACATCTCCGAGGCCGCCCGTCTTGGAGAACGGGACGGCCTCGGAGCCCGCGAACAGCACCCTGATCTTCCTGCGCTTGGCGGAGTTAGTCATGTTCTGTTCGCTTTCTATGTGGTGCTAGTCGCGTGCCTTCTCTTTGACGAGCACGTCATCGGGGGTGCCGCGCAGCTCGGTGCCTGCGGGGACCACGTTGCCGCGGTCGACTATGGCGTTCTCGACACGGGCGCCGCTCTTTACGATGCAGCCCTGCATGATGATGGCGTTGCGCACGGTGGCGCCGGCCTCGACAACGACGCCGCGGCCCAGGATGGAGTCGCTGACGGCGCCGTAGATACGGCTACCGGAAGAAACGCGGGAGTTGGTGACGCGCGAGCCGATCTCGAACTTGGCGGGCGGCGTGTCGTGGGCCTTGGTCTTGATGAAGCGGTCGACCGGGAAGACCTCGGCGGAGACCTTGGGGTCCAGGAAGTCCATGTTGGACTCGAAGTACTCCTTCTTGTTGAAGACAGGAGCGACGTAGCCGTCGAAGTTGTAGGTCTGGACGTTCACGCGGCCGAAGTCGCCGGCCATGGCCTCGAAGAGGTCAAGGTAGTCGGTGGGCGCGTACCAATCGAACATGTCGAGCAGCAGCGAGCGGCTGATGATGAAGCAGTCCAGGAACTCGGTGTCGCCGAACTTGACGCCGTTGTGGACGGACTGCACGCGGCCGCCCTCGACGTTGAAGCCCACGACGTCGTCGTTCACGCGCGGGGCGGTGGCGGTCAGAACGGTGATGTCCGAGCCGGAAGCCTTGTGCGCCTCGACCATTTCCTCGAGGTCGATGTTGTACACGATGTTCGCCGACGAAAAGACGACGTAGTCGGCCTTCGAGCGGTTGAAGAAGACCTTGTTGTGCACGAGGTCGCGCAGCAGGAAGCGCGCGCCGGTGCGGGAGGTGCCGAAGGCGCTGCCGGGCAGGATGAACAGGCCGCCGTTCTTGCGATCCAGGCCCCAGTCCTTACCGGACTCGACGTGGTCGATGATGGAACGGTAGTTGTACGGCATGATCATGCCCACGGTGCGGATGCCGGCGTTGACCATGTTGGACAGCGGGAAGTCGACCAGGCGGTAACGGCCGAGGAACGGCATGGACGCGATGGGGCGGTACTCGCTAAGGGGGCCGGTGGCCTTGGCGGAGTAGTTGCAGGTGATGAGGCCAATGACCTTTTGCATGATTAGTTCTCCCCCTTCCCGACAACGACGTCGTTGCCGATGACGGCAGTGTCCTTCGTCGCGTCGACGGAGCCGAGGCTCACGTTCTCCTCAACCACGGAGTTCTCGCCGAGAATGGCGCGGACCACGTGGGCGCCGTCCTTGACCACGGCGCCGGGCAGCAGCACGGAATCCTCAACGGTGGCGCGCTCGCCGATGTAGGCGTCGGTCGAGAGGATGGAGTGCTTGGCCTTGCCGAGGATGGTGCAGCCGTTGGAGACGAGGCAGTCCTCGACCTCGCCGTTGCGGCCCACGAACGAGGGCGGACGGGTGGAGGCGTTGGACATGATGGGGAAGTTCTCGTCGAAGATGTCGAACGCGGGGTTCGGCCCCAGCAGGTCCATGCTCGTCTCGTGGTAAGAGGAGATGGTGCCTACGTCGCGCCAGAAGCCCGTGAATTCGTAGGTGAAGAGGCGCTTACCGTCGCCGAGCAGCTTCGGGATGATGTTGTTGCCGAAGTCGTGCTCGGACTGCTGGTCGACAGCGTCCTCGCGCAGGGTCTGGAGGAGCAGGTCGGTGCTGAAGATGTAGATGCCCATGGAGGCCAGGTTTGAATCGGGCTTCTTGGGCTTCTCGGTGAACTTGGTGATGCGGCCCTCGTCGTCGGCGGTGATGATGCCGAAGCGGGACGCCTCCTCCCAAGGCACCGGCATGACCGCGATGGTCAGGTCGGCGTTGTTCTTCTTGTGGGTGGCGAGCATGTCCGCATAGTCCATGCGGTAGAGCTGGTCGCCCGAGAGGATAAGCACGTACTCGGGATCGTTCTGCTCGATGTAGCCGATGTTCTGCGTCACGGCGTCAGCGGTTCCCTCGTACCAGGCGCCGCCGGTCTGGGTAGCGTACGGCGGCAGGATCGAGACGCCGCCGTCGCGCTCGTCGAGGTTCCACGCCTCGCCGGTGCCGATGTAGCTGTGCAGCAGATACGGACGATACTGGGTGAGCACGCCGACGGTGTCAACGTTGGAGTTTGCGCAGTTGGAAAGCGCGAAGTCGATGATGCGGAACTTACCACCAAACGACACCGCGGGCTTTGCTACGTTACTCGTCAGCGCACCAAGCCTGCTGCCTTGCCCTCCGGCAAGGAGCATGGCAATGCACTCCTTCTTGCTCATTCCCCCACTCCTTTCAGACTTAAATTCAACGGGGGGATGAGGGTCCATCCCCCCGTTTGCGAACTAAGACTAAATGTGCCAGATATCTGCGGTGTATTCGGCGATAGTTCTGTCACTGGAGAAGAATCCAGCGTTAGCGGTGTTGTGGAGAGCCGACTTGTTCCAGGCGGTGCGGTCGGAGTAGCCGGAAGTGAGCTCCTCCCACGCCTGGACGTAGGAGTGGAAGTCGGCCATGACGAGGTACGGGTCGTTCTCAACCATGAGGTGGTCGCGGACGCTTTCGAAGTTGCCGGAGAGGCCCGCGAGGGTGCCGTCGGTGAGCTGGTCGACGATGCGGCCGGTGCGGCCACGGTCGTTGTTGTACATGTCCCAAGCGTAGTAACGGCCGGAGCGCTGGAGCTCCTCGACCTCCTCGGTCTTCATGCCGAAAATCTTGATGTTCTCGGGGCCGACGAGCTCAGAGATCTCGACGTTGGAGCCGTCGAGGGTGCCGAGGGTCAGGGCGCCGTTCATCATGAGCTTCATGTTGGAGGTGCCGGAGGCCTCGGTGCCGGCGAGCGAGATCTGCTCGGAGATGTCGGCGGCGGAGTAGATGTACTGCGCGTTGGACACGGCGAAGTTGGGCACGAAGGCGACGCGGATCTTGTCGTTGACGCGCGGGTCGTTGTTCACGACGTCGGCCAGCGAGTTGATGAGGCGGATGACCTCCTTGGCGAAGGCGTAGCTCTGGGCGGCCTTACCGGAGAAGATGAACGCCGTGGGCTGCGGGTTGAAGTTCGGGTCGTCGAGGATACGGTTGCGCAGGTCCATGACCTTGAAGACGGAGAGCAGCTGACGCTTGTAGGCGTGGAAACGCTTGACCTGGACGTCGAAGACCATGTTGGTGTCGAGCACGGTGCCGGAGGTCTCCTTGACGTAGGCGGCCAGGCGCTCCTTGTTGACCTTCTTGGCGTCGTCCATGGCGGCCAGGAAGCCGGCATCGCCCTCAAAGGCCTCGAGCTTCTTGAGCTCGTCGGCGTCGTTGAGCCAGCCCTCGCCGATGGCGTCGGTGATGATCTTGGAGTAGGAGGGGTTGGCCTCGCGCAGGAAGCGACGGTGGGTCACGCCGTTGGTCTTGTTGTTGAAGAGCTCGGGCTGCATCTGGGCGAAGTCGCGGAAGGTCTCGCGCTTGAGGATGTCGGAGTGCAGCGCGGAGACGCCGTTGACGGAGTGCGAGAAGATGATGGAGAGGTTCGCCATGCGGACCTGGCCGTCCCAGAGGATGGCGGTGTTGCGCAGGACGTCGTTCCAGTTGGCGTTCTCGCCGAGCTTGTCGCCCAGGCCGTCGCGCCAGCGGCGGTCGATCTCCTCGATGAACATGTAGAGGCGCGGGAGAAGGTTGCGGAAGGTGTTGATGGGCCACTTCTCCAGGGCCTCGGGCATGACGGTGTGGTTGGTGAAGGAGACGGTCTCGTGGGCGATCTCGAAGGCCTCGTCGAAGTCGACGCCCTTCTCGTCAACGAGAATGCGCATGAGCTCGGGGCCGCACATGGCGGGGTGCGTGTCGTTGGTGTGGACGCAGACGTGCTTGCCGAGGTTCTTCCAGTCGTCGCCGAAGTCCTTCTCATAGGAGCGAAGGATGGTCTGCAGGCCGGCGGAGACGAACAGGTACTCCTGCTTCAGGCGCAGCAGGCGGCCGTGCTCACCGGCGTCGTTGGGGTACAGGATGGTCGAGATGGCCTCGACGTCGGAGCGGAACTTGTTGGCCTTGGCGTAATCGCCGGCGTTGAAGGCGTCGAGGTCGAAGTCCTCGGAAGCGGGCTCGGCAGACCACAGGCGCAGCTTGTTCACGACCTTGCCGGCGTAGCCGATGATGGGCACGTCGTAGGGGACGGCGCGGACGAGCTCGCCGCCCTCCTCGGTGAACCAGTACTTGTCGCCGTCCTCGTGGCGGACGACGTGGCCGCCGAAGCGGACGGTGACGGCGGAGGCGTCCTTGCGGGTCTCCCAGGGGAAGCCGTTTGCGAGCCAGTTGTCGGTGCGCTCGACCTGGCGGCCGCCCTCGATGTCCTGGTGGAACAGGCCGTAGCGGTAGCGCATACCGTTGCCGTAGCCGGCGATGCCGTTGTGGGCCATCGAGGCGAGGAAGCACGCGGCCAGACGGCCGAGGCCGCCGTTGCCGAGGCCGGGGTCGGCCTCCTGACGGCAAATGCTGTCGAGGTCGGTGCCCATGTCCTTGAGGGCGTCGGCCACGAGGTCGCGCACGCCGTAGTTGATCAGGTAGTTGTCGAGGAGGGGGCCGATGAGGAACTCGAGCGAGAAGTAATAGACCTTCTTGACGTCGGCGGGGTGCGACACCGGGAACTGCGCGTTGCCCTTGGCGGCGACGAGCTTGGCGAGCACCTGGAACTGCTCGAGCTCAGAGGTCTGCTCGAAGGTCTTGCCGAGCTCAGCCTGGCACATGGCGCGGAACTGCTCCTCGAAGTCCTTCTTGTCCTTGAAGATCTGCTGATAAGTGGCCATTTCTCTCCCTTGCAATGGTCTTGATGGCAATACAGGCGGCCGCGGGTTCGGGGGTGCGGCTCGGTATCGGTCGCTTGGCCGGCGCGCTGCGGCATACCGAAACAAGCGAACAGGGCCGCCTCCCGCGAGACAGCCCTGTGATTTTACCTCGATTACTTGGTTTTTGACGAAGCCTTGACCGTCTTCTTAACCGTTGCCGACTTTTTAACGGACTTGGAATCTGCGCTGGTCTGGGGCTCCGCAGGCTCCTTAGCTGCGGCGGGTTTGGCCTTGGGCGCCACGGCCTTGGAAGCGGGCTTCTTGTCGGCCGGCTTGGCCTTAGGCTCCTGAGCTGCGGCGGATTCGGAATTTGCCACAGACGTTGCCTTTTTTGCGGATGCGGCGGTTTTTTCGGCCTCTACCGCGGATTTCTCGGCCTTGGGAGCGGCCTTCGCGGCGGTTTTCTTGGCAGCGGGCTTCTTTGCGGCCGGCTTCGCGGCGGTCTTGGGCTTGGAAGCGGACTTCGCGCCCGCCTTGGGCCTGGCCTGCGTGGCGACCTTCTTGAGCACAATGCCGCCCAGCGGCGGGACGCGCACGACCACGGACTGCGCGCGGCCGTTCCAGCCGACCTCCTCGCAGCGCAGACGCCCCTCGTTCACCACGCCCGAGCCACCGAACTCGGCGGCGTCGGAGTTGAACTTCTCGGCATAGACGCCCCACTCGGGCACGCCCAGGCGGAAGTCCTCGCGCGGGTTGATGTCGAAGTTGATAAGGATGACCAGGTCGTCCTTGGGGTCGTCGCCGCGGCGGATGAAGCTGATGATGGACTGGTCGGAGTTGTCGGCGTCGATCCACTCGAAGCCCGCAGACTCGTAGGCGCGCTGCCACAGGGCCGGGTTCTTCTTGTAGAACTTGTTCAGCGCCTCAATAAAGACCTGCTCATTGCGGTGAGTGTCGTACTCGGTGAGGAAGTACTCGATGCCCTCGTAGTAGCGCCACTCGATGTACTGGCCGATCTCGTTGCCCATGAAATTGAGCTTGGCGCCGGCGTGCATCATCTGGTAGAACGCGAGCGCGCGCAGGCCGGCGAACTGGCGCCACTGGTCACCCGGCATGCGGGTGATCAGCGAGCACTTGCCGTTGACGACCTCGTCGTGGCTAAGCGGCAGCACGAAGTTCTCGTTGAACTGGTACATCGTCGAGAACGTGAGCAGGCGGTGGTTGCCGGGGCGCCAGGGGAAGTCGGTCTGCATGTAGTGCAGCGTGTCGTTCATCCAGCCCATGTCCCACTTGAAGTGGAAGCCCAGGCCGCCGTCCTCGGGCGGATAGGTGACGAGCGGCCACGCGGTGGACTCCTCGGCGATCATCATGACGTCGGGGTGGAGCTGGCCCATCGTGGAGTTGGTCTGGCGGATGAAGGCGGACGCGTCGAGAGCCTCCTCGGTGCCGTATTTGTTGAACTTCTTCTGGCCGGGGTCGTCCACGCCGAAGTTCATGTACAGCATGGACGAGACGCCGTCCATGCGGATGCCGTCGATGTGGTAGGTCTCAATCCAGTACAGCGCATTGGACACGAGGAAGCTGCGGACCTGGCCGCGGCTGAAGTCGAACTTGTGGGTGCCCCAGTTGGGGTGAATCTCGTGCTCGTAGAGCATCTCGCCGTTAAAGGTGGCCAGGCCGTGCGAGTCGGCGCAGAAGCCGCCGGGAACCCAGTCCATGATCACGCCGATGCCGGCCTTGTGGCAGGCGTCGATGAAGTGCATGAGCTGCTTGGGGTTGCCGTAGCGGCTGGTGGGCGCGTAGTAGCCCGTGGACTGATAGCCCCAGGAGCCGTCGAAGGGGTGCTCGGAGAGGGGCATGACCTCGATGTGGGAGTAGCCCATCTTCTTCACGTAGGCGACGAGCTCCTTGGAAAGGTCGTCGTAGCTGTAATAGGTGCCGCGCTGCGCGGGGAAGGGATCGCCGGGGCCAGGCCAGGTGCCGTCCTCGCGTGGCTCGCCCTGCGGCTCGTTGCCGTGGCGCTTCCAGCTGCCAAGGTGGACCTCAAAGATGTTGAGGGGGCTCTTAAGCAGCGGTCGGTTGGCGCGCTCGGCCATGTATGCGTCGTCCTTCCAGGCATAGCCCGAGAGGTCGGCGGTGATGGAGGCCGTTCCCGGAGGCAGCTCGGAGAAGAAGGCGTAGGGGTCGGCCTTGTAGATCTTCTCGCCGCTGTGGGAGACGAGGAGGTACTTGTAGAGCTGGCCGGCCTTGACGCCGGGGATGAAGCCTTCCCAGATGTCGCCCGAAGAAGAGCGGTTGAGGTAGAAGGCCGACTCGTTCCAGTTGTTGAAGTCGCCGACGACCGAAACGGACTGCACGTGCGGGGCCCAAACGGCGAAGTGGTAGCCGGCGGTGCCGTCGGCGGCCACGACGGGGTGGGCGCCGAGCTTCTCGTAGCTGCGGTACCACGTGCCGTTGCCAAGCATGTGGAGGTCGTCGTTGCTGAGGTAGAGGCTGCTGTCGAGGGTATCCATCGATGCGCTCCTGTCGCTTATCCCTGGCCGCGGGCTGGCGCCTGCGGCTCCCAACGCGTTTTTTGACACACAGTCATTTTTACCAGTTCGGATAGCGCGGCGGGCGCGGCAATCCGCGAGCGCTGCGTTGCAGCTGGTAGGCGCAACGGCCGTACTCGTGAGTCGCCTGCAATTGGTGACAGCCACCAATGGCGGACACCCAGCAAGCGTCGTGGCCTGCGCCTGCAATTGGTGACTGTTTCCGCGTCGCAAGGGGAACTGGGCCGAATCAAAGAGGGGCGCTGGTTAGTCGCACCAGAGCAGCAACGAGCGATGTGAGACGCGGCGACTGTCACCAATTGCAGGCGCCACGCAGGCAGAAGCCCCTATCCACCAGCCGCAGGCGCTACGTCGATTCAGCCGGAACCGCCTGCTATTGGCGACTGTCACCGGCTGCAGGCACTCGCGGCACCGAATCCCCGCAGGCGCAAAAAGCCCCCGGGTCGAAACCCGGGGGGGCTGACGTGCGGTTTATTCGTTTGCTGCTTACGCGTTGGCGAGGGCCTGGTCGAGGTCGGCGATGATGTCGTCGGCGTTCTCGATGCCCACGGAGAGGCGGATGAGGTCCTCGGAGAGGTGGGCGGCCTCGAGCTGCTCGGCGGTGAGCTGGGAGTGGGTGGTGGAGGCCGGGTGGATGATCAGGGACTTGGCGTCGCCCACGTTGGCGAGGTGCGTGAACAGCTTGACGTTGTCCACGACCTTCAGGCCGGCGTCGCGGCCGCCCTTGACGCCGAAGACGACGACGCCGCCGAAGCCGTTGTGCAGGATGCGGGACGCGGTCTCGTGGCTCGGGTCGTTCTCGAGGCCGGAGTAGCGGACCCAGCTGACCTTCGGGTGGCTCTCGAGGAACTTGGCGACGGCCAGGGCGTTGTCGCAGTGGCGCTGGACGCGAAGGGAGAGCGTCTCGATGCCGAGGCCGATGAGCTGCGCCGCGTACGGGGAGAGCGTGGGGCCGAAGTCGCGGAGCTTGTTGGCCAGGACGCGGGTGGAGAAGGGCGCGGCGGGGGCGGCGTCAGCAAAAACAACGCCGTGGTAGGAGGGGTCGGGCTCGGTCAGCGTGGCGAACTTGCCCGGGGTCTGCTTCCAGTCGAACTTGCCCGTGTCGACGACGGCGCCGCCGAGCGTGGCGCCGTGGCCGGCGATCCACTTGGTGAGCGACTCGATGACCACGGCCGCGCCGTCATCGGCGGGACGGTAGAGGTACGGGGTCGCGAAGGTGTTGTCGACGAACACGGGGACGGGCTCGGGCAGGGAGTTTGCCGCCTCGACGATAGCGGGGACGTCGGCCACGTCGACCAGCGGGTTGCCGATGGTCTCGACGTACCAGAGCTTGGTGTTCTCCTTGGTGGCGGCCACGAAGGCGTCGATGTTGTTGTTCTCGACGAAGGTGGTCTCGACGCCGAGGTCACCCAAGGTGTGCAGGAAGATGTTCCAGGTGCCGCCGTAGAGGGAGTCGGAGGCGACGATGTGGTCGCCGGCGCCCACCAGGTTGGTGAGGGCGAGAATCTCGGCCGCGTGGCCGGAAGCGACGGCAACGGCGCCGGTAGCGCCCTCAAGGGCCGCGACGCGGGCGGCGACGGAGTCGGTGGTGGTGTTGGTCAGGCGGCCGTAGACGTTGCCCGGCTTGGAGAGGGCGAACTTGGCGGCGCCGTCCTCGGCGGAATCGAACTGGAAGGCCGCGGAGGCGTAGATCGGAAGCGCGGCGGAGCCGGTGACGGGGTCGGGCTCGAGGCCGGCGTGGATCTGGAGGGTGTCGAAGTGCTTGGCGGGGTCCTGGGCGAAGGTGGGATCGAGCTTGAACGGCATTTTGGGGTCCTTTCGTTGAGCCGCCGCGGTTTTGGATTCGGTTTCGGCGGCGTGTGTTTTCGACGGTTTGAATACTACGGCCGTCCGCGCGACACGCGTAGCCCCGCGATTGCGGCAATTCGTTATCGCTTTCACCGATAACCCAGATAACGTGCCGTTAGATAGATACGACAACCGAAGCACCTGCAATCGGTGACTGTTTCTACGTGCATGCGAGGGAGAAGCGCTGCAATGTCACCGACTCATGAAGCCAACGACCTGATTGCGCGGCCAATATGCACGTAGTGACTGTCACCGATGGCAGGCGCCCCGCAAGCACCGCAGCCCGCGCCTGCAATCGGTGACTGTTTCCGCCTCGCAAGGGAAACTGAGCCGAAGCGAGGAGGGCCGCGGGCCCGTCGCGACTTGGCGGCAACGTGTGATGTGAGACGCGGTGACTGTCACCAATGGCAGGTGCCAACGGGTAGGCATGTCACCTGCCACCAATGACTGTCACCCATGGCAGGCACCTCGCCGCGAACCTGTCCCACGCTGCAGCAGCAGGAACCTGTCACCAGCTGCAGGCGGGCGGCTAGGGGCGCCAGAGGCCGTTTGTCTCGTGGCAGAAGCCCTCGGCGGCGAGGTCGGCGAGGATCTCCGCCGCCAGCGCGCGGTCGAGCTCGATGCCCTCCGCGACCACGGCCGCCACCAGCGCGTCCGCGCTCGCCCCCTCTCGCCTGGCAAGAAGCGCCCGCACGAGAGCCGCCCGTTTCTGTCTGCGCGACCCCTCGAAGCGCGACTGCCTCGCGTGCCCGCTCGAGCGCCGCGACGGGTTCGGCACCGTCCGCTTGAGGTACGCGCCGTAGTCGAGCATCGCGTAATACCAGCTGCGCGGGTCGTCGGCATGATCGTCGGCGTGGTCGTCGCGGGCCTCCACGCCGCCCTTCCCCGCCGCAAACCCGCCGTCCGGCGGGCACGTGGCCTCCACCAGCGGCACCAGCTCGCGGTCCGCCACGCCCTCGCGGCCGGCGAACAGCTCGTGAAGCATCACGGTCCGCACGTTCGTCTCCAGATAAACGCCGTGCAGGTCAAAGGCAAAGGCGCGGATACCGGCGGCCGTCGCGGGCCCGATGCCCGGCAGCGCCGTGAGCTCTGACGCCTCGCGCGGGAACTCCCCGCCCGCGGCCACGATCGTCTGCGCAGCCCGGTGCACCGCGAGCGCGCGGCGGTTGTATCCGAGCCCCTGCCACTCGTCCAGCACGTCGGCCGCGCCGGCGCGTGCGAGCTCCGCCACGCTGCCGAACCGCGCGAGCCAGCGCTGCCAGCGCCCGTCGACGCGGCTCACCTGCGTCTGCTGCAGCATGACCTCGCTGATCCAGATCTCGTACGGGTCCCGCGTACGTCGCCACGGCAGGTCACGATAGAGCTCGGCGCCTTGCTCGCGCACGCGGGCACGAAACGCCTCGAGCGCCTCGGCCGAGAAGCCGGGCACCTCGTTTATCTGCGAATTATTGCCAGTCGGCTCCGGCCCATCACTTGGCCCCAGGCCGCCTTGAGCCCCGGGCTCGCTTCGCGGCACTAGTCGTCCCAGTCCAGGATCTGCCAGCCGCGCTTCTTTGCGACGGCCTTGAGCGACCGGCCGGGGCACACCGCGTACGCCGTGCGAGCGCGGGAAAGCAGGTCCTCGTCGGTGTGGTGGTCGCCGTAGGCGTAGGCGAGCTGCCAAGCGCCGGCGCCGAACTTCTCGTCGCACCACTCCGCGACGGCGCGGTACTTCTGGTCGCCCGCCACGACGGTTCCGGCCACTCGGCCCGTGTAGTGGCCCTTCTCGTCGCGCTCCATGTGCGTGGCGAGCACGGCGTCCACGCCCAGGACCTCCGCCGCGGCGTCGGCAATGATGTCGAACGTGGCCGAGACAAGCAGCGTGACGCAGCCCTCCTCGCGACGACGCGCCACCTCGGCGATGGCCGCCTGACGGTACTTTTTGCCAAGGACGTCGTCGTGGAACTTGCGCATGACCTCGCTGATGCGGTCGGGCGTCATCTCGCCAAGGGCGCCGAAAACCAGCTCTCGCGCCTCGTCCTGCCTAAACGGCAGGTGCAGCACGTAGCGGATTCCCCACCAGCCGAGACGCAGGGCGCGCGGCAGCGACATCATCCCGTGCCGCAGAAGGTACGTAGTGAAGAGCGAGCCGGATTGACCGTCGACGGAAGTGCCGTCGTAGTCGAACACGGCGATCTGGGTTGTGGTGGAACCTTCCTGCATGCGAGGACCTTGTCTCGTGAGCTGCGATTTGCACGTAATCATACCGCGACTGAATAAGACAGGGGGACAGTCCCTTCGTCCTATTCGGCGACATGCGATAAGACGAGGGGACTGTCCCCTTGTCTTATCGGCACGAAAAAGGGCCCTCCGAAGAGGGCCCTTATTCAATGCAATGGCGGGATGTAAGGGACTCGAACCCTCGACCTCCGACGTGACAGGCCGGCGCTCTAACCAGCTGAGCTAACACCCCGTGCGCCTTGCGCAAGAGGTATTATTACACAGCCTTCGAAGCATTGTCTAGTAGAAATCTCAAAAAATTTTGCCGAGAAGCAAATTGCCTTCTGACTTGCTGTTTTACCCGCAATTGGCGACAGGTTCGCCTGCCATGGGTGACAGTCATTGGTGGCAGGCGCCCACCCGTGGGGCGCCTGCGATTGGCGACAGTCACTACGCGCACACGCAACGCGGCTTCGGCCAACGGGCTTCACGAATCGCTGCCGTGCTCGCGGCATTGCGACGCATGCACGTAGAAACAGTCACCAATCGCAGGCTTGCGGACGATTGGCGAACCTTAGAGCTTGACGGTCGTGGTGGCGCCGGTGGAGTCGGTGACGACGAGGTTCGAGCCGTCCAGAACGGCGGAAGCGACCGAGCCCGAACCGCCGACCACGTTGCCGTCGGAGTCGGTCACCTGCGTGGGCAGGGAGCCGTCAGCCGGCATGTAGGCGATGACGTCCCAGGTGCCGTTGAGGTTCTCGGGGACGATAAGGACGCCGTTGCAAAGAATGATGGCGGTCGGGGTGCCGGTGAGGCTGAACGCGGTCTCTCCGCCAGCCGTGACCTGCCAGGCGCCATCCTCTCCCTGCGCAAGCGCGTACTTCTTGCCGTGGACCGTAACGGAGCCGTTCGCGTCGGACTCCTGCTGCTGGGCCTCGGCCGGCTGCTCGGACTGCTGCTCCTGCTGGGGCGTGGCACCCCCAGAGGTCATAGAGCTAGTCACGCACCTGACGAGGAAGAACAGCACCACGAGCACCAGGATGGCCGCGGCGACGAGCAGGACGATGTTCTTGTTGGTGCGCTCGGGGCCGGCGTCGGTGCCCGCGTCGTCACGGTCGAGGCGCTTGCTCGCGCGGGCCGCGGCGCTGGAGAGCTTGTCGGAAGAATGACGCCTACGGTGCCGCTCCTCGGCATTCCTGCGCGCGATGTCGGCCGCGTGCGAGGCGTTCTCGCGCGTGGTGACCTCGGCGCCCTGGCCGGCGCGGAGCGTGGTGATGTGCTTGGGATCGACCGGCGCGGGAGCCTGGTCGTATTCGGTGTCGCGGAGGGTTGCCATTGCGGTCCTCTCTGTGTGCGCACGCGGTCTAGGCCGGGCGCGTAGTGTGTTTTAGCTGCAGTTGGAGAGAAATTATAGTTCGCGGCGGGCCTCGATGGCGCGGCCAAGCGTGACCTCGTCGGCATACTCAAGGTCTCCACCTACGGGCAGGCCGCTCGCCAGCCGCGTGACGCGCACGCCGAGCGGGCGGATCTGGCGGGCGAGGTACGTGGCGGTCGTCTCGCCCTCCACGTCCGGGTTCGTGGCGAGAATGACCTCCCCCACCTCGTCGGACGCCAGGCGCGAGAGCAGCTCGCGAACATGGAGCTGATCGGGGCCGATCTTGTCCATAGGGCTGATGACGCCGCCAAGCACGTGATAAAGGCCCCGGTAGGTGCCCGTGCGCTCGATAGCCTGCACGTCGCGGGGCTCGCTCACCACGCAGATGCTCGTGCGGTCGCGCGACGAGTCGGCGCAGATGTCGCATCGCTCGCGCGTGGCGTAAGAGAAGCAGACGGGGCAGAAGTGGACCTGCTGCTTGACCTCCAGGATGGCGTGGGCCAAGCGGCGCGCCTCTTCGGCGTCGGCCTCCAGCAGGTAATACGCGATGCGCTGGGCCGACTTCGGGCCGATGCCCGGAAGCCTGCCCAGCTCATCGAGAAGTCGCTGGAGAGCGTGTCCGTCGTTTGCGGTGTAGTCCATTACGTCTTTGACCTGCGGTTTATTTGAGCTTGTTACCGGAGCTGACTAGAAGAGGCCCGGGATGTTGAGACCGCCGGTCACGGCGCTCATCTGCTGGCTGGCCATCTGCTCGGCGGAGGAAAGGGCGTCGTTGACGGCGGCGAGGACCATGTCCTGCAGCATCTCGACGTCCTCGGGGTCCACGGCCTCGGGGTCGATGGTCAGCGAAGTGATGCGCATGTCGCCCGTGGCGGAAACCTTGACCATGCCGCCGCCGGCGCTCGCGGTGACCTCGGTCTCGGAGGCCTTCTGCTGCGCAGCGAGCAGCTGCTCCTGCATCTTGCGAGCCTGCTGCATCATCTGGTTGCGGTTCATACCGCCCATGTTGAATCCCTTGGCCATGGTGGCTCCTCTCGGTTCGGCTTCCTTAGCAAGAAGCGCTTGATTGTGTTTACCTGGGGGTTTAATGCCCAGAATTATTTCTACTCGTCGTTATCGGCGTCGTCGGTCGGCTCGTCGGCGAACTCGCCGGGGCCATCGGCCGGGTCGGCGCCCTCGACATCATACGAGACGTCGGCGGCCTCGTCGGCGGCGGCGGGCTTCTCTACAGAAACGGCGGTCGGCGCGCCGAACACCTCGGTAAGGCCGCTCAGGATGTCGCTGAACTCAGGCGTCAGGTCCTCGGGAGCGACCTGGGGGGCCGCGCCTTCGGCACCGCCGCTGATCGCCGCACGAGTCGCGCCAGCGGCGGGAGCGGCGTCGGCGCGGCTCACGTTGTTGGAGGGAGCTGCGGCCGAGACGACGACATTCTGATCGCGGGCAGGAGACGTGGACTGTAACGGCGCCGCAGGTTGAGCGGGCGCCGAGGCAGCCGCGGGGGTGTCCCAGGGCATGGGGTAGTCTCCCGCGGGCTGGGGCTCGGAGGCAAAAGAATCGTAGGCATCGACGGGGGCGTACTCGGGCTCGGGTGCCGGGGCGGCAACAGGGGCCGGCTGCGGGGCCGCGGGGCGCGGTGCGGGCGCGGCGGGAGCCGGGGCACTGTAGCGCGGGGCGTCCTGACGAGGGGTCGGAGCAGACGGACGAGGTGTCTGAGCTGCGGCGGATTGAGGCGCGGGACGCGGAGCGGGAGCCGTAGCCGCGGGCTGGGAGCCGGCATTCGGCGCCGCGCCCTGCTCGGCCACGGTGTACTTACGGGTCCCGAAGACAGCCGAGATCGCGGGCTCCACGACGGCGCGGACGTCGGCGCGGTCGAGCATCTTCAGCGCGAACCTCGAGCCGGCGGGCAGGCCGATAGCAAGGGTCTCGCCGTCGTCCGAGATCGGGAACGTGCTCAGAAGGAGAGAGCCCTTCGCGGGCGCCGACTTAACGAGGCTGTCGACGACCTGCTTCCAAGCTCGTTGCAGGGCTGCGGGCGCTACGGGAGCGGAGGGCTTTGCGGCGGGAGCGCCGAGAGGGGCGCCTCCCCTTCCATCGTCTGCTCGGCGCTCGCTTTGCTCGCTCACTGCGCGATTCGCGCCGACGGAAGGCGCGGCGCTTCTCTCGGCTGACGCGGCTGCGGGGGCCGGGCGAACCGGAGCCTGCGAGGCTGCGGCGACCACGGGCTGCGGGGTCATCGCCGGCGCAGAGGTCGGCGCGGGCACAGGTGCTGGGGCAAGGTTCTGGGGGACCTGTGCGGGAACCGCGGTTTGAGGAGCGGCGGGGACCTGCGGGGCCGCAAACTGGCCGGAGGCGATCTGCTGCTCAAGGGCGGCCAGGCGGTCGGCAAGGGACTCGAGGGTGAGGTCGGCCTCGGGACGGGCGATGCGGGTGAAGGCGATCTCCAGAACGAGGCGCTGGTTGGTGGCGGTGCGCATCTCGCTGGAAGCGTCGCCGAGGACGGTAAGCGTACGGGCCACGCGGTCGGGCGAGCCGAACGCGGCGGCCTCGGCTCGCAGGGCCTCGAGGGCCTCGCCCGTGGCGGAAACCGCGCCCGTGGCACCAGGCGCCGCGGCCACAACGTAGACGTCGCGGATGTGTCCCGCGAGCTCACGGGTGAACTGCAGCAGGTCGCGGCCGGATCCGACGAGCTTCTCGACCTCGGCAAAGAGCGTCGGCACATCTCGCTGGGCAAGGGCCGTGGCAGTGGTGCCCAGCACGGAACCGGCGACCTCACCGAGAAAGTCCTGCGCTGCCTTGAGGCCGATGTGGCCGTTGCCGAATACCGAGAGCTGCTCGAGCGAGGTCAGGGCGTCGCGCATGCCGCCATGGGCATGGCGGACCACGAGCTCAAGGGCATCGTCGTCAAAAGTGAAGCCCTCGCGGCCGCAGACGTAGGCAAGATGGGCCTGCATCTCGTCGGGCGCGATGGAGTGGAAGTCGAAGCGCTGGACGCGCGAGAGGATGGTGGGCAGGACCTTTTGCGGGTCGGTCGTGCACATGATGAAGACGACGTGCTCCGGCGGCTCCTCAAGGGTCTTGAGCAGCGCGTTGAACGCCGCCGTGGTGAGCATGTGGACCTCGTCGATGATATAAACCTTGTAACGACCCATCGACGGGGCGTAGTTCACGCGGCTGATGATCTCGTCGCGCACGTTGTCGACGCCGGTGCGCGACGCGGCGTCGAGCTCGGCCACGTCGGGGTGCTCGCCGGCGGCGATGAGGCGGCACTGCTCGCAGGTGCCGTCGGGCATCTCGCCCTCGCCCTTCTCGCACATGAGGGCCTTGGCGAGCAGGCGCGCCATGGTCGTCTTACCCGTTCCGCGCGGACCGCAGAAGAGGTATGCGTGACTCGTCTTGTGCTCGGCAACGGCGCGCACGAGGGTCTCGACCACGTGTTTTTGGCCGACGACCTGCTCAAACGTTTGCGGGCGATACTTTGTGTACAGCGATTCCATGCAGCCTCCGGGCGTGTCTGTTTGCTGACGTTCCAGTATACCCGCGGGAGGCGGAAGGCGCGGGCGCTAGACCAGCCGCACGCAATCGCGTGAACGGTGCACGATGTGCGCGATATGCGATGGTGCCAAACACATCCGCTGTCCAGAAATCGAACTTGACGGTCGTTTTTCGCCCGCACCTCAAGTACCCACTCGGATGAAAGCAATAAATGCCCAGGTAAACGAAGTGCAGCAATCCCCGTTACTTGGCAAATCGTCAAATAACGACCGTCAAGTTCAATTTTCGGACAGCAGGCCCTCGGCGACGGGCGCTTGAGCGCCCGCTCGGGCATGTCTAGGCGACTAAGCAGGACGCAGGCCGCCGCCGGGTGGCGAGCGACCTGCGTCCTGGGACGTTCTTGTTTGGTGCGACCGGGCCGGCAGGGCGGCGCGCGGTCAGCTACTCGCTAATGCTCGCGGAGACCGCGGGCCTTGTAGGCAGCGAGCGCACAGGCAGCGCCGGCAACGGCGATCACGGCCACGATCGCGGGACTGGAGACGTCGCCGGTCTTCGGCGTGCTCGAGGAGGCCTTCTTGCCGGATTGCGAGGCGTTGCTGCTCGCGTCGCCGGAGGTCTTCGAGCCGGAGTTGGAGCCGAAGCCGTCGTACTTGCCGTCGTCGCTCTGGCCGCCGTCGGACTTACCGTCATCCTTCTTGCCGTCGTCGCTCTTGGTCCACTGGGCGTAGAGCGTCACGTCGGCATCAACCTCGACCTGCTCGCCCGGCTGGCAAGAGGCGCCCGAGCCGTCTGCCGCGGTGTTCCAGCCGGCAAAGGTATAGCCCTCGCGGATGAAGCCGTTGGCGAGCACGGTAGCCTTCTCACCTGCGGCGTATTTGGCAGAGTCCTCCACCGAGCCCTCGCCGCCGTTAGCGTCGTAGGTCACGCTCAGGTTCTTCTCGACGGGCTTCTCGTCCTCGGTCCACTGGGCGTAAAGCGTCACGGCGTCGAACATCTCGATCTGGTCGCCGGGCGCGTACGTCGTGCCGGAACCGTCTGCCGCGGTGTTCCAGCCGGCAAAGGTATAGCCCTCGCGGATGAAGCCGTTGGCGAGCACGGTCGCGGTCTCGCCGGCGTCATAGCGGTTGGAATCCTCCACGCTGCCCTCGCCGCCGTTGGCATCGTAGGTCACGGCGTAGCCGCGCTGGATCCACAGCTGGGTGCCGTTGAAGGGGTTGGCGGTACCGATGCAGAGGCCCTGACCGGTCGCGGCGAAGACGCGCAAACCGTGGTTGTACGGATCGTCGAAGCCGTTCTTGGTGACGGTCGTAAAGTTCACGCCGTCATCGGTCACATACAGGTCGAAGCCGCGCGTCGCGGAGCTCATGTACCTCAGGCACTTGATCACGCTGTTGACGCGGTTGAGGTTGTCCTTGCTCAGCAGCTTCTGGACGCGGGTAACGATGTCCTGCGGCAGGCTGTACTTCTGCTGCAACTGCTCGAAGTAGTTGAGAAGGCCCTCGTAGTACTCGGCAAAGCTCTGGTGATACTGGATCTTGTCGTCGATGTTTTCGGAGGAGTCGCTCCCCTCGTCCTCGGATGCCGTCGCAACAGCGCTGCCGTCGGAGAGATAGTTCTCGGCGACCTCGAGCTCGGAGTAAAGTTCCTCGAGGTCAGAAGCCATCTGCTCGTCCTCGGACGCGGCCGCGGCGGCGTCATCGCCCATCGTGGCGATGGGAGTCGGGCCGCCCTTGTCCTTGAGTACCAGCTCGATGAGCTCCTTGAGGTAGCCGAGCTCGCTCTCCCACTCCTCGGGAGTCATGTTGATGATGTCGCCGTTGGAGAACTGGCCGATCGGCTCGAGCAGGCTGCTCGTATCGAAAGTGCCCACGTAGAGCTTGCCGTCGTAGACCTGCATGCGCCAAACATACTGGTTCTCGTTGCTGCCCCAGCCGGATTCGAGACCGGAAAGGCTGCCGTTCGGGAACATCTCGGTGACGTCGCCCACCACGAGCTCGATGTTCTCGTTCTCGTCCATGCGGTAAAGGTTGACGGACTGCTCCAGGTTCGCGTCGACGAAGCTGCAGTCGATGCCGCCGAGACTGCCGTCGGCGTCGTCGCCGGACTTGTTGAAGAGGATGCGCTCAAGGGCGATCTCCTCGTCGTTGTACTCGCCGATGTACAGGTAGCCGTTGTAGACCATCAGGTTCGCGGCGCCGGAACGCGTGCGCTCGGGGTCGATGCCGAAGGTGTAGCGGGCGCCGTCGTTCTCCCGGTCGCCGATGACCGGAGTCCAGGTGTAGGCGCCGTCGTCGTTCTTGTCGCCGCGGACAATCGCGAAGGACTGCATGGAGTTGTCGTCCGGGGCGTTCTCGGGCGTGCCGGTGCAGATGGAGACGTAAAGGTGGCCGTTGTACTCGGTCATGTCCCAAATGGAGCCGCCGTAGATGCTGTCCTTGTAGCGGTACGCGGGGTAGTTGAACAGGTCTTCGGACTCGGCGATCTGGGTGAAGCCGCTGGAGGGGTCGCTGGACTCGAGGATGGTCGCGCCGCTCTTTCCCGTGGTGCTGTCCATGTAGACGTTGCTGATGACGAGCTTGCCGTCGTAGACGCACATGCCGCGAATGCCGGTCGAGATGCCGGCCTTATACGCCGCCGCGTAGTCCTTGTAGTTGGAAAGGCCCTCGTAAACGACCTTATAATCGTCGGTCTCGGGGTCGATCTCGTACACGCTGGGCAGGCCGCCGCGCCCGTTGACGTTCACGCTGCCGCAGAAGTAAAGCCTGCCGTTGTAGGCGATGGAGTTGCGGAAGAGGGCGGAGATGCCGTTCATGGACTTGGACATGAGCAGCGTGAGCTCGCCCGTCTTGGTGTTCATCTTGACCAGGATGCCGCCGGAATCCACGCCGTCTTCGTGTCCATAGTAGAAAGTACCGTTGAACATAGCCTTGAGGGCGGCCTCCATGGTCTCCTTGTCGAACTTGTCACCCAAGGTGGACTGCATGAGAGTCAACGTGTTGCCCATGGCGGAGTAGCAAGTGCCCACATAGAGATAGTCACCGTAGGAAACGGCCGACCAAGAATAGCTCTGGCCGCGGTCGCCTTCGTTGGTATCGGAGCCGTCGGGCACGGCGACCTCACCGTTGCCCAGGTAGTCCACGATGCCGTCGGCGGTCTTCGTGCCCTGGTCGGGGTGCGAGATCTTCTCGAACGTGTAATCCCCGTCCGAGGACTCGTACGTAGTGAGCGCGCTTAACGCGTCAGTTGCTTGGAGGGGGGGTGGATGCAAACGCAGCGACGGGCACCGTCGTCGTCACCATAAGCGCGGTGGCGAGAAGGCATCCCAGCTTCTTTCTCAGCATTGCCTGGCCTTTCTTTTTCGCGGGTTGCTTAGTACGTTTTACGTGCGTTTTCGATGCCCGAGACCCGCCCTCGAAGCCTACCCGGGGGCAGCTTTCTGAACGTTGCTTGAAGCACCGCTCACCATAGTATTCGAATCGAGGTCCAAAATACACGACGGAGTTTGTTTGATACTTGTTCCGCCGTTTATATCAAATTGTTCTCCCCATGATTTTACGCGAACGGCGAGACCACCATCAGTGACCGTTTTGGGGACGTAGGCTGCGGCTCTCGTTTGACTGTTTTGGGGACGTTGGTTGCAGCTCTCATTTGACCGAAATAGGGACACAGGTTGCCCGCCGCACAGCGCAAGGTAAGCAACCTGTGTCCCTAAACCTCTCGTTTGAGAGCTAGAACCTACGTCCCCAAAACTCTCATTGCGAGAAGCTCGTCTTGCTGTGCCGGGCCCAGAAATAGTAGACAGCCATGGACGCAACGCAGGCGAGCGAGACGATCGCCCACATGTGGGCATAACCGACCGCAGTGATAAGCGCGCCGGCAACGCCTCCGCCGAGGCCGTAGCCGATGTCATAGCCGCAGAGGAACGTCGAGTTCGCCGACCCGCGCGACTTGTCCGTCGCCGTATGAACGGCCATCGACTGCAGGGCGGGCTCCAAGCCGCCGAAACCGTAGCCGGCAAGGACCGCGGCGATGTGGAACGTTGCCGAATTCGGCACAAAGGCAAGCAGCAGAAGTGCCGCAAGCATGGCGAGGTTGCCCGTGTAGACGAAGACCGCTTCGCCCTTCTCGTCGACCAACTTACCCAGGAAAACTCGAACAAGCAGCAGCATAACAGCCATAATCACAAAGAAAATCGATGCAGACGGCAGGCTATTCGCGCTCGCGTAGATCGACACGAAGTTCTCCAAGGCGCCGAACGTGAACATAAAAATGAGCATGGTCACCGTGGCGGGCAGGGAATCGCGGTTGACAAGGGACTTAAGCGAGAGGGGGCGCTTCTCGACCTTCGGGCGCGGCGAGCGAACAAAGGCGAACAGGACGAGCGCGAGGACCGAGATCGCGGCGGCCGCCCCATAGAGCACATTGAAGCCAAGGCCCATGAGTTCGAGGCCAAGAGCAGGCGCGATGGCTGAAGCGAGGGCGGTGGCCATGCCGAAGAAGCCCATACCCTCTGCGAAGCGCTCCTTGCAGATCACGTCCGAGGCGACGGTCGCCGTGGTCGAGTTCGAGAAGCTCAGGGCCGCTCCGTGCACCATGCGGCACGCGAGCGCGACGGAGAGCGTGGGCACCGCGAAGTAGCCCACGGGCGCGAGCGCGAGGCCGATTAGGCCGGCGATGAGGACGACACGGCGGGCACCGTTGTCCAGCCACCAGCCGACGAAAGGACGGACGAGTACTGCTATCAGGGAAAACAGCGCCGCGCAGATGCCGGAGAGGGCTTCCGAACCGCCGAGCGATTGGATGTAGAACGGGAAAGTCGAGAGGCTCATGATGTGATTCGTGAACACGCAGAGGTTCACGAGGATGATGAGCACGAGGTCGCGAGTCCACAGCTTCGCGCGGGCGGCAGGTGCAGCCGCTTGGGTGGAGGTTTTCGCCATAGGTCTTCCTTTCGGACGGCAACAGAAATCGGCCGCCCGAAAAAGAGGCGATTCACGTCGAGCAGCCCATCAATTGGACTTACGCCGCGATGGGCCACTCATTGACGCAAGGCATTCTAGCAGCGAATGACGGTTTGGGGGACGATGTTCCCGGCCCCCGAATGAGAACCAGAATCAACGTCCCCAAAACCGTCATAAACGAGCGCGGACGATATCGAGAAGCTCAGCATTGCGGATGGTGGCGGAGAGGGACATGACTGGGCTCTCGGCGGCACCGGTGCGGACGAGGTCGCAGAAGTGGGCGATCTCGCCGTGGAAGTCGTCGGGGTCGTAGGGGGCTTCGACGACCTCGTCAGGGCGGCCAGGGCGATGGACAACGGCTCGCTCCGGTCGGTGCGCCCGATCGATTTGGACAGAACCGTTTTCGCAGGTAATGAGGCACGAGCAGTCGTACACAGGCGAGTCGCCGGACCACTCGACGGTCGCCTCGACGTCGCCGAACGCAAGCTCCACGCTACCGGCCCAGTCCACGCGGCCGCCGGGGACGTCTCGCCAGCGAATCGTGGACTCGTCCGCCGTTGGGTCGCCGCACGTCAGCTCCTCAATCCAGCTCATCGGGTAGCAGCCGAGGTCGAGAAGGGCGCCGCCGCCCACGGGAACCTCGAGGTAACGGAGGTTGCCCGAGCCGTAATCGACCATCTGCCTCGCGTCGATTCGTTGAATGCGCCCCAGCTCAGAGGCGTCGAGCAGCTCGCGCACGCGAGCGTGCAGCGGGACGAAGCGGCACTTCATCGCCTCGACGAAAAGGGTTTTCGTTTCACGAGAAACGTCCGCGACGGCCCGCGCCTCGGCGGCATTGAGCGCCGCGGGTTTCTCGCAAAGAACGGGTTTACCCGCGCGGAGCGCCACCTCGGCCCAGCGGCAATGCAGCGCGTGGGGAAGCGCCAGGTAGATGGCGTCGATCTCGGTATCGGCAAGAAGCGCCTCGTGGGCCGCAGCACCGTCCGCCCCATCGGCGTAGACCCGTGCCGGCGCGAACGCCGCGAGCTTCTCCGCCGACCGACCGGAAACCGCGACCAGCTCAGCCCCGTCAACGTGTTCCAAACTCGCCGCGAACCGCTTCGCGATGCCGCCCGCGCCCAGAATGCCCCACCGAACCGTCTTGCCCACGCCCATGCGCAACCCCTCCCGTCGTTTTGCCCCATGGTAGCCCGCCCGGCGACGGCATAGTTGGCCACCGCTGTCCAAAAATCGAACTTGACGGTCGTTTTTCGCCATTACCGCGAGTATCCGCAGAATCGCCGGCAACAAACCCCAGGTAGATGGTGTGCCCGAATGCAAGCTGCTCGGCAAATCCCCCAGAAACGACCGTCAAGTTCGATTTTTGGACAGTCACGCTTCCTTGCTGTCCGCCAACCCAGTTTTCCGACTGATTTCAAGCCCTCCCAGAGTCGCACCCAAGGCGCTCAACCGCCCCGATTGATAAGTACGTGATAAGTAAATGATAAGAAGAAGGCAAGTAAAACCGAAAATAAAACCGCAGGTAGGCGACTTGCGCCTACCTGCGGAAGAGCCGTTTTGTTATTGAGCGGCAAGTAAAAACCTTAGCTCCATGCCGGGATGTAGCGCTTGAACTTAGCCGGAGCGTCCTCATCCTCTTCCTTGATAAGCCCTTCTTTGCAGCATTCGCGAATCAGGCGAGAAATCGCCACCGTGCTCTTCTGCTCCGCCGGCAGGCCGAACCTTTCCCGGAGCGTCTGGTTACTCATCGACTCACCACGAGAGTACGTGAGGCAGGCGTGCCAGTAGGCAGCGTCCATGCGTTGACGCTTAGTCATGCGCTCATAACCGGAACCCGCGAAGACGGTCACCCTGGTGCCCGCCTCTTCGTCCGTCTCGATGCGCGGGGTCACCATTAAGGACTCCTCACACGACTCGATGATTCGGTCCCAGCCGGTCCCACCCTCCTCGCAAAGACCCATCTGACGAAGCAGACCCGCGAGCGCGTTGTTCCTGGTACGAGGCAAAGCATTGAGCATTCGATCGGGCGCAACGAGGCTTGCGCCCGGGTTCAGGAACTCGATGCGGTTCGAGTGGATGCCGACGAACGGGCCCGCGCTCGCGTCCGAGAGCTCCTGGTGAATAACGGCATTAGAGAGCAGCTCGCGGACGAGGCGCTGCGGGTAATCCCGCACCACGCGCCGGAACGCTCCGTCAGCGACGTCGCGGGCCGGGACGACGGACATGATGTAGCTCTCGGCCCGCGTGATAGCCGTCGAATAACCCTCGTCGAACAGCTGGTCGTCGACGATGTCCGTGCTGCCCTTGCCATCGAAACGGACGACGCGAAGCGCGCGCTTGCGCAACCCCGGGAAATCGGTGAGCTTGCGAGCGATGAGAAGCGCGCCGAGATTGGTGATTGCATAGGCACCGTCGTCTTGGCGACGGGCAAGGTCCTGGCTGGCGAACTCCGCGAGTACTGCCGCCTTCTGGTCAGGTTTGCGCAGGTTGAGTAGCGTATAGAATGTCTCGACATCGAGAAGCTCGAGCAGGTCGTTATCGGAAAGGCCACCCAAGGCAACTTGGCGCTCGAAGTCCGCGCGCTGCAGGCGGCGCCACAGCTCCGCCTCGCGCGCGGACCCCGGTGCGAGCTCCGTCGTGCTGCTGCCGATGCGAATGTAGGCCCGCTTCTGGAAGTAGACCGGCTGGGCCGACGCCGCGGCGATGCGCGCGACGACAAACACGAGGCCGCCGTGCTCGATGGTGACGAACTCATAGTTCGCATTGGACGAGAGCATGCGACGCAGCCAAATCTGCAAATCTTGGTTGCCCTTGGCCTTACAAGCAAGAGGGTCGAAAGAGGTGCCCACGAGCTCGTGCGTACCGTCGACCACGCCCCAAAGCTTGTAAGCGAACTCGCGGCCGGCATAAGCGGCGGCATTGGCCAGGGCAGATACGTCGCGCCCGATCTGCTCGGGGTCAGCGTTACCCTCCTTGAACTCGATCCACTCCGTCTCGTTCGGGTACCCGACAAGCTGGTAGATGAGGTCCATCGGCTCGTTCTGCGGCATGCCGCCTCCTCAAATTTGCTCGTTTTGATAAGTAGATGATAAGTAAATGATAAGAAGAAAGCAAGTAAAACCGAAAACAAAGCCGCAGGTAGACGACTTGCGCCTACCTGCGGAAGGGCCGTTTTGTTATTGAGCGGCAAGTAAAAACTGAGGCTACTCCGGAATGGGCGGAGGGGTTGCGGGGCCGTTGCTGCCAAGAAGCGCCGCGACCTCATCCACCGTTGACGCCTGTGCCCACTGAGCCATGCCCTCTTTCCAGACGAGCGTTTTGGCCGCGAGAGTTCCGGCGGACGCCATGGAACCGAGCGCCTGCATATCGAACGGACCGGTGGCCGCGCCGTTGATAGCGACAAAGTACCTGGTCACGGGGATGGGCGGCGGAACCGCCACCCCGGCGGCGCCCGTGCCCGCCGCCGTGGCACCGCCGAAGCCGCCCAACATGCCGTTCATCGCGCCGGCCACGTTCTGCCCCACAGCGCCGCCGATCGCCATGCCCGCGGCGAGACCCGCCATATCGAAGCCGCCGCCCCCGCCGAGGCCCACGGCCGCAGCCCCATTCTCGCCCATGTGCCCGAGCGCCTCGGCACCGGCCACGCCGACAGCCGCCTGCTGCTCGACCTGGAACGCGCCGAGGTTCGTGCTCTGCGTGCGCTTGTGCATGGCGTACTGGCCCTCCTCGCGCTCAATACGCAGCTGCTCAGAGAGGTTCTCCATCTGCACGCGCTGCATCTCGCGGATGTTTTTGAGGTTCGCCTCGGTCTGCGCGCGAATGGTGGCCTCGGTCACGTCCTGCGTCATGGCCTTGAGCTGGCGATAGCCGTAGCTGTCCTTATCCACGTCGACGGCGCTGATGTCGAGCGTGCTGAGCTCGACGCCATAGGTCTTGCGCAGGGTATCGCCCAGGGCCAGGAGCGCGGCCTCGGACACGACCTCGGTCTGGCCCGAGAGTTGCGGCAACGGAATCTGCTGCTTGCTCGGCAGCGCAGCCACGATGGCCTTGACCTTGCGCGCAACGGCGTCGCGAATCTGCAGCTGGAAGTCCTCGAGCGTGAACTCGTCCAGTCGATGCAGGCCAATGAACTCGCGAGCGTCCGCGATGTGGAACGTGATGGTGCCGCGCACCGCCACGGGCACGCCGAAGTCGGGGAAGCGCGGGTCGAACACGTCGAAGTAGCGCACCGCAAAGCGCGACTGCACCACCTTGGCGAGGTTAATGAAGTACACCTCGGCCTGCCACGGCGTACCACCCGCATAAGCCATTGAAACAATGCTAGCAATAACGGGCAGGTTAGAGGTCTTAAGCGTCTCTTGGAAGGGGCCTTCGATGAACTCCTGCACGGACGCTTCGCCCTTGCGGCGATACACGAACACCGCCACCGACCCGTCGCGCACCGAGAGCGACGACCCCCAACGGATCGCGTTCTCCCGCTGAGAGTTGCCCTGCGGCCGCCACTTCCAGATCAGGTAGTCCTTCTCGTCGCAGCGGATCTCGTCCATGAATCCAGGCTTATTTGGCATGGCTATTCACCTCGTCCTTTCACGTCAGCCAAACAGTGAAGGCATAAAAATTGCGACGGATAGAAATAGGCCCATCATGAGGAATAGAAGCCCCATCGAACTGTCCATCAAGCACGCAACCAGGCAAACACCGAGGATTATCGCGACCATCACCAGCTTCATGGCGTTGCCAGAGAGTTTGTTCTCATGGCTCCGCCCCTTAATCTTCTCGAACTTCGAGAAGTCCTCGTCCTCCCCGAACAACGCCTCAGCCTTGTCGTACGCCTGGTCGAACTTCGACTTCCACGCCTCGAGAACGACTTCCTCGTAGTCCGAGTCGCTCTCTTGGCTGTTGGCCTTCGCCATAACCAGGAACTCAAGCAGGTCCTGCTTGGTGTTCGGAATCGGGAAATAGCGGATGGCATTGGCCTTCAGGGCATCCGTCCTCGGAATCCCGTCCTTCGTCTCGCCCTCATCCTTTGTCCTTGCGGCCTCGAGCTGCTCGAGCCTTCTATACAGATCATTGATCGACCCGTCGGTAACGCGCCGCAGCTCATGGCCACAGGCCTTGCACACGAAGTCATTGAGACTCACAACCTCGCCGCAGGCGGGACAGCGCTTCACTTGGCTCTCGCGGGACGGCTCAGCCGCCTTGGGCTCCGGCTTAGCCGCAGGCTCAGCCTCGGCCGCAGGCTCAGGCTCGGCCACGGGCTCGGGCTCCTCGTCCTCGTCGCCCTCGCCCACGATTCCGACCAGCGGAACAGCCGTCCCGCAGGTGCCACAAAAGACGTCGTCGTCCTCGAGCTTATTGCCGCATTTAGTGCAAAAAGGCATGCTATCTCCTATCGGGCAGTCATAGAAACCGGAGTCAAGCTAAGAATGTCGGTACTGGCGTTATAGCTGCCAACAATCGCGCGAATACGCACGTTAAGGCCCATCTGCACCGAGTCGATACCGCTCGCTCCCATGTTGTAGTAATTAACGTCCTCATATTGCATATGCGGACCCTTAGCCGATGCCTCGCTGTAATCGCCAGCGTAAATCAGCACGTCGAAGCGCGTCTTCGCGCCGTTGTGGCTGCTCATGTGAGCAATGTTGCCGTCGAACTCAATCGTGCGCCCGCTGTACGCGGCAGCAAACGAGCTCGCGTCCGAGCTAGAAGAGGTAAGCAAATTCGCCAGATCCTCGCAGTTGTCCACCGTCAGAACCTTGGCCTTTTCGGCAGCCTCGGCCTCTTGCTTGGCCTTTGCCTCGGCCTCGGCTGCCTCCTTCTGCTTCGCCGCCTCAGCCTCGGCGGCTTCCCGCTGCTTCGCTTCTTCGGCCGCTTGGTCCCTCTCGAGCTGCGTCTCAAAGGAGAAGTTGCCAATGGCGACCTTGTAGCTCGAGCACGAGAGCGTGCAGCTCAAATAACTTTCGGTCGAGACCGTGAACGCCTGCATCCCATCGACCGAATCGTCATCGGCGCTCGCGAAGCGAACGGTGTGCTTGCCGCCCTCCAGCTCTTGGTCCCACTCGGTTGTCTCGCCCTGCTCAACCGTCTTGATGAGAGAGCCGTCCAGGTAGAAGTTGATGTTGTACTTGCTGAAGAGCACGTTCTTGCTACTGGAAACCGAGAAATGGACGGAGTGGGTCGCGCCCGTCCCGTCAGACACGAACTGCTGCGACTCGAGCTTCGCCTGCTCCTCTTCCTGCCTCTTCTTCTCGGCCTCCTCCTCGGCCTTCTTAGCCGCCTCTTTGGTCAGGCAAGAGAAATCCTTGATCTGTACCTGCGTGGAAGTGGTCGACACGGTGCATTCGATCACGGACTCAGCAGAGATGGTGAACACCTTCGTGCCGTCGACGCTCGTGTCGCCCTTCTTGCAAATCTTGAGCGTGTGCGACCCCTGGGTAATGCTCCTGTCCCACGAGCCCTCGTCGCCGTGATCGAGCGTGGCGATGCTCGTGTCGTCCACGAAAATCTCGACGTCGTACGTGGAGAGGACCAGGTTCTTCTCGCACTTCACCTTGATTTGCGTGGAGTAGGACTTCTTCGTCTCCGTTTTCTTCGGAGCAGTCGTTTTGTTGGATGTGGTCGAGGTGGCGGAACTTGACGTTGCGGATTTCGCCGACGAGGACGAGCTGCTGAAAATTAAGGTGGCCCCCAACGCCAGGGCAAGGACGACCAACGAGGCCGCCGCAAAGACGACCACCTTTTTATTCTTCTTCAGCCAGCCCTTGACGTCTTCCGCGTTGAAGTTGGCCTTCACCTTCTTAAACCACTTAATGACGGCGAGTATCCCCCCGGACAGCTTGTCTGCCAGCTGATCATCGGCTGTGTCCTCGCCGTTTTCGGCGGCCTCAAAGCTTGCCTTTGCGCCGTCGATGGAGGTCTTGACCCGGTCGGCGACCCAAGCAGCACCGCTTTCTGCCGCGGCAACGACCTGGCCCAGCTCTTCCGCGAGCTTGTCTTGATCGGACGCCGGTTGACTGGAGGCCGGTTGATCCTGCGGCGCGTCGGCAACCGCCTCGGGCTCGGGCTGGCATTCTTGCTCTTCATCTACGTCGAGCTGGTCCTTATCCAGAACCTCCGTCTCAGAAGCCCCGGAACACGCAGGCTCGGTCTCGGACACGGGGTCAGACGCAGTCGTAGGATTTACAGGCTCAGGCTCGGGCGCAACGTCGTTGGGCGCCTCCGTCCGCCCGGGCTCGACTGCAGCGGCCGAACTGCCCACGCGCGCAGTCTCGTCCGTCGCCTCAGCCTTCGTTGCCGGCTCCTCCTCTGCCACTGGTATAGGCGGTGGCACCGCTGCTGCCGCCGCCGACACCGGTGCCTTCCTCACCGCAGCGCCGCACTTCGTGCAAAACGCGAGGCCGTCTCGAAGTTGGTTGCCGCATTTGGTACAAAACGCCATTCTTAGCTCCTAAAGTTTCGCGTACAGCGCGAGGAAAATCATTACTGCAGTCAGAACGTGCTCGGGGCCCTCGTAGTCGATCCGATAGCTATCGCCCTCCGGCTCGATCGAGGCCACGTGATCCCTTTTCAAGGTCACGTCAGTACGCGCGGGAATAAAACTGAACAACTTACCTTCGCTAACGGCCCTGTACGAACCGACCGCTTTGGTCGTCTTGTTAAAGCCGGGCAGGTCGTTCACCGAGTAGAACTCCTGCGATTCGAATTCATGCCCCTCAGAATCGTGATAGTTTTGGGCCTTTTGAAAGAAACCCTGCTTCGAAGGCTCGCCCGGCTGCGTCCACAAACGTGTGTGGAACGTCGTACGAATGTAGCTGTCCTCACCGGTTATCTCGCGGAACTCGACTTCACCGGCAACCTCGCCCCGGTCATCCTTAATCCTATAGACGCTCTCCGAATGATCCTCAACGAAAAACCCTCCGTCGATCACTTCCCTTTTGCCGCGCGCAGTACAAATTAGCTGGCCATTGCCCTCGGTGAACTCAAACGAGCGCTTATCGGCAAAGATGCTCGCGTGAACATCGCCGGACACATAGATCTTGTGCGTCAGCGGCTTCTCTTCGGTCTTCGGCTCCTTGGCCTTAGGCCCCTTCGGCGCCTTCGGTTTGGGAGCCGCCGTGGCCTTCTTCTTTGCCGCAGACTTTGGTTTTGCAGCAGACGCCGCCTCAGGCTTGGCCTTCCGAGAGACAGAGGAGACGACGTGCTTGCCGCATCCGCCGCAATACACGTCGTCTTCCTCGAGCTTTATGCCGCAGTAATAGCAATAAGGCATGGTTGTTCGGCCTCAATCACCTGCGATTTCCGCCAACGCTTACACCGCACGATCCATGTACGCGTTGTAGATCTCCGTGCCGCAGCTCTCGTAGACCGAGTACAGCTTCTGCGCATTCTCTTCGTAGACGGAGTAGTCGTCGCCGTTGCGATACATGAGCTCGGCCATCTTGCCCATACCCTCGGTGCAAACCTCGGCCAGGTCGGAGACCTTGTTATTGCTGATCTCGGCAAGGGTGCTGATCTCGCCGTCAGACGCATCCGCCTCGGAGTTGAACTCGTCGATCTTGCCAGGGGTCATGTCGGTGATCTTGGTGCTGTACTCCTCGTAGATGGAGTCGTAGGTGTCGCTCTTGCCAGTGATCGACTTGAGGATGCTCTTGCCCTTGTCGGCGAGGCTCTGGGCGCTGTTCTTGGCCTTATCGAGCATGCTCGAAGCGCCGCTGCTGGAAGGCGCCTCCGCCGCAGAAGACGCGCTCTCCGAAGAAGTCGACTTGCTCGACGAGGAATCGGCCGAAGTGGAAGACGAGCTGCCGCTTGACGTCGAACCCGTCGACGTAGAGGACGTAGTGTCCGACTTGGTGGATGACGAGCCGCTGGACGACGAGGTATCGGACTTAGTGGTCGTCTGCTCCTGCGTGGTCGAGGACGAGGTGTCGGAGCTCGACTTCTTCGACGAAGAAGAGCCGCACGCTCCCAACGTAAGCGCGAGTGCCGCAGAAACGATAATTGCCGCCGTCTTCTTCATGGTTTGCTCCAATCAACTGGGCGTTATTCGCCTGTGAGACCATTCTGAAAAGGCACGGAAAGCAATTCCTCAGTTCGTGGCTGAATTTTGCCGACGGTTCCGCGAACGGCGTGTTCGCTCGGCCGACCCATTTGGCAAAACCTGCAAAGGAAATCTAAAACTGCAAAACGACGCAAAAGTCGCAAGGCATCCGATCGATGGCATGTCACGCACCCGGGCATGGAACGGACATTTCGGCTCCTCAGACGAGGTGGAAATGGCCGTTTTACGCCCAGATGAGAGCTCGGGCGCCACTCGTCGATCCGGCCGCCGCGCGTTCCCGGGCACAAAATCGCAGATGTTAGCTGTTTTGAAGCGATGCAACTGTGATTTTATGCCCGGGAACTGTTTTGATGACCTGATTGGTTGAGGCGCGCAGTTAGGCGTTGACAGCGGCGATCTTCTTCTCGGCGTGCTTGGCGACGAAGAGCCAGATGCCAGCGGCGGCAAGAACGGCGGCCGCAGCGAGCATCACCACGTGGCCGGGTGCCCAATCGCTGGCGGCGCCGCTCGAGACCGGGCCATACCCTTCGAAGTAGTGGCAAAGAAACGCGTTGAGGCCCAGGTTCAGAAGCGCGAACAGCGTCGTCGGAATCGCTTTACGCAAAAGGGCGAACAGCAATGCGAGAACGGCAAGCGCACCCGAGACGACGATGATCCAGAACAGGACGATGTAATCGTTCATCGAGTTGGAACTCGCGCTAGCGACGCGCTCCGAGTACGCTTTGTAGAAGCGAGCCCACGTAATAACGGAAGGGCTGGCCAGGTCCCCAATTGTCACGTCGGACCCTTCGCTGACCTCGACGCTCTGAACGTATGAGTTAGTCGCAATCGAGTCTTCCTTCGCCGTCGTGAACGGCAAGAAGTAGCTTACGCAGAGCAGGATCGCCGCGAGAATCACGACAATCGACGGGATGCGGGTTCCATTCGCCTTCGGCGCAGATGCGGGCGTGGCGGCTTGTTCTTCCATGTGCCTCTCCTTTGTTTTGAGGTCTGTAGGGCACCTGAAAGTAAAGGGCTCCGAGGCTTGTATGGCATCAGCTGGCAACTGAATCGCGGCAGCGCACATCGGGGCACAAAACGGTCGTTTCGACGCCTCGATCGAGGTGAGAATGGCCGTTTCATGCCCGGATTCAACTTAAGGCGGCTGCCCGCCGGCGCGTATCGAAGCGCGTGACTCCCCCCTAACGCAGCTCCTCGCCTAGAAGCCAGGCGGCGTACAGCGGGATGCTCGCGATGCCGCCCTCGACTCCAAAATTGCGCGAGCTCAGACGATAAGCGCACTCGATGCCGTAACGATTCATGAACTCGCGCAGGCTCACTGATCGCACGTTCTTGCCGGACTTGACCTCGATAGGAACGACCTCGCCGGACTTCGCCCGCGACAGGAACTCGACCTCGTAGCGGCTTGCCGTTCCCCAGTAATAAACGGTCGAGTCGCTCGCGCGCAGCTGCTGGTGCACGCAGTTCTCCGCAATGGCGCCCCTAAAGCGCGACGCTTTGTTGTCCGCCGGCGCCAAGTCCTCGGGCCTCACCTCGAACCTGCTGGCAAGAAGCCCCGTATCCGCCCCATAAAGCTTGAAGTTCGCGTCCTCGGCAAACGTGGCGAGCGGCGCTTCGGCGTCCGTCACGCGCAGGCAGCGTTCGGCGATTCCGGCCGCGCTCAGCCATTCGAGCGCCGTCTGATACTGGGCCGCCCGCGCACCCGACCGAATCGCCTTGTACTGAAACTTGTGGTTCTCTTTGGCAAGCTGGCGCGGCAAGCTGTTCCACGCCGCCAAGATTCGCGGAACGTCCTGTTCGTCGGCGTATTTGACCATATCCGCCGCATAGGCAACGCAGATTTCGGTCTGCTTCTTTTGCACAAGATCCAATGACGAGTTTCCGGCAGCCCCGGATGCAATGAATTCAGAAACCACCTCGGGCATGCCGCCGATGAGCTCGTATTCCCTCACCAGGTCCATCGCGCGCTCATGGAGAGCAAACGCAGACACCGGGCGCGCATACGCCTCGCGAATCGCTTCGGCAAGACGGGCCTCGCCGCGCGCCCAGAGGAATTCCTCAAAATCCATCGGATGCAGCTCGAGCAGGTCGACCTTACCGACGGGGAACGAATAGCTCTCGCGGTGAATCTTTACGCCGAGCAGGCTTCCGGCCGCGACCACGCAATATTCGGGGGCCTCATCGCAAAAGTACTTGAGCGAGGTCAGCGCCCGCTCACATAGCTGGACCTCGTCAAAAACGATCAGTGTCTTCTCGGGATCAATGTCCATCCGCAGGTAGATGCCAAGATTCGACACGAGCCGCGAGGGCGAGATCCCGTCTTCGAACAGGGCCGCCGCGTCCGAGTCGCGGCTGAAGTCCACGTAAGCAAGGGATTCGAACTCCGTCGCGGCGAACTGCTTGAGCGCGAACGTCTTGCCGACCTGGCGCGCGCCGAGAAGCACCAGCGGCTTGCGAGACACGGACGCCTTCCATGAGGCGAGGCGAGCGTCGATCTTTCTTGTAAACGTCGTCACGGCAACCTCCGGACTGAAATTTGCGTTCGATTCGACATTAATTTCTCGAAATTAGTGTATCAATCGACATTAATTTCAAGCAAGCGAATTCAGCGCAGGCCCTTGGCGCGAGCGTCAGTCGTTATTTCGGCATCCAAGCATTCCGGGCACTAAATCGCAGTTGTTGCCTCGTTCGAAGCGATACAACTGCGATTTCATGCCCGGGAACGCGCGACAAAATTCATTCGACCAGGCAGCAAGGGGCAACCGCCCGCCTACCACGGCTGGACGTAGGCCTCGACGGTGGCGTAGGCGGGCAGGTTGCTCGCGTTGATCTGGAACGTCTTGCCCTCGCCGAGGGTCAGGTTGTAGTCGTACGAGTTGGTGCCGTACACGATGTTGCCGTCCTCGTCGCGCAGCACGAGCGTGATCACCGTCGAGCTCATGTACGACGGGATGCTCGCGAGCGCGGACTCGCTGCCGCTCACGGAATACGTGCCCACAAAGTCCGTGCCGAGCGTTCCCTTGCTGGCCGAGAGGCTCGTCACCTTCATATCGAGCGGCTCGGTCATCTGCGCCGTCGAGGTGGTCGAGTTTCTTTGCAGCGTAAAGTCGACGCGCGCCGGCGCGGTTCCGCCGCCGCCCGCCTGGCCGGAGTAATACGAGGTTCGGTTCGGCAGGCTGATCATGACGCCGCAGTCGTCGCTGAAGATCAGGTTGTCGTCCTTGTCGTAGCCCATGACTTTAATGGTGACCAGCTCGTAGGCCGTGTCACCACTCGTGTTCTTAACCCCAACGGCATAATGAACGTAACCGTTTGTGCCGGCCGACCAACCAGACTCGACGATCTCGAGCGGCAAATCCTCCGTAGTCGCGCCCGTGGAACCGGAGTTTGCCACGCTCTTGAAGCCCTCGGAGATGCCATACGCGGCGGAATCCTTCACAATCTGCTCGGCAGTTGCGTCATCGACGCCGCTCGAGGTGCCGGAATCGGCCGCGGCTTCGCTCGTCGCGGTCGCGCCCTCATCCGACGCCTCGCCGGACCCGCCCCCAACAGCCAATCTCACGATCAGCGCAATAGCGGCGATAAGCGCCACAACACCTACCGCTACCAGCACCTTTGACGCTGTGAGCGTAAATCCCCTCTTGCCGCCGGCCTGCCGAGAAGACCCCCCGGTCTCCTCCGGCGCATCATCCGACTGCTCCGAACCGGCGTCCATCTTACCCAGAATCTCATCCTCGGGTCGCTCAAGCGCCTTGGCCATCGCCACCGCGGACTGATACCGCGCGCTCGGCTCGAACGCGCACGCATGGCGCACAACGGCCGCCAAGCACGGGTCGACCGTCACCGGTTCCGCAAGCTCCGCCTCGTACGCCTCACCGTCCGGCTGCATGCCGGTGAGCATGTATCCGAGCAGCTTGCCAATGGCGTACACGTCGGAGCGGGCATCGGTCTGCGCGAAGCCGTACTGCTCGGGCGACGCGAAGCCGCGCGTGCCCAGCGACGTGGTGTCGCGGCTCGCGCCCTCCACGCGCATGCGGGCAATGCCGAGGTCGATAAGGTGCGCGCCGTCCGCAGCGACGATGACGTTTCGCGGGCTCAGGTCGCGATGGATGATGCCGCAGGAATGCAGCGCGGCCGCAGCCTCGCACACGTCGCTGGCAAGAGACGCCGCTTCCTCGGCGCCCAGGCGCCCGCGCGACGTTACCAGCTCCTCGAGCGTCTGGCCGGGAACGTAGTCGTACACAACGACGAACTGGTCAGGCAGCGAATACGTGCACTCGACCTTGGGCAGGCGGCGACAATCCAGCGCGCCGATGGTCGACCACACGCTTTGATTGGCGATCTCGAGCGGAAGCTTCTTGCGAACGAACGGGCCCGCGCCGTCGATGGAGACGAGCTCCGTCAGGCCGCCGGCGCCATGCGCGAGAACTCGATCGACGTGGTACACGTCATCGAGGCTCATGGCATGCATGACCTGCTCGTCGTTCAAAATGCTCCCGTCTATCTGCGGCGCGTCCGGGATACCCCCCCCGCGGGAGCTCGCAACGCCATCACACCAGTTTATGCGCCAGGGGCGGGTCGTTCTTCAGTTGGCAACTGAATCGGCGAGTGGGGCGGCAGGCGTGGCCCGCTCGGGGCGTCTTAGCGCAGCGGGCCCGTGCCCAGCAGCGTCTTCTCGCCCAGGCGATACAGCTCGTCGTCGGCCTCTTCGCGCGTGCGGCCGTTCTCCACGCACCAAATGAGAACCGCGTCGCGGCGCACCTTGCACCACAGCTCGGACACGCCGGCCAGGCGCAGCAAGCGCTGGCATTCGCGCAGGTCACAGCCCAGGCCGAACGCGAGCATGATGGCGTGGTCGCGTCCCGGGCGGCTCTTGCCGGCAAAGATGTCGTAGACCACGGTGGCGTTGATGCCGCTCGCGCGCACCACGTCGGCGCGCTTGAGGCCGTGGGCGTCGAGAAGCTCGTGCAGGTAATCGGGCAGGTCGCGATCGACCGTGGACCCGTCCGACGAGAGATACGCCTCGGGCGTGGCCGACGCGAGCAGCCGCTCGAGCAGCTCCTCGGTGATGCGCTCTTCCTTCTCTGCGACCGCTTCCGCCATCGTTTGTCTCGCCTTTCTTTGCCTCTTACTCGCGCCGGGCGCAGCACGTTATCCGCCCTGCGCCGCCTGCCCTACCTGCGCCGCGTTGTCCGCTTCAGGACGTCGGCGGCGCCTTCGTCGTGCTGCGAGCCTGAGCGAGCTCGTGCTCTCGGCCGCGCCGCTCCGCCAAACGTCCCGCAGCCCGCGCTAGAACTTATCCGTCATGATGTCGCCGCCGCCATGCAGCTCCTCGATCACCTCGGGGATGCGCTCGAGCTCGTAGGGCGTCATCTGGTAGATCCAGTTGAGCCAGTTGCGATACAGCAGGTTGGCGTGGGCGCGCCACGTAAAGAGCGGCTGCTGCTCGGGGTCGTCGTCGGGGAAGTAGTTCTCGGGCACGCGAATGGGCAGGCCCTTGTGGAAGTCGCGCCAGAACTCGCCCGAGAGGGTATCGCGGCCGTACTCGAAGTGCCCGGTCACGTAGACCTCGTGGAAGTCTCGCGTGGCGATAAGCGCCGGGCCGCTCGTAAAGCCCTCGGAAAGAACCTGCAGCTCAGGATGCTTGGCCAGCTCCCCGGTGTCGATAGCGGCGTGGCGGGAGTGCGGCATGCAGTGCACCTCGTCGAAGCCGTTGGTCAGGAAGTTGTACTCGTCGCAGAGCCTCTGCCTGAACACGCCGAACAGCTTGGCGCCGAGCATCTTCTTGGGAATGCCGTAGAGGTGATAAAGGCCCGCGAGCGCGCCCCAGCACAGGTACATCGTGGAGAGGCAGTGCGTCTGCGACCAATCAACGATGCGGCAGAACTCGTCCCAGTAATCCACGTCCTCGAACTCGAGGTGCTCGACGGGAGCTCCGGTGATGATGAACCCGTCGTAGTAGTTGTCCTTGAGCGCGTCGAACGTATCGTAGAACTTGACCAGGTGGTCGGCCGAGACGTGCGTGGCCTCGTGGCTGTCCACGCGCATGAAGTCGCAACTCACCTGCAGCGGCGACTTGGAGATGAGGCGCAGGATCTGCGTCTCGGTCTCGACCTTAGTAGGCATGAGGTTGAGGATGACCACGTGCAGCGGGCGGATCTGCTGGTTGTTGGCCACCTCCTCCTCGAGGGCGAAGATGCGCTCCTGGTGCAGGGTCGCTTTGGCGGGCAGGCCGTCGGGGACATTAATCGGCATGGTTTATCTCCTGTGTGGATGCGGACGGGTGGCGCGCGGGCGCATAAGTTAAGCACTGCTCAGGGGCAACGACCAGGTGGCCAGCCTCAGCAGTGCTTCCGCATTCGCATCATTTCGGGGAGATAGGCGGCAACGTGCATGTGCTTCTCCCCTTTCCAAATCGCTGGTTATCGCGAACCAGTATAGCAACGCGCGCGTGAGGCCGCGCCGCAGGCAGCAAACGGGGCGACCGGCTGTACCCGCGCCGCCGAACGGCGCCCATATATCTCGCCGCGTCAACTCAGTTATAGGTCCAGGCGATAACCAACCATCGATTACCCGTCTAAGCAGCTCGGACGCATCCTGAAGCCGAGCTGTTAGACTCGTTACCACTATGATTGAACTTACGAACATAACCAAAGTCTTCGACACAGCCGCGGGCCAGCACCGCGCGCTGGACGACGTCTCCCTCACGATCCAGACCGGCGAGGTCTTCGGCATCATCGGCGAGTCCGGCGCGGGCAAGTCCACCCTCGTGCGCTGCATCAACCTGCTTGAGCACCCCACGAACGGCTCGGTCGTCATCGACGGCCAGGACGTGACCGGCCTGCACGGCGCCGACCTCCGCCGCCTGCGCGCCGACATCGGCATGATCTTCCAGGGCATCAACCTGTTCCAGCAGCGCACCGTGCTGGACAACGTGGTGTTCCCGTCCACGCTCGCCAGCGCCGCCGGCCGTATTTCTCGCGACGAGGCGCAGCCGCGCGGCCTTGAGCTGCTCAAACTCGTCGGTCTCGAGGAGAAGGCCAAGGCCTACCCCTCGCAGCTCTCCGGCGGCCAGCAGCAGCGCGTCGCCATCGCACGCGCCCTCATGACGCGCCCGAAATACCTGCTTTGCGACGAGGCCACCTCCGCGTTGGACACCCTCACCACGAGCCAGGTCCTCGACCTGCTCGCGCGCATCAACCAGGAGCTCGGCGTCACCATCGTCCTCATCACCCACTCGCTCGCAGTGGCTCGCCGCATCTGCAGCCACATCGCCGTCATGGAAGCGGGCCGCGTGGTCGAGGAAGGTACCGCCGAGGAGGTCTTCGGCAACCCGAAAGCCGAGGTAACGAAGGCCCTTATCCAGTTCGAGGGAGGCGCGCAGTAATGGACTTCTCCGCTTTTATCGATAAGTACGGCGCGCTCCTCGCGCAGGGCACGCTGGACACCACCGTCATGGTGCTCGCGTCCACGCTCGGCGCCTATGTGATCGGCCTCGTGCTCGGCACGCTGCTCACCGTGCTCGCGCCCGGCGGCCTGCGCCCGAACCGCCCCGTCTACACCGTCATCGGCTGGCTGGTCAACATGGCCCGCTCGCTGCCGTTCATCATCCTTCTGCTGTTCCTCATCCCGGTCACGCGCGCCGTCGTGGGCACCACGCTCGGCGTTCCCGCCGCGGTGTTCCCGCTCATCGTCTCGGCCGCGCCCTTCGTGGCCCGCATGGTCGAGTCGAGCGAGGCCGAGGTCGACCGCGGCCTCATTGAGGCCGCCACGTCGATGGGTGCCTCTACCTGGGAGATCATCCTCAAGGTGTACCTGCGCGAGGGCCTGCCCTCCCTGCTTCGCGGCCTGCCCATCGTCATCATCACGATCCTGGGCTACACCGCCATGGCCGGCACCGTGGGCGCCGGCGGACTCGGCGACATCGCCATCCGCTACGGTTACCAGCGCTACCAGGACGACGTCATGATCGCCACCGTGATCATCCTCGTCGTGATGGTCCAGATCATCCAGACGCTGTGCAACCTGCTGGTCCGCGGCTGCGACAAGCGAATGCGCTCTTAGCGCATCGTCACAGCACTAAGCGCATGAGCTGGCGGCGCCTTACGGACTGAGCCGCCGGCGACGCGCCCCCAAGTCTTGGGCGCCGCTCGCGCCAACCAACATCCTTCTTTGGAGTTTTGCCAGGTCAGGCCTTTATTAGCAACCCTGACCCTTGGCTACTCATATGCCGAATCCGTCTTTGGGAAGAGACGCACGAACCAATCGAAAGGGAACCATCATGTCCATCAAGCAGCACCTCAAGCAGGCCACGGGAGTTCTTCTTACCGGCGCTCTCGCCTTCTCGCTCGTCGCGTGCGGCGGCAGCTCCAGCTCCTCGAGCTCCAGCTCCTCGAGCACCGCGTCCGACAAGACCATCACCGTGGGCGCTTCTCCCTCGCCCCACGCCGAGATCCTCAACGCCGTGAAGGACGAGCTCAAGAACGAGGGCTACGAGCTCAAGGTCGTCGAGTACAACGACTACGTGCAGCCCAACGTAGCCCTCTCCGACGGCGACCTCGACGCCAACTACTTCCAGCACGCCCCCTACCTCGAGAACTACAACCAGGAGAACGGCACCGACCTGGTGAGCGCCTACGCCGTCCACTTCGAGCCGATGGGCATCTACGCCGGTAAGAGCTCCGACATCAAGAACGTGGCCGACGGCGCCAAGATCGCCGTTCCCTCCGACGCCACCAACGAGGCCCGCGCGCTCCTGCTGCTCCAGGAGCAGGGCGTGATCACGCTCAAGAGCGGCGCCGGCCTTGAGGCCACCACCAACGACATCGAGTCCAACCCCCACAACGTGCAGTTCGTCGAGGTCGAGGCCGCGTCCGTCGCCCGTTCGCTGCAGGACGTCGACTTCGCGGTGATCAACGGCAACTACGCGCTCTCCGCGGGCCTCGACACCACCGCCACCCTCGCCTCCGAGAGCACCGACTCCGAGGCCGCGCAGACCTACGCCAACATCGTGGCCGTGCGCAAGGGCGACGAGAACTCCGAGAAGACCCAGGCCCTGATCAAGGCCCTGACCAGCGCGACCTCCAAGTCCTTCATCGAGAGCGAGTACAAGGGCTCCGTCGTCCCCGTGTTCTAAGCACCAGGCCCGCAATGCCCGCAATTGGTGACTTGTTTCCGCGAACCTGTCCCCATGCGCAGGCGTTGCGGGCTGAAGCTGCGTAGCGCCTGCAATTGGGGACTGTTTCTACGTGCATGCGCAACGGATACGCGATCGCGTAAACGAGTCATGAAGCCGATGATCCAAAGCCATGGCAGTTGTGCACGTAGTGACTGTCACCAATTGCAGGCGCCCCGCAGGTCGCAATCGCCGCCCGAGCCTGCCTGCAGCTGGTGACAGTCACTACG
>CAVDQW010000186.1:0-3860 GCA_963610995.1 bacterium | reverse complement strand
CGATAGTCCTTCTCATGAATCTCAGGCCTCCTCGGATTCGCTCAGCGCCGCCTTCTTGTCGGCGATGTCCCTCTGCACCTCGACCATGCGCTCGCGGCCGAGGTCGTAGTGCTTCATGGCGAAGAGGCCGATGAGCCAGCCGAGCACGGGCAGGCCGAAGTACAGGAAGAGGCCCATTGCCTTGAGAGCCGGCGTCGAGGGGTCGGTCGGTTGCGGCGTCGTGGTCGCGTAGCCCACAAAGGAGATGCTCACGGCGGCGATGGTGCTTCCGAGCGATGAGATGACCTGGTCGATCACGTTGTACGTGGCGTTGACCACGGCGGGCAGGTACTTGCCGGAGCGGGAGAGCTCATAGTCGATCACGTCTGAGCGCATGGCGTTGTCGGCGGTGGTGATGCACATCTTGAGGCCGTTGATGACGAGGATCAGCACGAAGAAGACGATCATCTGGATGGAGAGGCTCGAGATGGACGTCATGTCGATGGCCGCGCAGAAGACGACCATGACGACGGTCGCGACGATGCCGGCGAGCATCGCGAAGACGGCGATCTTCTTGCTGCCCACCTTGCCGCAGAACTTGCCGGCCACGATGGCGAAGACGATGGACGGCAGCATGGCCACGATGCTGATCATGGTGCCGTACTGGATGTTGCCGATGAGGATGCCGAAAACGACCGTGGTCACGATGGCCTGGCTCATCGTCTGCTGCGAGAGCTTTGACGACACGCAGTGCAGCACGTACATCTGGAACGGGCGGTTCGCCTTGATAAGATGCCACATGTCGGCCAGCGAGACCTTGCCGTCGTCACCCGAGGCGCTCACGTTCCGGAAGTTCTCGGGCTTGTCGGCCTCGGAGATGCCGAGGCAGGTGAGGACGAGGAACACGAGCGAGACGGGGACGATGATAAGGGCCGTGGTCGAGAGCATCTCGGCCGTGTACTCGTTGCCGAAGCGCGGCAGAACGAGCATGACCAGCAGGGCCGAGAGCACCGTGGGCACGAGGTAGGCATACACGGTGCCCCAGACGCCCACCATGGGCCGTTGCTGCGGGTCGTTCGTGATGACGGCCGCGGCCATGTTGCCCGCGATGTCGCAGGTCGATGCTCCGATGATGTAGAGGCAGTAGAGGATCACGAAGAGGACGGCGCCCTGCCCCTTGTCGGAGAGCCAGACGAAGAGGAGCAGCACGGCCAGCGTGCGCAGCACCCAGCCCGCGACCATGAAGATGCGCAGCTTGCCGAAGCGCGTGTTCACCCGGTCCATGAGCAGTGCCAGGAAGGGGTCGATGATGCCGTCGAACAGGCGCGTCACCGTGAGGATGACGCCGGCGGCCGCCAGTGCGATGCCGTAGCCCGCGTTGGCCAGGTAGCTCATGTAACCGATGAGCGTATAGAACGTCATCGAGAGCGAGTTGGACATCATGGTCATGGCGATTTGCCATGTCTTCGCTCGGCGGTATTCCACACCGTCCGCCTGCGAAGCGGTTTGCTTGGTGCTCACAGGTTCCTCCTTTTTCTCTGCGCCCTTGAGGGCGTACTTCTCGCCAGCAAAAATGTTGCGAGTCGGGAGGGCTTGGGATAAGGCGTCAAAACGCCTTAGGAGTACAGGGTAGCGCCGTACGAAACGTAGGGGTCGGCGCCTCCGTTCGCGGCGCGGCGCGGCGCCGCTCGCCGATGCGGGCGGCCGTGCGCGCCGGGCCGCTGCCTAGAGTTGCCGCGACGGGGCCCGCCCGGGGCCCTGCGCCGCGCCGTCGAAAGGGTGTGCCCCATGCAACCGAACGCCGACCTTATCTGCGACAGGCTCCGCTCCGAGCTCGGGGCCTCCGTGCGCGGGCCTGTGACCGGCGACCGCGGCGTCGCCCGCCCGCTCGCCCTCGACGGCACCGCCACCGAGCTGCGCGAGGGCAACCTCTACATCTGCCTCGGCAGGCAGCTTCCTCGCTACCCGAGGATCGGGCGCGGCTGCATGGTCGTCGTGGTGGGCGCGGCGGCGCTCCTCTCGTGGTACGAGGAGCGCTGCCGCGTCGCCTTCGTGCCCGACGAGGGGCGCTTCTTCGACGCTTTCAATGTGTGCCAGCGCCTCTTCGACGAGCTCGAGTCATGGGAGCGCGCGCTTTGGTCGGCGCTTATCAAGGAGGAGCCCATCCAGGCGATGGCCGATGCGTCGCGCAACGTCCTCGGCGGCCGCGTCGTCGTCATCGACGAGTCGTTCCGTTTCCTCGCGCGCACCGATGCCGCGGATGAGCGGACGGCCATGACCCTCGATACCATCCGGCGCTACGGTGACGTTCGCGAGCTCGCCTATCTTTCCGACGAGCCTTTCAACCTGCGGCTCGACGGCGGCGAGGTGCTCTCGGTCAACCTTGTGGACGCCGAGAGGTTCCTGGGCTGCGCGTTCGTCCTGTACGACGGGCGCGAGGTGCCGCAAGGCGCGGGGCAGCTGCTGGCGTACTTTGCGAATGTGGTCAAGGAAGCTCTGCTCAGGGGGACGAGGCCGTTCGAGACCGATGTCGACCTTCGGCGCTGGGCGCTTCACGGCCTCGTTGACGAGCGCCCCCTCGACCAGCGGGAGCGCGACCTTCTCGATGCCCAGCGCGGGGACGCCCAAGTGTGCGCCTGCCTCGGCCTCAGCCGCTTCCGCGGGAGGCTCCCGGCGAGCTACCTGGTCGCGCGCGTCGAGCGGGCGCTGCCCAACTGCGCGGCCTTCGAGGCTGACGACGGCGTGCTCGTCGCCTTCGCGAGCGCGCCCGATGCAGGGGCGCTCCGACCGGACGCGGTGGCGAGCCTGCTGCTGCCCGTTATCGCGAGCGCCGAGATGAGCTGCGGCATCTCGGAGGTGTTCCGCGACCCGTTCGCCGCGCGGATGTATTTTCTGCAGGCGAGGGACGCGCTGAACATCGGGCACGCCTTCGACCCCGGCTCGGCAATCCACCGCTTCTCGGACATCGCGCTGCCCGACCTTCTGCGGCGCGCGTTCAGCGAGCTGCCGGTCGAGGCCTTCATGGGGGAGGGGCTTCGCCGGCTCGCGGAGCACGACTCCTCCTCCCGAACGAGTTACCTGCGCACGCTCGGCGTCTATCTCGACAACAACATGAGCCCCACGGCGACGGCCCGCGCGCTCGGGGTGCACCGCAGCACGTTCGTCGAGCGGCTCGAGCGCATGCTCGCCCTTTTGGGAAGCGACCTCTCGGACCCGGACGAGCGCCTCATGGCGCAGATCGTCCTTCGCTCGGTGAGGTATCGCGGCGAGCGGCTGGGCGGGGACGATTCGCAGGGGGAGTCCGATTGCCGTACCGACAAAATGTAGGGGCGTCTTATCGCCGAATTCGCTCGCTCGCCGAATCGGCGCGGAGGCCGCCGCGCTTGCGGACAGACTACAAGCGCGAGAAGGCGCGTGAAAGGCGGACCCTATGGCAAAGATTTCCATTCAGCAGATCATGCTCGGCACCGTGACCGGTACCGAGGAGGCGGCGGCCTCGGCGCTCACGCGTCTCCGTGCGGCCGGCTACGACCAGATAGAGCTCAATAACTTCCAGGTCACGCCCACGCCGTTCGTGGTGAGGGCGCTCACGCGGGCGGCTGGCATGCCGACGGGAAAAGGCGGGAAGCTCGACTGGCCGAGGCTTGTGCGCGAGGCCGGGCTCGGCGTCACGTCGCTCCACATCGACTTGGGCTCGCTCAAGAACGACCCCGGCGCCGTGGCGAGGCGTTGCCGCGAGCTGGGCTGCGAATACGCCGTCATCACCGGCATGTACCGCTTCGACTATTCCGACAGGCAAACGGTTTTTGGACTCGCCCGCGACCTCAACGAGTGCGGAGAGGTGCTCGAGGCCGAGGGCGTGAACCTTCTCTACCACAACC
>CAVDQW010000185.1:0-2306 GCA_963610995.1 bacterium | reverse complement strand
CCACCGCTTATTGCGGTTCCCCCGCGTGCGGTTGTAGCCGCGCTCGTAGGCGCCGTAGGCGGCGATGGCGTCGCGCTCGAGGGCGTCGAGGCTCTCGTATCCGCTGGCAGCGAGCGAGACGAGGCTCACCTCGAAATCGTCTCCGGCCACGTAGTCGGCGTACACGTCGCCGTTGCCGTGGCCGGTAAGGTGAGCCGCCACGCGGCCCACGACTCGCGTGCTCTGACCCACGTAATACGCCTCGCGGTCCTTGTTGCGCAGCACGTAGATGCCGGTGAAGTCGCCGCGCGCCAGCATCGCGGCCTTGGCAGCGAGAAACTCCTCGGCCAAGAGCGCCTCGCCGCCGACGAGCGCCCGGACCCGCGAGGCGTCCCGGGCAGCCGCGCGGCGCCCGCGCGTCGCGAGCCACAGAAGTACCAGCCCCGCAACGACGCACGAAGCGCACACGCCGTAAAACGCACCGTCTACCTGCGGAAACGCCAGAGACACCCGCACCCAACCCGCGAGCGCCGCCCCGTCCAGGAAGCACGCCCGCCATGTAGCGGCAGCGGCGCCGACCGCCACAAACACGGCGCCCGTCACCGCCCGGCGCACAGGCGACGGCTTATCTTTGCGTTTCTTACCAGCCAAACAACGGGTCTTTCTCCTCGACCAACGAACACAGGCCAACTATTCTAGCCAATAAAGGCCAGCTCAGCGCCACTACTCCCCTGCCTGGATTCGACGATGCCTCTCGGCCGCGGCCGCGCGCGCCTTGGCCTGCCCCTCGATCGCCTGCTCGAGCTGCCGTCTGTAGTACATCAGGCCATTGTCCATGAGCACGTAGTAGCCGAGCTCCGCCTCGTTGTACAGCGCGAGCGCGGAATCCGGGTCGGCATCCACCACGCCGTCGATGCCCTTGAGCAGGTAATCCGCCATGTGGTGCGCCGCCCTTGCCCGCAAGGGCGAATCCTTGCAGAACTGATGTGCAATGCAGTACATCTTCCACGCCACGGCGTCGCTTTTCTCCACGCCCTTGCCGCCGGCATACAGATCGCCCAGCTTCCAGTACGCCTCGGGATTGTCGGCAAGAAGCGCCGCGCGGGCCCAGCACTCGTACGCGCGCACGTAATCGACCTCGCGGCCGCGCCCGTAGTAGTAGATGTAGCCCAGATTGACCGACGACTGGTCGTCCCCGCGAGAAGCCCCCAGCTCGTAGAGCTGCACGGCCGTCGCGTAATCGTCGCTGGTCCCCGAGTTGTCCGTCTCGTGGTACATGTTGCCGAGGTTGCAGCAGGACGCCGCGTCCCCGCAAGCCACGGCATGCTCATAGGCGCGCATCAGCAGCCGCCGGAACTCAGGGTACTCCGTGTAGCGCTTGAGGTTGGTCGAGGCACCGCTCAACCGCTTGTGCATCGCATCGAAGAGTTTATCCGCGGCGCACCCGCACACGCTCGTGATGAGGCAATACGCGCCCTCGTCGCCGCACAGCTCGGCGAGGAGCCTGTCCGCCGCCTCGTCATCGAGGCAATCGTCCAGCATCCGCCACGCCTCGGTTTCCTCATCCGTCAGCTTCTTGAACTCCATGATCAACCCTCCAACCTCGGCGAATAATACGCATCGAACTCAACGTCGTGCACACGGGCCCAGTCGGCGTCTGCATCCATATCGTAGTGCCTCACGCGCGTGACCTCGCCCCACACTTCGTAGCCCTCCCGGATCTTGCCCGAGATACGCCGGACGGCAACGGCCTCGTCTTCGTCCCAGGTAAACCAAGGGATGTCGCAGACGCATTCGCCGCCCGGCCCGAACACCTCAAGGAAGTCGTCGTGGTCGGGATCCGGCGAGAAACCGAGCCGCATCCCTGGCTCAAGCGCCTCCTTCTCCCTATCCGCAGCCGTCGTCGGAAAGAAATCCTCCACCTGCTCCGGCGTCGCGTCCTTCGGCCAAAGGCGGCCGCACCCCTTGGTCTCAACGCTCACCAGATAGCGGACCCCGACCGAGGCCTCGCCCGCGAGCTCGGGCTTCAAGAACACCGCGCCCATTGCACCGGCCGCGAGCACAACGAACCCCCTGCGTGTGAGCTCCTCTTCCATGGACACTTCCGGCCTCCCATCCGCGACTTTAGGATGAGACTACCAGTCGTACCGGACAACAATTAAATCCGCAGGTAAACAGCTATACAGAGCCTAAGCAATTCCAACGGTTCAGAACCAATACACCGGCAACGGCCCATCCAAAAAATGTGCGGGAATTTGGGCTACTTGACGTTTCTGCAGGCGATAAGGGCCATCACCTTGTCGGCGTTCTGGGGAAGCGTGTAGGTC
>CAVDQW010000184.1:0-11762 GCA_963610995.1 bacterium | reverse complement strand
GGTCGCGTGCGCGAAGGGTGAAGCTCGCGGCGTCGTTCTTCTCGCCGGCGCGGGCGGCGTTGGACGCGCAGATGAGCAGGCAGGCGGCCACCTCGGCGTTGCCGCCGCAGGGCAGGCCCTCATTGGCAAGAATCCCGCGAACCTCGGACTCCGCGACGCCGGCCGGGTCTCGGTCGGTGCCGGCGGCCTGGTCGACGGCGGCGTCGAGCGAGGAGTCCTTGACGTCGAGCAGCTGCGCGGCGCGCAGGCAGGCGGCGGACACGCGGGGCTTCTCGCTGACCTGGAACCAGGCCGAGAAGTTGACGAAGGCGCGCACGAGGTGGCGCGGGTCGCTCGCGCGCTCGAAGACGGAGAAAGAAAGGCCCAGGTACTCGTCCATATTGCCGTCGATCTTGTACAGGTCGGCGAGGTTGAGACGGGCGGCGCAGTCCATCGGGTTCCATCGGATAGCGCTCTTGAGGGCGGCCTTGGCCTCGTCGTAGTCGCCGGTGTGGACGGCCGCGATGGCGAGGTCGTTGTAGAGGCGGTCGAGCGGCTCGCCAAGGTCGCGCAGCTCGCGGGGGTCGCCCTCGATGCGGCGGTACGCAAGCTTCTCGAAGGCGGTCGGGAAGCTGAACCACTGCATCTCGTTGGTGGCGGAGCAGTTCTTGTCGACGTACTCCTCGGCGTCCTCGGCGAGGCGGCGGAGAAGGTCGAGTGCGGCCTCTTCCTGGCCCTGGATCAGGTAGCCCTCGGCCTGGGCGAGCGCGTCGGTGAGCTCGGTCTGCGGTTCGTTCATTGGTCCTCCAGCCGGGCGCGCCGGCGCATTCAGGCCGCGCGCGGGCCGCCGGTCGGCGGGCGCGGGCGCGGCAACGAAGTCCTGTTCAGGTTGCTTGTGTACCCATTATGCCCTAGGGCGGCGCTTGCACAGGACCTTCGCCTCGATTTCCGCACGGTTGGCGTTGAGGTAATCGGCCATGTACGGCACGGCGAACGAGACGGACCCCCAGCCCGACGCCTCGATGACGTCGTCGGCGATCAGGCGGGCGCGGCACGTGCTCACCTGCTGCACCGTCTTTCCGAGGCGGCGGGCAACGACGCCCGAGTCGCAGGACGCGCCCTCGTCCTCGGCCATCGCCAACAGGTACTCGAGCAGGCTCGGGGGAAGGCGCTGAAGCGCCGGCTCGATGACGGTGGCGTCGAAACGCTCGCGGGCGACGGCGACGCCCTGTTCGGCCACCCGCCGCGTCACCGTCCCGTCGGCGCGCGAGGCAAGTTGCCAGACGTGATAGCCGACAAGCTGGATCATGAAGGGATAGCCCTGGGTAATCGCGGCCAGGTCGGTCGCCAGGTCGTCGCTGAGGGCCACGCCCGTCTCCCGCATGATGCCCAGGAAGGAAGAAGTCACCTCGGCAAGGCTCACCGGAGCCAGGTCAACCGGCACGGCGCGGCGCAGGAACGTGAGCGTCTTACCGTTGACAACGCTCTCGATCATGGACGGAAGGCCCGCGAACACGAAGGCGATATCGAGGTCGTCGCGAATAAGGTGCTGGATGGCGATGGCAAGTGCCCTGACCTCGTCGAGCGGGGCATCCTGGACCTCGTCGAGGGTAATGAGCAGGCCGCGACCATTCTTCTTGATTGCGTCGGAGAGGGCGTGCCGGAGGGTGAGCGCCGCGCGGTCGATTTGGACGGAGCCGAGCGAGACGCCGAGCGCGGAGGGCGCCGCGTCGATTCGCGAGACGTGCTCGGGCGCCGCGAGGGCGACGATGCGGTCGCAAAGCCCCTCGCTCGCCGTTTCGTCGATGACGGCCCAGCCTTGGCGGCGTGCCTCGGCAGCCACCTCGTTGAGCATGACCGTCTTGCCCATGCCGCGGATTCCCGTGACGCGCATGAGGCGGCTGGGGGCGCCTGGGCCGTTCTCTATGCCCTCAAGAAACTCCTCGAGCACGTAATCGCGGCCGATAAGAGCTGGCGGGGTCTTTCCGGCCGTGGGTTTGAAGGGGTTCATCGCCAAATAAATCACCTGCTCAGAGATGCTGCTTTGGGAAGGTATAACAAAGTATAGCAATGTATAACATTGTATAGCGTGCCATTCAGCTTTGAGGTTTGGCGGCGCGGCGGGCGGGGCGCCCGCAATTGGTGACAGTCACTACGCGCGCATCGTGGGCGGCCATGAGTCACCGGCTTCATGAACCGGCGCCGCGCCCGCGACCGGCGGTCGCATGCGCGTAGAAACAGTCACCAATTGCAGGCGCTTCGCCCTCGTCTGGCCGCAGCGGCGGTCGCCGATTACAGGTGGTTCGGGCCGGCACCTGCCACCAATGACTGTCACCGGTGGCAGGAGACGGCGTTACTGGGCGCGAGGGAGGCGGAAGTCGATGCGGCCGCGGGGGATGTCGACGCCGGCGACCTCGACGACGACGCGGCGGCCGAGGCCCCAGGTCTCACCCGTCTCGGCGCCGGTCAGCGTGAGGCGCTTCTCGTCGTACTCGAACCACTCGTTGCCGAGGCCGCGGACGGGCAGCAGGCCGTCGGCGCACGTCTCGTCGAGGCAGATGAAGACGCCGAAGCGCTCGCAGCCGGAGACGACGCCCACCTCTCGCTGGCCGACGCGGGCGGAGTACAGCTCGGCCATCTTGATCTTCTGCGAGTCGCGCGCGGCGGCGTCGGCGGTTCTCTCCATGCGGGAGCAGTCGTTGCAGAGCTGCGGCAAGAGGCGCTCGACGGCGCGCTGCTCGGGGCAGCCGTCGCGGCCGGCAAGATGGGCCTTGAGCGCGCGGTGCACGATGTCGTCCGGATAGCGGCGGATCGGCGAGGTGAAGTGGCAATAAGCCGCAGCTCCGAGGGCATAATGGCCGTCGTTGTGCGGCAGATACACGGCGCGGCGCTGGGCGCGCAGCAGAAGAGCGCTCGCCAGGTACTCGCCGCGGGTGCCGCGGGCGCGCTCGAGCACGGCCTGGATGGCGCGGGGCTCGCCGGCAAGAAGCGCCGCCGCGTCGCCCGGGGCAAGAAGCCCCAGCTCATCGAGGGGGGCGACGGTGCGTCGCAGGTCGTCGGCGGCGGGCTGCTCGTGAACGCGGTAGGCGCACGGAACCTCGGCGTCGGCTAGGATCTTGGCCACACACTCGTTGGCCAGGAGCATGGCCTCCTCCACCAGGCCGGTCGCGCGGGTGCGGTTGCGGACGCGCACGCCGGTGGGGCGGCCGTCGGCGTCGAGGGTCACCTTGGCCTCGCGGGTCTCGAAGTCGATGGCGCCGCGGGCGTGGCGCAGGGCCTCGCGAAGGGCCCGGATTCGGTCGAGGACGCGCAGGGCGGCCGCCACGTCCTCGACCTCCGCAGGGTCAACCACGGGCAGGTCGGCGGGGGTGGCGGTGCCGTTAAGAAGCGCGTCGGCCTCGTCGTAGCAGAGCCGGGCGTTGGAGCGGATGGCCGAGGCGCAGGCGCGGGCCGAGACCACGCGGCCGCGCTCGTCGAGGTGCATGCGGACCGTCATGGCGAGGCGGTCCTCCCCCGGGCGCAGCGAGCAGACGTCGTTGCAGAGGCGCTCGGGCAGCATGGGCAGCACGCGGTCGACGAGGTAGACGGAGCAGGTCCGCGAGCGGGCCTCGAGATCCATCGAGGAGCCCCAGGGCAGGTAGTGCGTGACATCGGCGATGTGGACGTCGAGGTCGAAGCCGCCGTCGGCGCGCTCGCGGGCGCCCACGGCGTCGTCGAAGTCTCGGGCGTCGGCGGGGTCAATGGTCATGCAGAGGACGTCGCGCAGGTCGCGGCGGCGCGGGTCGGCGGCGAGGGCGGCGGGCACGTCGGCACGCACAGCCTCGGCCTCAGCCAGAGTCGACGGCGCGAAGTCGCAGGCCAGGCCATGGCTCGCGATGACGGACTCGATGTTCATGTCCAGCTCGTCGGCCGAGCCCACGCGGCGGTCGAGGGTCACGACGGCCGCGGTGTAGGGCGTGGGGTACTCGACGATGCGGGCGGCCACGATGTCGCCGGGGGCCACGCCCAGGCGCTCGGGGCTCTTGTCCTCGGGGACGATGAAGAAGTCGTGGCAGAGGCGGTTGTCGAGCGGGACGACGGCGCCGAGCGGGCCGGCGAGCTCGAAGCGGCCGAGCAGCGTGTGCGTGGCGCGGTTGAGCACGGAGTCCACGACGGCGAGCTTGCCCTGGCCGGGTCTCTTGCCGCCGACGAGAAAGACGCTGACCTCGTCGCCGCTCATGGCCTCGCGGACGCCGGAGCGGGTGACGTCGAACGTGCCCTCGGCGGTCTCGACCACGGCCGAGCCGCGGCGCAGGACGCGTAGGGTGCCGGTAACGGTGCGGCGCTGTTTGCGCGGCCCCTTGGAGGAGCCGCGGCGGGTGTTTCCATGGTGCGGGCGCTTTCGGGCCACGTGTTTCTCCTTTGGTTGACGCGGACGGGGCTCGGCGCAGGCGGGCCCGGCGGGGCGGGTAGAGGATCGGCGGGCGGACAACCCGTCCCCTCGTGCTGCGCGATAAACCTGTCACCAGGTGCTGCCGCGGGTGACAGGTTTATCGTGCAGCAGCGTGGGACAGGTTCGGCAGGCGCGGGCTGCCCCGAAGGCGCTGCGGTTTGGGGGCTGCCCCCTATCGGCAGGTCGCAGGCTGAGTCAATCGTAGCGAATGCGGGGCCAATCCGGGCCCCGCCGCCGAGAAGGCCCCTCAAAACGGCGGATGTGCGGTGCCCGCCGGGTAGCGCGCATAACGTTGGTGTAAGAAGAGCGCGAAAAAGGCCATCGCGTAGAATCGTCGCTTGCTTAGGTTCGACGAAAAGGAGTGCGCGATGGCCCAGGAGAAGAATGTACTACAGCTGACCCTCGAGCAGAGGGCGGCGGTGATGGCGATGTTCGGCGAGTGCCCCGACCTGCGGGAGTTCGGGTGCCGGATGCTCGAGGCGGTGATGAACGCCGCGATGGACGCGGAGGCGCAGGAGCTGTGCGGGGCCGCCAGGGGCGAGCGGAGCGAGTCGCGGGCCAACAGCCGCAACGGCTACCGCCCGCGGACGCTGAAGACCGCGGCCGGCGACCTCGACCTGGCGATACCCAAGCTCAGGAGGGGCACCTACTTCCCCGAGGGGATCCTCGGGCGCTACACGCGCGTCGAGGCCTCGATGGTCGCGCTCGTGCGGGAGGCGTTCGTCGCCGGCGTCTCCACCCGCAAGATCGAGAGGCTGGCCGCCGCGCTGGGCGTCTCGTCGCTGTCGAGCTCGGAGGTCTCCAGGCTCTGCTCGGAGCTCGACGCCGCCGCCGAGGCGTTCCGCTCGCGCCCGGTAGAGGGCGCCTCGCCCTACGTGTGGCTGGACGCGACCCACATGAAGTGCCAGGTCGAGGGCCGCTACGTGTCCCAGGCCCTCGTGACCGCGATCGGCCTGGACGCCGACGGCCGCAAGCGCTTCCTGGGGGCCGAGTGCGTGGACGCCGAGTCCAGGGAGTCGTGGAAGGCGTTCCTGGAGGGCCTCAGGGCGCGCGGGCTCTCGGGCGTCCGGCTCGTCGTCTCCGACGCCCACGCCGGGCTGGTCGCCGCCGTCCGGGAGGTCTTCTGCGGCTGCTCGTGGCAGAGGTGCGTCACCCACCTGCAGCGCGACCTGCAGGGCCACGTGAGGACGAGGGCCGGCAAGGCCGCCTGCGCCGAGCTCGTCAGGCTCGCCTGCTCGCAGCCGGACCTCGCGCGCGCCCGCGCGGTGTGGGAGGAGGCCGCGCCCCGCGTCTCGGCCCTCTCGGCCGCGGCCGGCGAGGCCTTCGAGGCCGCGCGGGAGGACGCCCTGGCCTTCATGGCGTTCCCGCGCGAGCACTGGCCCAAGATCAGGACCAACAACCAGCAGGAGCGGGCCAACCGCGAGATAAAGCGCCGCTACGCCTCGGTCCAGGCGTTCCCCTCGAGGGCGTCGATGATGCGCCTGACCTGCGCCGTGCTGATGGGAGAGGAGGGCAGGTGGCAGGCGGCGAGGATGTTCTCGCCCGAGTCCCTGGCGAAGGCGGAGCCGGCGGGGGCCGAGCCGCCGGCCCCCGAGAGGCTCGAGGCGCTGAGGCTCTACGCGGCAGAGGCGGTCAGGGAGGTGGTTGACCGGCGGGGGCTCGAGAAGTAGATTCAGGCGGAAGGCGCGGGCGGCGTCCGCGCGACGGCCGCTCTACTTACACCACAAATAGGCGCGCGATCGCCGAGAAGGCCCCTCAAAACTGGAGATGTGCGGTGCTCATCGCAGCCCCTCACCGCACATCCGCGATTTTGAGGGGAATATCCCCTGTTTTTGGCGGATGTGCGGCGAGGCGCGAGCTCGAGCGCCGCACATCCGCGATTTTGAGGGGCCAGCGGGCGATCGGCGCCCGCAATGGCGCCCGTAACGCCTCCGCTCGGCCCTCCGCCGCACAAAAAAGGGCGCCGCTTGCGCGACGCCCCGTGCGGTGCGTTTCTTGCCAGCCGGTGCTAGACCTTGAGGTAGCGGCGCATGGCGATGGCGGAGCCGAAGAGGCCGATGACCACGCCGATGAGCAGCAAGCCCGCGGAGCAGACCGCCAGCGTCTGGTTCGAGATGCTGAACGAGAGGAACGACATGCTGGCCGCGAGCTTGGGCAGCAGCGCGTTCACGCCGGCGATCAGCACGACGATGGCCAGCAGGGCGCCGAGGACGGCCTCGATGACGCCCTCGAGGATGAACGGCCTGCGAATGTAGCTGTTCGAGGCGCCGACCAGGCGCATGATGCCGATCTCGCGGCGGCGAGCGGTGATGGCCAGGCGGATCGTGTTGTTGATGAACACGAAGGCGACGAACGTGAGCAGGGCGACGAGCACGATGGCGGCGACGCGGATGTAGCCGGTAACGCTAAAGAGCTTCTCGACGGTCTCGCGGCCGTAGTTGACGTCGGACGCGGGGCTGTCCTTGGAGTCGCAGATGGCGGCGAAATCGGCGTCCTCAACGATCTTGGTCGCGGTGGACTCGACCTCCTGGGGGTCGTCGAGCTTGATGACCAGCGACGCGGGCAGCGGGTTCTCGCCGTCGAGGGCGCTGATGGCGTCGCTCGCGTTGCGGTTGGACATCTGGTTCTGGTACTGCTCGAGCGCCTCTTCCTTGGTGCGGACGGTGACGCTCTCGACGTTGTCCCAGCCCTTGACCTTGCTTGCGTAGGCCTGGACCTGGGCGTCGGTGGCGTCGTCGGAGAGGAACGCCTGGATGGTGACCTCATCCTCGACCGAGCCGATCATGTTGTCGATAAGCACGGAGCCGACGACGAAGACGCCGATGATGAAGAGCGAGAGGAAGATGGTGACGACCGCGCCGAGGACCGTGGTCCAGTTGCGGCGGAAGTGCTGGCCGACCTCTCGGAAGGAATAACCGATGCTAGAGGGCGCCATAGTAGCCATAGCCTCCCTTCTCCTGGTCGCGAACGATGTGACCGGCCTCCAGCGCGATGACGCGCTTGCGCATGGAGTCGACCATCTCGCGGTCGTGGGTAGCCATAACGATGGTGGTGCCCGCGCGGTTAATGCGGTCGAGCAGCTTCATGATGCCCAGCGAGATGGCCGGGTCGAGGTTACCGGTGGGCTCGTCGCAGACCAGCAGCGGCGGACGGTTGACCATGGCTCGGGCAACAGAGACGCGCTGCTGCTCGCCGCCGGAGAGCTGGTCGGGGAAGTGATCCATGCGCTCCGCGAGGCCGACGAGGCGAAGCACCTCGGGGACCTGGGCCTTGATGACCGAGCGGGGCTTGCCGATGCACTCGAGCGCGAAGGCGACGTTCTCGTAGACCGTCTTGTTGGGCAGGAGCTTGAAGTCCTGGTAGACGGTGCCGATCTGGCGGCGGAGATACGGAACCTTGCTGTTGCGCATCTTGGTGAGGTCCTGGCCACCGACGATGACCTGGCCGTGCGTGGCCTTGAGCTCACGCGTGATCAGGCGCAGAAGCGAGGACTTGCCGGAGCCGGAGTGACCGACGACGAACACGAATTCGCCGGGGTACACGTCGAGGCTGACGTCGTCGAGAGCGGGCTTGTTGGGCTGGGCCGGGTAGATGAGTGATACGTTTTTGAACGACACGGTGGGCGTGCCCGTACGCGAGACCGCGGGGGCGTCGTCGTTGGCCAGGGGCGCGAAGACGCTCGTGAAGCCGGGCTGATCGGTGGGATCGGCCGGCTCGGACGCGGTGACCGCATGAACGGCGAGGTCGTCGGCCGCCGCCGAGCTGAGCGCGTCAACGGCGGGGGCGTCCACGGACGGGACGCTGGCCGCGGATGCGGACTCGGGGTACAGAACGGCGTCGACGGCTGCGTCGTCGATAACCTGCGGTGCTACGGTTGCCGTGGTCGAAACGTCCTCGAAGATGGTCTCCTCGGCGTCCGACTCCTGTCGCTCAGTGCTGCGAAAGTGATTGGCCACGAAAGCTCCTTTTCCTTTTGCTCACAGCGGACAGATGCTCGTTCAGTTTAGCAAATGGCCTGTATTCGGCCCAAAAGCCATAAAAGAACGATTGATAAAGCATAACCTCGCTACGGCTTCGGGCACGGGCTGGCGGCGCGGAGGGCGCCAAAACGGCGGCGAGCGACGGCGCTCGGAAGAGGGCCGCGTTTACGAGAAGCGGCCCGCGGATTTGGGTCCGCGGGCCGCTTGTTGGCCGCATAAAACCTGCAAAAGGGACTGTTCCTTTTGCAGGCGGCGCCGGCGATAAGACGAAGGGACTGTCCCCTTGTCTTACTTGCCGAGGAAGTCGAGGGTCTGGGAGACGATGCCCTCGGCGTCCAGGCCGTACTTGTGGAGAAGCTCCAGGGCGGGGCCGGACTCGCCAAAGGTATCGTTGACGCCCACCTTGCGCACGGGCACGGGGTCCGCGGCCAGGGCACCCAGCACGGCGTCGCCGAGGCCGCCGATGACGGAGTGCTCCTCGCAGGTGACGACGCGGCCGGTCTTCTTGGCGGAGGCGCGCACGAGCTCCTCATCGAGGGGCTTGACGGTGTGGATGTTGATGACCTCGGCGGAGACGCCCTTCTCGGCGAGGACGTCGGCGGCCTCGAGGGCGGCGGCGACCATGAGGCCGGTGGCCACGAGGGTCACGTCGGTGCCCTCGCGCAGGGTGACGCCCTTTCCGATCTGGAACTCGTAGGTCTCGGGGTCGTTGACCACGGGGACGGCGAGGCGGCCGAGGCGCATGTAGACGGGGCCCTCGTAGTCGAGGGCGGCGCGCACGGCGGCCTTGGCCTCGGTGTCGTCGGACGGGACGATGACGGTCATGCCCGGGATGGAGCGCATGAGGGCGATGTCCTCGTTGCACTGGTGGGAGGCGCCGTCCTCGCCGACGGAGATGCCGGCGTGCGTGGCGCAGATGTTCACGTCGAGGTGCGGGTAGCCGATGGAGTTGCGCACCTGCTCGAAGGCGCGGCCCGCGGCGAACATCGCGAACGTGGAGCAGAAGACCTTCTTGCCGGCGGCGGCGATGCCCGCGGCGATGCCGACCATGTTGGCCTCGGCGATGCCGCAGTCGTAGAAGCGCTCGGGGTGGGCGGCCTTGAACTTGCCGGTCTGCGTGGCGGCGGCCAGGTCGGCGTCGAGGACCACGAAGTCGTCGCGCTCGCTTCCGAGCTCGACCAGGGCCTCGCCGTAGCTGGCGCGCGTGGCGACCTTCTTCACGTCTGCCATTACAGCTCCTTCCCAGCGGCCTCGAGCTCGGCCATGGCCTGCTCGTACTGCTCGTCGTTGGGGGCCTTGCCGTGCCAGCCCACCTGGTTCTCCATGTAGCTCACGCCCTTGCCCTTGAGGGTCTCGGCGACGATGCAGGTCGGCGCGCCCTTGTGCGCGCGGGCGGCCTCGAAGGCGGCGCGGACCTGCGCCATGTCGTTGCCGTCGGCGAGCTCGATGACGTTGAACTTGAAGGCGCGGAACTTGTCGGCGATGGGCATCGCGGAGTTGACCTCCTCGATGGAGCCGTCGATCTGCAGGCCGTTGTGGTCGACGACCAGGCAGAGGTTGTCGAGGCCCTTGTTGCCGGCGAACATGGCGGCCTCCCAGACCTGGCCCTCCTCGATCTCGCCGTCGCCCAGGATGGCGTAGGTGCGGTAGGAGTCGCCCCAGTGCTTGGCGGCGAGCGCCATGCCCACGGCGGCCGAGACGCCCTGGCCGAGGGAGCCGGTGGACATGTCGACGCCCGGGGTGTCGTTCATGTTGGGGTGGCCCTGCAGGCGGCTGCCCACGTGGCGCAGGGTGGTGAGCTCCTCGACCGGGAAGAAGCCGCGGTTGGCGAGGACGGCGTAGAGCGCGGGGGCCGCGTGGCCCTTGGAGAGGACGAGGCGGTCGCGGTCGGCCTTCTTGGGCTCGGCCGGGTCGACGTTCATGTCCTCGAAGTACAGGTAGGTGAGGATGTCGGCGATGGAGAGGGAGCCGCCGGGGTGGCCCGCCTTGGCGGCGTGGACGCCCGTCACGATGCCCTTGCGGACCTCGTTGGCGACGCGCTTGAGCTCGTCGTCGGTCATTTTGCCTCCTTTGTGTGGCGTTGGTTTTGCAAGAAAGGTTTCCGTCGCTGTTGGCCCCGGAAACCCAACGGCGGCCTCAGGGTGCCGCAGATGTGCCCCCGAAACCTGACGGCGGTCGCCCGGTGCCCCAGATAGCCCCGAAAGAGGAGCGCCGCGTACTTGAGGTACGCAAGCGACGATTGAGGGACTAGATGGGGTACCCGGCGGCCGCAGGATGGTCTACCGAGCTAGGCGCTCAGCAACCCACGGACCAGCAGGCCCTACTGGGCAGCGACGACCTTGGCCCAGTCGGCGTCGAAAGAGGCCATGCCCTGGTCGGTGAGGGGGTGCTTGAGGCACTTCTTCAGCGCGCCGAACGGCACGGTGGCGATGTCGGCGCCGAGAAGGGCGGCCTGGGTCACGTGGTTCGGGGTGCGCACGGAGGCGGTGATGATCTCGACCTGGTCGTCGACGTTCTTGCCGCTCCAGTCGTAGTTGCCGATGCAGGCCACGACGTTGGCGAGCTGCTGGATGCCGTCCTCGGCGATGTCGTCGAAGCGGCCGACGAACGGGCTGATGTAGCGGGCGCCGGCGTTGGCGGCGAGCAGGGCCTGGGTCGGGCTGAAGACGAGCGTCATGTTGATGCGGACGCCCTCGGAGGCGAGCTGGTGGGTCGCGGCGAGCGACTCGGCGCAGATCGGGAGCTTGACGACGATGTTCGGGGCGAGCGCGGAGAGACGGCGGCCGTCCTCGATCATGCCCTCGGTCGTCTTGGACTGGGACTCGGCGGAGACGGGGAGGCCCTCGCAGATCTCGGCGATCTTGAGCATGTGGCCCTCGAAGTCGGCGAGCTTGCCACCGGTGCGCGCGTAAAGCGACGGGTTGGTGGTGACGCCGGCCAAGCAGCCCCAGCTCATGGCCTCTTTAATCTCGTCGATGTCAGCGGTGTCGATAAAGAACTTCATGTAGATCCCCCTTCGGTTGGTAACGCCTTGCTTGTAGATCCCCCTTTTTTAGGCGACGCATCGCCTAATTGCCTAGATTGAAGATACCACCCGCAGGCGACGGCGAGGGTAAGGACATCGCAGGTTCAGAACTTTTGCCGCAAGTGGTTAAAAATACGCCGTTTACCTGCGGACAATTCGAATAGTTCGAATGCTTTGAACGGTTTGCGGCTCGGCAGCGAGTAAACATCGCGGAGATTGTTTATTTCCGAGGAACAATTTGCGCGCGGCGGGCGCGGCGAACCTGTCCCAGCGCGCAGCGCGACAAACCTGTCACCAGGTGCTGCGGCTGGTGACAGGTTTGTCGCGCTGCAGCATGGGACAGGTT
>CAVDQW010000183.1:0-3347 GCA_963610995.1 bacterium | reverse complement strand
TTGATGACAAGGGAAAGGTTGTCGAGGACCTTCTCGCCGTCGAGGTGGCCCAGCTCGGCGAGCGCGAGGGCGTCGGCGTAGCCCACCATGCAGGAGGCCAGGCTCACCTGGTTGCACAGCTTGGCCGTCTGACCTGCGCCGGGCTCGTCGAAGTAGAAGAACTTCTTGCCGAAGGTCTGCAGGACCGGGAGCACGGGGGCCACGGTCTTCTCGGTGGCGCCCATGATCAACGTGAGGGTGCCCGCCTCAGCGCCCGCCTGGCCGCCCGTGACGGGGCAGTCGAAGGCGTGGATGTCGCCGGACTCGGAGGCGGCGTAGATGTCGCGCGCGAGCTCGGGCGAGCTCGTGGTGAGGTCGATGAGATAGGCGCCCTTCTTGGCAGTGCGCAGGATGCCGTCGGAGGCCAGGTAGACGTCCTCGACGTCCGTGGGATAACCGACCATGGTGAAGACGACGTCGGCGCCCTCTGCCGCGGCGGCCGGGCTCTCGGCCCAGTGGGCGCCGCGGGCGAGCAGCCCCTCGGCCTTCTCGCGCGTGCGGTTGTACACGGTGAGGTCAAAGCCCGCATCCAGGATGTGGCCGGCAATGGCCGCTCCCATGATTCCGGTGCCGATAAACGCGACCTTGGTGTTGTGCGAAGTGCTCAAGAAAGTGCCTTTCTAACGTGCTCTTTATTGCGCGAAAGACGGAAAGAGGCGAGCTCTTTCCGTCATAAGGTTTTTAATGAGACGAAGGGATGCGTCCCCTTGTCTTATTTACCGCGGACCTTGCGGGCGAGGCGATCGGTGAACGAGAGGCTCTCGCGCCGGTCCTTGCCCCAGAAGACGCAGGCCACCATGCCCGGCCCCACGTGAGCGCCGATGACCGGCGACACGGAGCTGAAGATGATGGGCATGTCCGCGCAGCCGGGCTCCTTGCGGAGCTGGGCGGCGAGCCACTGGGCGTCCTTATCGGCGTCGGCCGAGACGATGCCCACGGGCAGCGGGGTGCCGCCGAGGTCCTCCTCGTCCAGGCGGTTGGCCTTGAAATCTGCGATGATGGCGCGCAGGGCCTTCTTGCGGCCGCGGCACATGCCGTTGAGCGTGAGGGCGCCCTTGAGGTCGTAGGAGAGCTCGGGCTTGATGTCGAGCTTGCCGCCCACGGTGGCAGCGGCGGGCGGGATGCGGCCGCCGCGCGCGAGGGCGTCGAAGTTGTCGAGCGTGAAGTAGCCCTGGATGTAGTAGCGCGCCTCCTCGGCCCACTCGACGAGCTCCTTGGCCGAAAGGCCGTTGCCCGCCTGGTGCACCGCCTCGATGGCGAGAAGCTCGGCCGCCGCGGACGGGCACAGGTTGTCGACCACGTAGATCTCGAAGTCGGGGTACTTCTCGCGGACCATGTCGGCCGCCTGGCGCGCCGCCTCGATGGACGACGAGAGGCCGCGGGTAAACGACAGGTAGACGGTCGGGGTGCCCTTCTTGGCCGCGGCCTCGAAGACCTCGAGGTACTGGCCGGGCGTGACGGCCGACGTGGTGGCCGTGGAGCCCTGGCGCATCTTCTCGTAGAAGTCGTGCGGCGACATGGACTGCCAGAAGTCGTCGGCGTGCTCCTCGCCGTCCATGACGAACGAGAAGCTCACCACGTCGACGCCAAGAGAGCGCACGACCTCGGGCGAGAAGTCGGCGCAGGAGTCCACGATGATGTTCACGTTGGGCTGCGCGTGATAAGCGCGGCCCAGGCGCGCAGCTTCCTGCGACGCCTGGGCGTTGGAATTACTGATTTCGGTATCCCCCTCGGGGACGACGGGTTCGCTCAAAAGCTTGCCTTCCCTACTCTTCGTTCTCCTCAATCTTTGGCTTGATGATACCGTACCCGCCGTTCTTGCGGTGGTAGATAACGTTGATCAGGCCGGTAGTGGAGTTGGTGAACACATAAAAATCGTGTCCGATCAGGTCGGTCTGGACGAGCGCCTCCTCCTCGGTCATGGGCACGAGGTCGATGACCTTCTCGCGTACGAGCTGGTCGTCCTCTTCCTCGGGCGCGGGCTCGATGAGGGCGGCGAGGTCCTCGGCGGAGACGGGGGCGGCGTGCTTGACGTGGGCGTGCTGACGGCGGTCGACGACGCGGGTCTTGTACTTGCGCAGCTGGCGAGTGGCCTTATCGGCGGCCTCGTCGATGGCGGAGTACATGTCGTCGGAAACGGCCACGACGCGAACCACGTTGTCGCGGACGAAGACGGTGACCTCGCAGGCCTGGGACTCGGGGTTGGACGGGTTCTTGTCGACACGAAGGACGACGTCGCAGCTCATCGGGGAAATGTCGAATACCTTAAGGGCGTTGCCGACTTTCTCGTCGACGTGATCGCGCAGGGCGTCGGAAACGCTGACCTTGCGGCCGGAGATCTTGATGTCAACCATACGATCCTCCTAACGATTGGGTGCGCGCGTACGGGGCGGGTAAGGCCTTTCGGATCGCGCGTTACTTTCTTCTTACCCCCAATCGGGCGCAGGTAAGCGGATGGGGCCGGGGAATTTTTGAGCGGCGGGGTTTCGGGCGCGAGCGAGGTCGGGCGCAACGAGAAGCGCCCCGTCGCGGGAGGCGGCGGGGCGCTGCGAATGTGCGATTGATTTTGGCGCGTCGGTTGATTGCGAGGCCCGTTGCCGCAAGGCGTTACTGGGCGGTGGTCGTGCCCACCTCGGACGTGACAGCCGCAGCGTTGATGCCCTGGAGCATGGAAGCGCTGGTCAGGGTACCGATGTTGTTGGCCCAGCGAGACTTGATGATGTCGAGCTGGCCGTTGGACTGCGCCGTCTCGACCGCGGTCTTCACCGCTGCGGAGAGGGTCGTCTTGGAGCTGTTCACGGCCACGCCGAGCGCGGAGGGGGTGTCGAGCGTGCCGAGCAACACGACGCCGTCGTAGTCGGAGGCGAGGTAACTGCCCGCGTAGGCGTCGCAGACGACCGCGTCGATGGTGCCGGCCCCCAGCGCGCTCATCGACTCGTTGATGCTCGAGAAGCCCTGCTCGATGACGCCGAGGTTGGCGTTGGAGAGCGTCTTCTCGGAGGTGGAGCTGAGCTGAACGCCGACCACCTTGCCGGAGAGGTTGGCCGCGGCGAGCGAGCCCTCGGAGCCGCGGGCAAAGACGCCGACTGCGGTCTCGGCGAAGTCGCCGACCACGGTGACGCCCGAGGCGGAGGCGACGTCGGAGCTGGAGGCGCCCATCACGACGTCGCACTGGGTGCCGGCAGCAGAGGCGGATGAGACGGTGACGAACTTGACGTCGAGCCCGAGCTGGTCTGCCACGGCATAGGCGAACTCGACGTCGATGCCCGCCTGGGTGCCGTCGGACTTGGTCGTGAGCAGAGGCGCGG